>JBILCM010000047.1:0-16890 GCA_044353165.1 Paenibacillus sp.
CGCTGGATAAAATTTACGGGTTTTGCTTGCGAAATAACGTTCCCACCAAAGATGCGATCATCGCATTTAGCGGGCGTATCTCATCAGAGGTGTTGCTCAAAGTAGCGAAAATCGGTGCTGGCCTCGTATTGTCCAAGTCAGCACCGACCACGCTCGCTATCGAGCTCGCACGCGATTTAAACATTACAGCCATTGGTTTCATTCGCGGGGGTTCTATGAATGTGTATTCACATCCAGAGCGCGTGACGATCCACACGATTACTCCTTAGCGTCTGCTAAATACGGTTGCAATTCTTTGGCGATGCTATCAGGTGTGTCCGCTGGCGCATATCGCTTCACCACATTGCCATCGCGATCGACAAGAAACTTGGTGAAATTCCATTTGATCGACTTCGTGCCGAGCAACCCCGGCGCTTCATGGGAAAGGTGCTTAAACAGTGGGTGTTGTTCGTCCCCATTCACGTTCACCTTAGCAAACATGGGGAAGCTCACGCCATAGTTGAGTTCACAAAACTGCGCAATGTCTTCTTCCGTTCCTGGCTCTTGAGAACCGAATTGGTTGCAAGGGAAGCCAAGAATTTCGAAACCTTGATCTTTGTATTGTTCATAGAGCCCTTGAAGTCCCTTGTATTGTGGGGTGTATCCGCATTTGCTTGCGGTATTGACAATAAGCAGCGTCTTGCCTTGATAATCAGACAGGCTTACTTCCTCGCCTCGAATGTTCTCTGCCTTAAAATTGTAAACAGACATCGGTTCGTTTCCTCCTCATATGGAATGCTGCAATGGTGTATTCCCATTCGTTATCATTGTAAGCAACAGCATAGGTAACTTCAAATCTAGAGCAACAAAAAGAGATCGCTGAAACCATCGTTGGGGGCTACACGTAGTGGAAGGATAAGATGATAACCCCATGAGGAGGCGTTATGGATGTTAAGAAGTTTATTGGGCAAGCTGCTTTCTTCATTCTCTTCCAAGAAGCATTATGGGTCTCACGGTGGTCCATTGTACGGAAAAAAATACAGTAGCGATTCTCACTACAAGCCCAAATATGGGAGCGCGCCACCGCATAACAAGTACGGACACGGATACTACAAGAGCAAGAAGCATTCCAGCAGTTAATCTATGAATGAACGGCTTCCCAAGCAGACGTGGCGTCAGCGATGACATCGCGGATGTGCGTATACGGCTGTTCGGCTTGCAACATGCGGCGGAGCAGTCTTCTTGTTTGCGGATGCAGATTGGTGAGTTCTTCTTCCCAACCGCGTTCTATTCCTTCTTTGGCGTACCCGCTGTATAACATGAATAACAATAGATGTCCCAGACCATAGAAATCACTCGTGAAGCTTAGCGCACGGCGCAGTTGTTTCTCGGTGGGGTCATCGTCCGATATGGTTTCAACACGGTCTTCCATCGTTTGACCTGCACCCAACTCGCGTGCCAAACCAAAGTCAATCAGGTGGACGTCGTCCCCATCTATAATCACATTCCCGATGCGGATATCACGATGAACGACACCTTGACTGTGCACATAAGCCACAATATCCAAGATGCGAAGCAGCATCGCCAGTGACTCGGATGGCGTGAAGACTCGTTCGTCCACAAACAACATGCGCTCCAAACTCGTGCCTGGGGCGAAAGACATGGTAAAGCAAGGAAATCCTCTATGGTCAAAATGTTCGTATAACGCCGGAATCGCAGGGTGTTGAAGTCGTGACAGCATCCGTGTTTCTTGGATCAGAAGCGCTTGCCGCCGCACCGCGCCGCCGCGCAGCGGGTGGATGCGCTTAAGCACACACAGTGGATGATCCGTATGCATCATGTGCATCATACGGCACAAGTAAGCGACACCATAACTCCCTTCACCCAGGGGTTCAAGGATCGTGTAACGGTCGCGTACGACGGTGCCGGGAGCGAAAGTGCGACTCACCCGTTGACGCCGCCATAATGCGAATGTCTGCTTCCATTGCGTAATCATGGCTTCGCTGGGCGTTGTTCCCGCAGTGTGCGCAGCACTGCGTGCAAGTCATCGGGAAGTGGTGCTTTCACTTCCATGCGTTCCCTTGTCCAAGGGTGCAGCCAGACAAGTTTCTCGCCATGCAACGCTTGGCGGCGCATGTAAGGGCGGTGGCCACCGTACAAGCCATCGCCGGCAATGGGGTATCCGAGGTGGGCGAGGTGCACTCGGATTTGGTGTGTGCGGCCGGTCTCCAGCCGCAGCCGCACGACTGAGTGATCGGCGAATCGCTCGATCACTTCGTATCGCGTGACCGCATGCTCGCCGGTCTCGCTGACGCGCCGCCGTGTCGAGTGGTGGCGGTCTTGTCCGATGGGCGCATCGATGACGCCCTTCTTCTCTTGCAGTGCGCCTTCGACCAGCGCAACATAGATTCGCTCGATGCGTTTCTCGCGCATCGCTTGATCGAACGTATAATGGGCCAACTCGTTCTTGGCATACAATACCGGACCGGTCGTATCTTTATCCAACCGATGAATGTGTCGCACGCGGCAAGCTTGGTTCGTGTTCTCGTAGTACGCCGCGACAGCATGCGCCAGCGTGCCGCGCTGCCCCTTCGCACTGGGATGCACCTCCACACCGGCAGGTTTGTTGACGACCAAGGTGAAGTCATCCTCGTACAGCACGTTCAAGTCTGTCCATTCCGCTTCGAACTCCGGACGCTCCCTCGGGAACAACTTCAGTCGCATCTGTACCCCTTGTCGCACAATCGCGTTCGTCGCGATCAAGCGACCTGCCAACTTCTGCGGCACGGGCAACAACCGCATTAAGCCTGATAGCGGAACGCCCGCCAAGCCATCCGGGAGCCGCAACTCCAGCCACTCGCCTTTTTTCTTGGCCGTCTTGAGGTTGATGCCTTGATTTCCGTGATTCATCGTTACCACATCCCCAGCCCTTGTGCAACAAGAATGATAACACCCAGCACCCAAACGTAGATCGCGAAAATTTTGAGGGAACCGCGTTTGAGGAAATCGATCATCCATTTGACAGCCATGTAACCAAAAATTGCGGAAGCGATCGTGCCTATAATGAGCGCACCCACTGAAATGTTCTCCACTTGACCTGCGAACAACGCCCGCGATTGCAGCACGATGGCCCCGGTAATCGCCGGAATAGACAGCAGGAAAGAGAAGTAAGCGGACGTCTCGCGATCCAGCTTTCGCAGCAGACCTCCGACGATCGTTAAGCCAGAACGCGAGATGGCAGGGAAAATCGCACTCGCTTGAAACACACCGATCACAAGCGCATCCGTGTAAGAAATGTCTTGCATCTTTTTGTGTCCATTCTTAATAGAGTCAGAAAACCACAAGAACAGACCGGTCACCAAAAATTCCCATCCCACAGTCGATCCGTTCTGCGAAATTTCCTCAAAGTAATCTTTTAGCGCCAATCCGAGCACGACAGCAGGAATCGTCCCTACGACGAGCACGCCAGTCAACTTCCCGAAAGGATTGCGCAAGATGCGCAGCAGTTCTTCCCGGTAGTAATACAACACAGCAATCAAGGTGCCCACATGCAACATCGTATCCAGAAACAATCCCGCTTCCTGCAAACCGAACGCTTGGCGTCCCAGGAGAAGATGACCCGTGCTGCTGATCGGCAAAAACTCGGTGATGCCTTGAATAATCCCTAAAATAAAAGCCTCAAAACCTGACATGGTAAACCTCCGTATGTAAAGTTCAATATTGAATCGTTACTGGCAAGCCGCTGTGTGCGGATTGCAACGCGGCTACGGTGACGAGCTGTGTACGATAAGCATCCTCGTAATCCGAACGAATACCCGAGCGATCACCTGTGCATAACGCATGCAGGAACGCGGCATTCTCGCGCACATAAGGGTCGGTGTTGTCCGTCCACTCCGAACGATTAGGCCCGCTCGTGAATTCCAGTCGTTGCGGATTCCAACTCAAGATGCCGCCGTCCGTATAGAAGTTTAACCCGACACTGGAGGTCCCGGCGGGAAGCAAGCACGTGTTGGCGATGTTCGCGATTCCGCCGTTCTTCAACTTCATCGTCACGGTGCCGACATCGGCCACGCTGACGTGTTCGAACTTCTCGTGCAGCACACGTTGTGCAAAAACCGCATGCACCTCATCAATATCGCCAACGGCATAGCGGAGGAAATCGACGAGGTGCGTCGTTTGTTCGATGAATTGTCCGCCTGAACCGTCCTGACGTCTCCACCAAGACACCTGTGGCATGCCGCCCATCCAATGTCCCGTTGCAAGACCGAACGTCATCCCTTCAAGCAATTGCTTGGTCTGAATGACCGTGTCTTTGTAGCGCAAGTGGTAACCAACGGAAGTCAGTAGTTGTTTCGCCGCGACCCGCTCTTTGATCTCTTGAGGCAGACTCAGATCAATGCCGATCGGTTTTTCTATGAAGAAAGGTATATTACGCTCGACCGCTTGGCGTTCCGCCTCCCCGTGGGCCATGGGGGGGACGCAGATGTAGACGGCGTCCAATCGCCCTTGTTCAAACATCTGCTCTATATTCGCATACCCCGATGCGTCTTGGAATAAACCCGCTGCAGCCTGCGCTTTCTCCAGTGACGTGCCGCAGAATGCAACCACACGAACGCCTTCGTCGCGCGCAACAATCGCGGCATGTTTCTTAGCGAAGGAACCTGTCCCGATAAAACCGATTCGTAACGTCAATCCAACCACTCCTTATCCAAATCTAACGTATATTATACATCAAACGGTTCAACAGACGAGGGTTTTTGGGCGAGATGTATGCTAGAATGAGAATATCTGTGTTTTGGCGGTGAAACGACGTGGAGAACGTACGGATCGGCTTGGCAGGATGGGGAGATCACGACACACTCTATCCCGCTGGAATTCCGGCGAATAAGAAATTATCGGTCTATGCCCGACATTACCCCTTGGTGGAAGTGGATAGCTCGTTCTATGGAATTCCGTCTGCCTCCACGGTCCAAAGCTGGGTGGAAGATACACCGGATCATTTTGGGTTTGTCGTGAAAGCGCATCAGTCGATGACGGGTCATGAACGCGGTCCACAACAAGGAGCGGGCGGGAAAGAAAAGCTAACAGAATACCCCTCGCTAGGCGTTTATCGCGCGTTTCGTGAAGCCTTCGAGCCCATGAGGAGCGCAGGGAAATTAAAAGCGATCTTGTTCCAGTTTCCACCGTGGTTTGATTTCACACATGAACACATTGCCGTCTTGCGCAAGACCCGAGAACGGATCGGCGATGACGTACCGCTCGCCTTGGAGTTTCGCCATCGCAGCTGGTATGCGCCGGATTTTCGATCGTTGACGTTAGCATTCATGGAACGTGAAGGTTGGATCCACAGTGTGTGTGACGAGCCGCAGGCGGGCGTTGCGTCCGTACCGATTGTGCCGGTGCCTACGCACCCGGAGCGCACGATTGTGCGATTCCATGGCCGCAACATCGCAGGCTGGAATGCTAGTGGGGAATCGAACTGGCGGACGGTGAGGTATTTATATGATTACCAAGAGCAAGAATTGCTTGAATGGATGGTTCGTTTGGAATATATGCTGCATGACACGGGCGAAATCTGTGTAATCTTTAATAACAACTCTGGCGGGCACGGTGTTGGCAATGCCAAAAGTTTGATGGCATTGCTTGGGTACACGAGCGACAATCCGCCGCCGGAGCAACTACTTCTATTTTGAGGTGATTGCCGTATGATCCATGTATTTCCCAAACAGTCGCGATTCAGTCAAGATCATGGTTGGTTGCAATCCAACTTTGTATTTTCGTTCGGTGATTATTACGATGTGGGCAATACCGCCTTCGGACCGCTGCGGGTGTGTAATGATGATACGGTCGCACCACGGCGCGGATTCGGCGCACATCCGCACAGCGACATGGAGATCGTGTCCGTTGTGCTCAGCGGCAAGCTGCGTCATGAAGACAATTTAGGCAACGTGGCGGTAACAGGATTTGGTGAAGTGCAGCGGATGTCTGCGGGGACGGGTGTCATCCACACCGAGGCGAATCCTTCTGAAGATGTACCGGTTAACTTGCTACAGATGTGGTTTGAACCAGAGCAACGGGGACTTTCTCCATCTTATGAGACATCGAGGTTTGATGTAGGCATGATGACGGGACGCCTGTTGCCCATCGTGTCGCGAGCAGGCGGCGAAGGGATTGCAAGGATTCACCAAGATATGACGATCTACGTATCTCGGGTACCTGGAGGTACGCATGTCAACTTCGAACAATCGGCGGGTCGAAGGATCTTCTTGTTTGTGATCAAAGGTGTACTGGATGTGAGAGGTTACGGGAGTTCGAATGGATTTCGGCAAGCACTTCATGAACGCGACACGGCACGAATAATGGGGACACCTCAACTTGCACTTGCGGCTATGCATGAGGAAACATCGTTTCTGTTGATTGATTTGCCTTAAGGGAGGTTCGACGATGGCTGTGCACGAGCAAGCGAGGTTGTTGGTCAAACACGCAGTGGGGGGTCGCACATTCATTGATTCGGCCAGAACGCCTGTTCATTACGAATTGACCGAGGATGGCACTGGTTGGTGTCTGGAGGTATCAATTCCTGATGAATTGCAAGAGCCACTTCAAGAGTTGTTGCGTTGGCGGCATGAGTTGAATGTCTTCTTGTTCGAAGAGTTTTTGCAACCGGTAAAGAAGAACTGGTTTTACGTGTTGGACAACGGTGTGCATTATAACGATGCGGGTCGGCTGCTGCGCATCAGTATCCATCATCGACTCGAATACATACCGGATACATATACATGGTAGGAACAGACGTGATTGTAGGAGGTTCACCGACATGCTGTCGGTTATAGGAAAACTGCAGTGGTTTTTCCGCTTGGAATGGAAGCGGTATGCAATCGCGATTCCCATTATGGGGATTGCCGGTTTTATTGAAATTATTCCACCGAAGGTGATTGGCGATTTTATTGATGCGGTTCAACAGCGCACCTTGACGTGGCAAGGGATGATCGAGCAGCTTGTGCTGTTGGGTAGCATCACCATGGTCATTTATGTGATTACGTATGTTTGGATGTATCGCTTGTTCGGGGGCGCATTCGTGGTGGAGCGGATGCTCCGTTCGCGGTTGATGCGGCATTTGTTAAAGATGACACCGACATTCTACGAAAAACATCGCACGGGCGATCTGATGGCACGGGCAACGAATGATCTCAAAGACGTATCGATGACGGCTGGTCTTGGGATTCTGCTGTTGGTCGATTCGACGTTGTGGATGATGACGTTGCTTGTGGTCATGCTCTTTTTTGTGTCTTGGGAGCTCACGATCGCGGCCATCTTGCCGCTACCGATTTTGGCGCTCTGCATGCGGTGGTATGGCCGATGGATGCATGAGCGATTCAAACGAGCGCAGGATGCCTTCGGCCACATGAACGATGGCGTATTGGAGACGATCGCCGGGGTTCGCGTCATCCGTGCATTCGTGCAGGAGCATGCAGCAGAGCGCCAATTCGCCAGCGTCACACAAGATGTGCTCGACAAGAACATTGCGGTTGCCAAAATTGATGCGCTTTTCGAGCCAACGATGAAAATGGTCGTCGGTCTCAGCTACTTGATCGGGATTGGGTATGGGGCCTACTTGGTGTTCCAGAGCGAACTGACGGTTGGGACGTTGATTGCATTCAATGTGTATCTCGGCATGTTGATCTGGCCGATGTTCGCATTCGGGGAGCTTATCAATATTATGCAACGCGGGAATGCATCGCTCGATCGTGTCCAGGAGATCGTAACGGCCCCACCGGATGTTACAGAAGTTTCAATGCCGCAACGCATGACCACGCCAGGGGATATCGTTTTTCGCGATGCAACATTCCGTTACCCTCGTTCGCATGTCGACAATTTGGAACAGATCAACTTCACATTGCCTGCGGGACATACATTAGGCATCGTGGGCCGCACAGGGAGCGGCAAGACGACACTCGTCAAGCAGTTGCTTCGTGAATACCCGCCTGGACAAGGTGCAATCACCATCTCGGGGGTACCGATCGGATCGATCGCCTTCGATGATTTGAAGCGTTGGATCGGTTATGTGCCACAAATCCCTTTCCTGTTCTCCCGATCCGTTCGCGATAACATCTTGTTTGCTGCAGATGAAGTTGAACCCGATCAGCTCCATGAGGCGATTGAACTTGCCGCATTGCAGAAGGATCTAGACTTCCTGCCGAAACAGCTTGATACGCGGGTAGGTGAGAAAGGCGTCGCTCTCTCGGGTGGACAGAAGCAACGGTTGTCGATCGCGCGTGCCTTACTGAAAGATCCCCACATTCTGATTTTGGATGATGCGCTTTCTGCAGTTGACGCCAAGACAGAAGCGGAAATTACGCACAACATTCGCCGCGCTCGCGAAGGGAAGACAACGCTCATCGTCACACATCGCATGTCCGCTGTTCAGCATGTAGATCACATCCTTGTACTTGATGAAGGTCGGATCATCGAACGGGGAACACATCTTGAATTGCTCGCTAAGGGTGGTTGGTATAACGAGCAGTTCAACCGTCAACAAAAGGAGCACAACGACGATGCAGTCGGATGAACTAGATGTAGAATTTGAAATCGACGAATTCACAGGCAAGCGCGGCCGTCCAGGGAAACGGCTGTTTCAATATGCGCTTTTTTATAAGAAGCCGATCGTGCTTGCGCTGTTGATGTTGCTCATTGCGGTCAGCACGGAGTTGGTCGGTCCGTTCATTGCCAAGCGCATCCTTGACGTTCATATCTCAGGTATTGAGCAGCCGTGGGTCCGCATGCAATCGGCCCAACCGGCAACGGTGTCGTTTCAAGACGCCTTATGGATACGGCAAGACAACCTAGCCGCTTCACCTGAAGTTGTGCAACGAGCAGCGACTCGCGAGCGGGCACGTGTGCTGCAAGTGGGACGCAGCTTTTACTTCGTACCCGGAGGGATCACGACGGATGGTGTGAGGCAGGTTTCAGACGAGGGCCGCGACACACAACTCACCATTACGAGCGGTGCATCGACGAGAACGTACGCAGCGGTTCGGCTTACATCAGAGGAACTTTACGCCTTCTACCGACCGGAAATTTCGGGCATGCTGCGATTGGCATGGATTTTCGTTGCGTTGATGATTATCTCCGCGGGGTTTAGCTGGGGTCAGCGTTACTTCCTGCAAGTGTCCGCGAACCGAATCATCCGCAAGATGAGAGACGATGTGTTTGCGCAAATCAATCGTCTGCCCATCACGTATTTTGACCACCTGCCCGCCGGGAAAGTCGTCTCGCGGATTACGAACGATACGGAAGCGATCAAGGACTTGTACGTGTCGGTGTTAGCCAATTTTTTCTCGGGCACGCTATATATTTTTGCGATTCTGGTTGCCATGTTTCTGTTGGATGCGAAGCTTGCGTTGATTTGCGCGTTGGTCGTTCCATTGTTGGGCGTGTGGATTGTCATCTATCGCAAATATGCTGCGCACTACAATCGTGTCATCCGCTCAACCTTAAGTGAAATGAACGGCATGCTCAACGAAGCCATTCAGGGGATGCCGATCATCCAAGCGTTTCGCCGAGAGCGAGCAACGGAGCGCGAATTTGAAGCTTTGAACGAGCGGTATTTCGTGTTTCGCAAGAAGTTGCAGCATCTGGATTCATTGACATCATGGAATTTGATCGGGTTCATCCGTAATGTCGCTTTTGTTGCCTTAATCTGGTATTTCGGCGGCATTGCGCTCAACACCCCGGAGGGAGCGATCTCGATTGGTGTGCTGTACGCCTTCGTGGATTACTTGAATCGTATGTTTCAACCCGTGGTCAATATTGTCAATCAATTGGCTAGGCTTGAGCAGGCACTCGTGAGCGCAGAACGCGTATTTGCTCTATTAGATGAGCCGGGTGAGCCAGTCTCGCCTGCCGCGATGCCGCGGTACAGGGGGAATGTTGTGTTTGAGGATGTATGGTTTTCTTATAAACCGGGTCAACCGGTGCTCAAAGGGATCACTTTCGAGGCGAAGCAAGGCCAGACGATCGCACTGGTTGGTCATACAGGATCAGGGAAAAGCTCCATTCTGAACGTACTCTTCCGGTTCTATGATGTGGATTCGGGGCGCATTACCGTGGATGGAGTAGATATTTCACACATCCCGCGCCAATCGTTACGCAGTCATATGGGCATTGTGTTACAAGACCCGATCTTGTTCACAGGGACGATCACTTCCAACATTACGCTAGGGGACGCATCGATATCGCCCCAACTCGCGAAACAAGCGTTGCTGGATGTGGGCGGAGAACGGTTACTGGCGTCTTTGCCGCAAGGGATGCATGAACCTGTCATTGAAAAAGGGAGCACGCTGTCCGCCGGGCAGCGCCAATTGATTTCGTTCGCACGGGCGCTGGCGTTCGACCCTGCGATTCTGATCTTGGACGAAGCAACATCCAATATCGATACAGAGACGGAAGCGGTCATTCAACAAGCGCTCGATGTCGTCAAGCAAGGTCGCACAACCTTCGTCATTGCGCATCGACTGTCTACCATTCGCCATGCCGATCTGATTCTAGTGATGCATCACGGGGAGATCGCGGAGCGCGGTACGCATGACGAATTGATTGCTCACGAGGGGAAATACGCACAGATGTATAAATTACAACAGGGTTCGTTTGCACAGGAGGGCCTATTTTCATTATGATATGGATATTAAGCAGAACAACAAAGGATGGGACAACGAACATATGACAACAACCAAACCGCGCAACTATACTCCACTTATCATCGGCTTATCCATTGCCATCAATGTGCTTGTGGCGATCTTGTTTTTCTTACCGGAAGCCGAAGGGTTAGATCACATTGACTTTACGGTGCTGCCGATGATGAATGCGATCTTCAATAGCTTCACGTTCGTGTTTTTGGTGGCAGCTTTATTTTTTATTAAACAGCGCAATATCCGCATGCATCGTAACTTTATATTTGCAGCGTTCAGCTCAACGACGCTTTTCTTGCTATCCTACGTGACGTATCATTACGCCACGGAGTCGACAGCATACGGCGGGGAAGGACTTATTCGTTACGTGTACTTCTTTATTTTGATCACACATATTGTATTGGCCATCGTGATCGTGCCGCTCGCGCTTGTGACAACGGCGCGCGGATTAAACCAAATGACGGAGAAACATCGCAAAATAGCGCGCTGGACGATGCCGTTATGGTTGTATGTAAGCCTTACAGGCGTCATCGTTTATTTGATGATATCGCCTTACTACACCTAACCCAAGGAAAGCAATGCCCCGCCAATCGCGGCTATTAAGATCAAGAGCCACGGCGGACACTTCCAGTGTGCGAACAACACATAGAGAACGATCACGAATACAAAATCAATCACCGAGCGGACGGTGCTTGTGAATAGCGGATCATAGAGTGCTGCGAAGAGAATGCCGACTACTGCGGCATTGATGCCATAAATTGCCGCTTGTACGAATGCCACGTGCTTCAGCCGTTGCCAGAACGGCAGCACGCCTAGCACGAGCAGGAAACCTGGCAAGAACACGGCGAACGTAGCCATGACAGCTCCAAGAGGACCTTGTGCGGAGGCACCGAGGAATGCTGCGAATGTAAACAGCGGGCCCGGCATCGCTTGCGTCGCGGCATACCCCGCGATGAATTGTTCGCTCGACACCCAACCCATAGGAACAACCTCGCGTTCTAACAAAGGCAACACAACGTGACCACCGCCAAACACGAGTGACCCCGAGCGATAGAAACTCTCGAATAAGGCGAGACTGGGCGAGTTGATGATGAGACGCAGCAACGGCAGTCCGATCAAGAGCAACAGGAACAACCCAAGACAGATGATCGCCAAACGGCGTGCTGAATTGGGTTGTTTATTGCGTTGCACCGCTTCCAAAGTTGTTTGGGATTGTGAATTACGATACAGCATGGTTCCTGCGAGGCCGGCTATACCGATTGCAACGACTTGGATTCCAGTTGTCGGTATCAATAGCAAGCAAGCCGCCGCGGCAACGGCGATCGTGATTCGCGGACGGTCCGGTGCTAACGCACGTCCCATGCCAAGCAACGCATGGGCAACGATGGCAATGGCTGCACACTCCAAGCCGTGCAGCCAACCTGCACTCTCTGTTGGAATGAGTGAATATAAATAAGCAAATAACCCCATCACCAAAGCGGAAGGCAATGTGAAACCGACCCATGCTGCGATCGCACCGCCGAGTCCACCTCGCATCCAGCCGATACCGATACCGACTTGACTGCTGGCCGGACCGGGCAACAGCTGACATAGCGCGACAAGATCGGCAAAGCTGGCATCGTCGAGCCACCGCTTACGGTTCACGTATTCTTCACGAAAAAAACCGATGTGTGCCGTTGGCCCGCCGAAGGAGGTTAAGCCTAACTTTAAGGCAGTGAGCAACGTCTGAACCCAAGCATAGTTCATCATCAGTTTGTACGCGAAACTTGCAACTGCACATCTTTGTCTTCGCAATCCGTGGAGCAATACCCGCCGCTTGCTTCTTCACAAGCATCGCACACGATGTGATGATTGTGGCAGAAGTCATACGTACAATTGATGTATTTCTCCGATGCGCACCCACAATGCAGGCAACGTCCTACGACTGTTTCTGTGTCCGTCTGATTGATGCGAACGGTGATTCGTTCGTCGAACACGTAACATTTGCCATCAAAGAGTCTCCCTTGTACGTTCGGGTCTTTGCCGTAGGTTACAATCCCGCCATCGAGTTGACTGACGTCTTGAAAACCTTCACGCAACAAATAGCCGGAAAGCTTCTCACAGCGAATCCCACCGGTGCAATATGTTAATATTTTCTTGTTCTTGTGTTGAGATAAGTTATTGCGAACCCACTCTGGAAACTCCCGGAATGACTCGACAGTCGGACGAATGGCGTTGCGAAAATGACCGACGTCATATTCATAATCATTCCTGCCGTCCACAATGACCACATCATCATCTTGCAATGCCGCGAGGAAATCATCTGGTTTCAGGCGCTTGCCTGTTAATTCATTCGGATTGACATCTTCAGCCAAACGCAACGTGACCAACTCAGGCCGCGCGCGCACGAACATTTTTTTAAACGCATGTTCTTGCACTTCATCGATTTTAAAAACCATATCATGGAACAAAGGATGGGCGTACATCGCATTCATGTACAGTTGCGTTTGTTCTACAGTACCGGACACCGTCCCATTGATCCCTTCGCGGGCAACCAGAATACGCCCCTTCAATCCGAGTTCTTTACAGAATGCTAAATGCTCTTTAGCAAAATCTTCGTAATCCTCGATTGTCACATATTTATAGTAGAGGAGCACGCGATACGTCATCTTCTTCTCACCTTTCGTTCACCAATGTGCAACATTACGTATAATAACACATGGCTTCTTGCGAAACAAAACCCTTATTCTGTTAAAAGTTTCGGATAATCGAGACTTCCACGCGGCGGTTTTTGGCTCTGCCTTCGGATGAAGAATTCTCTGCTACCGGTCGATATTCCCCATAACCGACGCTGGAGAATCTGCTTTCCCTGACATCGTTGTTCTCCAGTAGCACAACCATAAAATTCAATGCACGGTCTGTGCTGAGATGGAAGTTCGAGGGGAATGTTGGTGTGTTGATCGGCACATTATCAGTGTGGCCCGTGACGACGACTTCATAATCTTGGTATTGCTCCAACAGACTTGATATGACGGTTGCCAATTCCCTTGACTCGGGTTTGAGCTGCGCACTGCCGGAAGCGAACAAGGTGTCATCGCTAATCGTTAGCCTTAATTGTTGATTATCAAGTGTCGTCTTTAATTGTGCAGTTAACCCTTCATTCTGGATAAATGAATCAATTTTTTCTTTCAACTCGGTGAGTTGTTCTGTTTCCTTCTGTTGTTGCATCTGTTGGTCATTCGTCTGTGCATCCGTCTTTTTTTCGACTTCTGCTTGTTCCTTGCTTACATCGGCCTTCACTCGAGCAGGTGCGACTGTAGTATTCTCAAGTACGCCTTTGCCGCCAGTAAATGCTTGTTGGAATGAAAACTTCATCATTTCG
Source organism: Paenibacillus sp. (assembly GCA_044353165.1). GTDB lineage: Bacteria > Bacillota > Bacilli > Paenibacillales > YIM-B00363 > JBILCM01. The sequence continues at coordinate 14,029 of JBILCM010000047.1, forward strand.
AGTCTCTTCTGATCGATTTGACTAGAGGCGAACAATACAATAAACAACGCAAGCAAGAGAGTCAGTAAATCAGCGTAGGGGATGAGCCATGATTCATCCACATGTTCTTCATGATCATGTCCTCGCCCTTTTTTACTCACTAGCCGCGTCCCCCTTATCACCCTGAGCTCGTTCAGCTGGCGTCAGGTAGACGGATAGCTTCTGATTGATTGCAATGGTTGAAACACCGGATTGAATGGACAATAACCCCTCGACCATCATGGTTTTCATCTCAATTTCTTGTTTGGACAACCGCTTCAATTTGTTGGCAATGGGATGCCATAACACGTACCCGGCGAAAATACCTAGCAACGTAGCGACGAAAGCTGCTGCGATTGAATAGCCAAGCTTATCAATATCGGACAAATTGCCTAAAGCTGCGATGAGCCCGATGACCGCTCCTAACACCCCAAGCGTTGGTGCATATGTGCCGGCTTGCGTGAAAATTTGAGCTCCGAGTTTGTGTCGATCTTCAATCGCATGCAATTCTTCCATTAAGACATCGTGCACGAAATCTTGATCGTTCCCATCAATAATCATCCTCATCCCATTCTTGAGGAACGGCTCCTTAATTTCCTCCACACTGCTTTCAAGTGCAAGCAACCCTTCGCGTCGACTCGTCGTCGCCCAACCCACAAACATCTTGATGATTTCTGTTTTGGGCGTTAAGGGTTGTCCGAAGAAAGCGACTTTCAGCAATTTGGGAAACCTTGAGATCTCGTTCATCGGGAATCCAATAAATAACGAAGCCGCGGTACCACCAAAAATGATCAAGTAGGCCGCTGGATTTATCAGAGAGGATAAACTCGCCCCTTTGATAGCCATACCGACAAAAACGGAAATAAGACCTAAGGCCAAGCCTATGAATGTTGATTTTTCCATGACATGCACGCTCCCATAATATTTATGCCTCTACAATTATACTATATTAATGAACCATCATCACCAATATTTCATGTGCCAAGAGCTCAACTTGTGGACTTATTTTGCACAATGTACAATGTGAGTTGTGAGGTGTTCTGTGATGAAACCCGTGCGTATGGATGAACAAGAGATCGAGGCGTGGTTGTCTAGCGTGCAACCATCGGGATGGCAACGGAAAGACGTGCGATGGCTTGAGAAAAAATACCGCTTTCCTTCTTTTATGGAAGCGGTTCAGTTTGTTGTGCGGATTGGGGAAGAGGCAGAGCGGCGAAACCATCATCCCTTCATTGCGATCGATTACCGCATGGTGACGCTGCAACTTACGACTTGGAACGCAGGGGGTTTATCCAAGCTCGATTTCGAATCTGCAGCGGCGTATGATGATTTGGTGACACTGGCGGAGGAGATGTAATCGATGCGGCATATTGTGAATGCGGAGTGGTTATACACCCTGTTAAAGATTGAAGAGGTAAACCTGATTGATTGTCGGTTTGTCTTGGGGCAACCTCAAGCGGGTTTCACAGCTTACCAAGAGGCACATATTCCCGGAGCTAAATATATGGATTTGGAGAAAGATTTGTCAGGTCCAGTCCAATCCGATGGTGTTGGCGGACGTCACCCGTTACCAGACATCCAACAATGGATCGCCACATTGCATTCGTTAGGCATCCAGCCGGGGCGTAAGGTGGTCGCCTATGATGACCAAGGCGGAGCGATGGCGGCTCGATTGTGGTGGTTGATGAGGTACATCGGATATGATCAAGTGTATCTCTTGGATGGTGGATTTACAGCGTGGCAACAAGCGGGGTACCCCGTGGTTGCTGGTGATGTTGAATGGAGCGAGGCTCCTCAATGTCAAGAGGATGACAACGATCAGCCTAACAAGCTTGTTGCGCCACAAATACAAGATGGCATGCTCGCTACCGCAGCAGATATTGAAGCGGGTCGTGAGCGGATAGCGGACGGTCGCCTCGTGCTGATTGATTCGCGTGAAGAGGTTCGTTACCGCGGTATCACCGAGCCGATCGATAAGGTGGCAGGACATATTCCAGGTGCACGGCATGCGTTCTGGCGAGACAATCTGGATGCACAAGGCCGATTTCGATCCTTGCGCGAGCAGGTAGAACGATTTGAAGCTTTCCGCGGTGCTGAAGAAATTATCGTCTATTGCGGTTCCGGTGTGACTGCGTGTCCGAATGTACTCGCACTGCATGAATCTGGTTTTACGAATGTGAGACTGTATGCAGGATCTTGGAGCGATTGGATCAGCGATCCCGCGCGCCCAATTGCAAAACATATAAATTTATGATTATAGGGGGCTCCTCGTATGGGCATGAACGTAGAAGTTATCATGGAACGGGTTACTGAATTAGGTGAAGGACCATTCTGGGATGAACAGCGTCAGACGCTTTACTTTGTAGATATCACAGGCAAGAAGATTCATAGATATTTACCGAATGAGCAGAAGCACGAACCATTCCCAGTGGGTCAAATGATTGGCGCCGTGGTTCCTGCTGAGGCAGGAAAGCTGGTTTGCGCGATGGAACAAGGATTTTATGACTTCGACCTTCAGACACAACAGTTATCTCCTCTAGGTGATCCGGAACCACAACTTCCGAACAATCGGTTCAACGATGGCAAGTGCGATGCTGCTGGCCGTTTCTGGGCGGGGACCATGAGTAAAATCAATGAGCGGCACCAAGGTTCGCTGTACTGCTTGCGTCCAGACGGTTCTTGGGAACAGATGGTGAAGGACGTCTCCATCTCCAACGGTCTAGCTTGGAGTGAAGACAACAAGACGATGTATTACATTGATTCACCCACACGCCAGGTGAAAGTTTACAATTATAACATCGTTGAAGGCACGATGGATGCCGGACGGGTGCTCATCACGTTCCC
>JBILCM010000117.1:0-5175 GCA_044353165.1 Paenibacillus sp.
GCAAAAACATGATGAGCGCTGATGCTGCCGCAGCGCCTTGTCTAGCAACGGCGTTGGCTAAATTCTGCGTCAGCGACTGCATGAAGAACGGGAATGTTTTCATAGCATCATCTTGCGTAAATAAAATCGAAGTTTCTGTGTTATTCCAAATTTGTTGAAACTCCAGAATGGCTACCGTCGCAACAGCCGGCATACAGACCGGAATCATCACCCGTGTGAAGATTGTCCACTCTCGGGCACCATCAATTTTAGCCGCTTCTAACAACTCATTGGGAACTTGATCCATGAATTGTTTCATTAAGAACACACCCACAGGCGCTGCCAAATGCGGTAAGATATGCGCCCAATACGTGTTAATAATCCCTAAATTCGAGACAACCACGTAACGAGGAATGGCCATCGTTTCTGGAACGAACATCAACGAGACAATGATGATGGTGAACAGCACGTTACGTCCAGGAAACTTATGTTTGGATAAAGGGTAAGCACATAGAGCGCTGCTGATTATAACAAGCGTTCCCGCAACAATCGTCACCAAAACACTATTAAAAATGTACCGGCTGGCTGGCACGATCGAGTCACGGGTGATCACGAACAATTCAATAAAACTATTGAATGTAGGATCTTGGACAAAAATCGTTGGCGGATAAATAAATAGTTCAGAGTAAGGCTTTAACGAATGATTAAAGATGAAGATAAGCGGCAACAGCATAAAAATTCCGCCGAGCGTTAAGAACACAATGAGAAATTTCTGGGTATTGTCCATCGCATGCAGTCGGGAAACTGGGTTGCGTCGGAACAATCCTTTGGGACGAAGCACCGTATTTACCACCCTTAATCCCCCTTCGTTCCGAATAATCGCCAATTCAAGCGATTAAACAGGAAAATCATAATGAGCAATACGACGGAAATCGCACTGGCATAACCCATTTCAAACCGGATCAGTCCGTAATCATCAATGTGATTGACCAACAGGTGACCTGCATATTGTGGTGTTGGGTTCATACCGGATAATGTGACACCGATGGCACCCATTTTGAAAGCACCGACAATGGCCATCACCCCCGCAAAAAGCATCTGGGGTTTCATCACCGGAATGGTAATATACCAAATTTCTTGAAGTCGATTCTTAATGCCGTCAATGCGTCCCGCTTCGATGAGCGAAGTATCGACGTTCAACACGCCCGCTAGCATCGCAAGGAAGCCAACACCCATACTGGACCATAATGTGACGACAATCATCGAATTCATCAAATATTTCACATCTTGTGTCCAAAGAATGGGGTTATCGATAAACCCAAAGTCTAATAAAATACTATTCAAGTAACCGATGCGATCTCCGGATAATAACGGTAGCCAAATGATCGCCATCGCTACCCCTCCCGCTAAGGAAGGGGCAAAGTAGGCTAAGGCATACCAGAGGCGCACACGATTCGGAATTTGAGCAATCAACCAAGCAAGTATGAATGAAGCAATATATCCACCAGGCCCCACAATCAACGCAAAACGCAGTGTATTGGGAAGTGCATGCTTCAGGAAGATAATGTCTTGTGATAACAAATACTGAAAATTGTCCCAACCGATAAATCTCGGCATCTGAATTGTATTAAAATACGTTAAGCTAAGTCCGATGGCCGCAATGACTGGTATGAGCACGAAAGCCAAGAACGCTAGAACGAATGGCGCAATAAATAAGTAAGATAAACGGTAATCCCAGATGTTCTTCATCAGATATTTCATTCTAACGGCCAAATTGCTCCACTCCTTCCCAAGGTTTCGTAATCAACGGAGGATTGTATGACTTTAGCATATTGCCTTCTTTATCTCGGAATCCAAACTCGACCGATTTGCGCTGTAACTCACGATTGATGTTCATAATCGCTTCCTCTAAGGAAGTCCGATAATTCATTCCATCAATGACGCTTCGATTCCAAGCGTTATTCATCTCACGTCCGATGAAATAAGAACCCGGAATGTTGGCTAAATCCTTGTACCAACGCCATTGTTCGTAAAGAACTTTCAATTCATCATCAGACCAAGGCAACCGTGAGATCGCTTCAATGTTCGCGGTGTTCCAACGGAACTGCAAGCCATAGAAGCCTTCAAGATTCGTTCCGAAGCGTTCTTGGATTTCGGGTGATAACCACCATTGCATGAATTCCCAGCCTTCGGCTTTATTCTCGGAATTTTTGAACATCATCGTAGCGGTCTGTCCGCCACCTGACCAACGTTCTACGACACCCTGTTCATTCTTCACGCCAGGAATGGGCGCCATGCCCCACCAACCGAATAATTCCGGAGCAGCCACTTGCAACTGCAGATAGGTGTTGAAATCGGCAATCCCAATCGGCATAAAGCCATTGCGGAAATGTTGATAGAAACTGGGCACTTGGCGGTCAATACCATACACCGAATAGAGATCGGTAAATTTCTTGAACCCATTGAAGCCTTCTGGTGTATCTATCCCTGTATTCAATCCATCTTTGTCATAAAATTCTGCACCATACTGATAAATGAATGTCATGAAATCAGGGGGTATGAAGAAACTATAATTGTTTTGTTGTAAAGTGGGCAGCATCCGATATACATCATCCCACGTATTCGGCACTTCAAGACCTAATCGATCCAGAATGTCTTTGCGATAGAACAACATCTTGTAAGACTGTGTCACCGGGAATGCATAATACTTGCCATCGTAGTAGTAAGGCAACAAGGCACCTGGTGCATATTGTTGAACCAATTTGTCATAACCGTCGAACTCGGATAAATCTTGCGCGGCGCCGCGGAATGCGAATTCCGTTGGGCGTCCTTCGCCAACACCGATCACCAAGTCGGGCGCCTTGCCGGTTGCATTGGCCAAGACAATCAATTCTTCGTTCGGCACAAGGTCAACACGTACTTTAATGCCCGTCTCTGGCGTAAAATATTGATCGGCCATCTGTTGCAGCATATTGATATAATCGCGTCCCATAAACATCCAAATATTCAGTACGTCTTTATCATTGCTGGATAGTCGTGTCTTGGATTTGAAGGAAGCGAAGAAGTTCACTGTGGTGCTCTTGATTTTCTCCCAGACGTTCGCTTCCATGCGTGGGAAATCCGTGACTACAGGCGTAACGTAAATTGTATCTAACGCTAACGGGGCATTCACGAGATTCGCTTGAATTTGACCAATTTTATTCGAGATGATTGAAAGTTTGTTAATTTCGTAAGGGATATCGTTCGGGAATTTCAACAACTTTTCTATATCTTCCCCAGCCGTGAGCAAACTTTGGGAATTGTTGTCGACGACCCCATTCGTCTCAATGAGCGACTTGGCCATTTGTTGCAATACGTCATAGATTTTCTGAAGCTTCTGTGGAATTTCAGGGAAATCCCTGTCAATTTTCCACGTACGGTTGCTATCTTCTACGCCGCCTGTCAGTGCCAACAATTCCTGTTGAATATCATTGATCGCACGACTGAGAATTTCTTGTGATTTGATCACTTCATTGTAGGGACCGTAAGTCGCTTCAAGTGTAAGCGTGTGTTTCCCTTTCTCCAAATAAAATTCATATGGATTGCCATTCACATCTTGTAATGCTGTACCTTCCCATTTGCTAGAATACGGGAAACGGTAAGCAACCATTTCTTTGAACGGGAATTTGTTGTTGATATAGACGTTACGGAAAATCGCTTTGTTAGAAAAATACCCTTGGAACGAGCGCATCGATATTTTATATAGACCCGTCTCTGGTACTTCGATATCCCAAGACACGGCCTCCCCGCCAAGACGCCATTGGTTGCCACCTATACTGTTAAAGATCATATTGCCATTGGCAGCAGGCGTCATGTATCCTTCTTTCATCGCTAGCATCTGGATGGAGACCGCATTCTTGTGGGTCACCTCTTCTGCTTCGAAGCGAATGACGTCCTTGTTTTGCATCTTCACTTCAGGATAACGACTTTTCACCTGTTCATACGTCTCAAGTGATGTTGGCGGTGTTAACATGATCTGATCGATGACGATCTGATCATTAGACTGTAGACGAAGTGTGTTGAGGCCTTGTTTGAAATGCCATTTCATAGGTAATGCATAGGCACCATCGGTTGCGATCGCTGGTTTGTTTAACCATTGGACAATCTCGATTGGTTGCGGCCGAATATGATCACCATAGGCATCTTTCTTCAGCGGCAATTCATCGCGAAATAACCGTGGAAACTTGATCGATCTGGCTTCACGGAACGGGAAACCACCGTTAAGAGATAATGCAACAACCGCTGGTCTTATGTTTCTCTCCCCTTCAGCCGTATATGGATGATAGGAGAAGACCAACTCATAGAGTCCTTCTTCAGGGACGTTGACTTCATATTCAATCCAGCTGTTCTTACGGGATGTCCAGAACAATACGTTATCTTTACCTTTGTAGGATCCTACATTAAATTCCGCTTCCTCCGAATGTGATTTCACCTGACTGCCCATGATGCGAATCGGTTGTGTCGCGTCTTTCACTCGGGCCGTTTCCCAATCATAATAAACTTGCAAATAATACGGTTCGAAAGCTGCATTGTTCTCATTATTAATCGGGACTGTTTGAATCACGTCGGCATAATTCAAATCATCAACAGTCGATTCCTGCATTGTTGTTGTATCGCTTGCATATGCCTTGGAAGGGACTGCGATCTGATTGATGATATTGGGAAATAACAATCCTAATAATAGAAGAACAATGAGGCCTCTCTTGAATCTCATTCTTCTATTGGTCATAGTAGCCATCACTCCTCACAGGGTTCATCCCATTTAATCTGTAATACGCTCTTCAGTGTCTTTATCGAAGAACATAGATTTATTCATGTCAAAAGCGATATGCACTTGCTCTTCCTCGCCATAATGTTCACGAGGATTTACACGGACCAATAAATCATCCTTCGAACCGATATCAAGATATAGGAATCGATCGGCACCCATTAGTTCGTTGAAACGATGAATGCCGGTCAATCTTGCATTCGGGTAAGCTTCGGATACGATCCGCTCTGTGCTTACATTCTCTGGGCGTATGCCTAGAATTACATAACGATCGATCTTGTTCTCCGTGCGCAATGATTTCCCAAGTCCATCCGGAATTTCTAAGGAAAAGCGCTTCGTGTGGAATTCAAGATGGCCACCCACACCCTCAAGAATTTTCCCTTCAATAA
>JBILCM010000118.1:0-5138 GCA_044353165.1 Paenibacillus sp.
GGATCGTTGTCGCGAATGGCGGAGATGAGCAAGCCCTTGGCGTCATAGGGATTCGATGGAATGACCACCTTGATCCCAGGGGTTTGAAGAAATAACCCTTCCAAACTATCCGTGTGTAACTCAGGTGCCTTCACGCCGCCGCCGAACGGTGTCCGAAACACGATCGGCGCATGGTAGCGCCCCCCTGAACGATATCTTAAACGGGCGGCTTGTGAGACAATCTGGTCCATCGTTTCGAAGACGAATCCGATAAATTGAATTTCTGCTACAGGACGAAAGCCTTGAACGGCCAAACCTACGGCCATGCCGCCAATGGCGGATTCCGCAAGCGGCGTATCGAATACCCGTGTAGGGCTAAATTCTTGTTGCAAACCTTCTGTAGCGCGGAACACACCGCCTACATGACCCACATCTTCACCAAACACAATCACTTGCGGATCCCTGCGCAACTCCAGACGCATGGCATCGCGGATCGCTTCGATCATGGTCAGCGCTGTCATGTATTGGCTACACCGCCTTTCACCAAGAACTGCTCGATTTGTTCCTGAATATGGACAGGCGGTACCTCGTACATGCTTTGCAAGAGGCTTGCAATGGACATTGCCTCTGTGCTTTCCGCGCGTTGCATGTGTTCCGTAACATAGGCTTTGGCCAATTGTGTCGTGTCTTGCTCGTCTTGTTCCGACCATAGCCCTTGGGCCATCAAATACGTTCGAAAGCGGACTAACGGATCTTTACGTCCCCAGTCCTCTTGCTCTTCTTTCTTGCGGTATTTCGTAGGGTCATCCCCAGACATGGAATGGGGTCCGAATCGGTAAGTGATCGCCTCAATCAAGGTCGGCTTCCCTTGCAAGGCCAATTGCCTCGCTTCCAACACAGCAGCAACGACCGCAAGCACATCCATACCGTCAACTTGCACACCACGGACCCCTGCTGCCACAGCTTTCTGTGCAAGGGTAGCGGCGGCCGTCTGTTTGGCAGAAGGAGTTGAAATCGCATATTGATTGTTCTGGATGAAGAAGATCACAGGGAGTTGGAACGCCCCTGCAAAATTCATCCCTTCGTAGAAATCACCTTGCGATGTACCACCGTCCCCGGTGTATGTGATTGCCACGTTCGGTTTGCCGCGCAATTTTAACCCCATCGCAACACCAACGGACTGCACGATCTGAGCACCGATAATGATTTGGGGCATCAGCACATGGACACCTTCTGGAATTTTCCCGCCATGCTGATGGCCACGAGAATATAGGAATGCCTGGTACAAGGGAAGTCCATGCCAAACAATCTGCGGGATGTCCCGGTAACCCGGACAGATGAAATCTTCCGATTGCAACGCAAATTCACTGCCAATCATTGCGGCTTCTTGACCGGATACAGGAGCATAAAAACCAAGCCGCCCTTGGCGATTGAGGCTCATCGCTCGCTGATCCCAGACACGGGTATACACCATGCGGCGCATCAGCTCTCGCAACTGCTCCGTGGTTAGTGGGGGTAGCAGCGTAGCATCTTTTACTGTCCCTTCAGGGGTTAATAGTTGCAGCGGTTCAATAGGAGTCGTCTGGATTTCATACTTTACTTTTTCGAGGTTTTGCACGGTCATACGAGGACACCTCAATTCGATTTTCAACCATCTTCTTACATGATGCCCTATAAACGCCAAATCTATAGGCCAGGAAGAGATGAATAAAAATCGAATGATTCAGGCGGGATAACGAGGGTCGTAGCGACGCTTAAACTGAGTGATGATCTCATGAACCGCTTCAACTTCAATCTGAGGATCAGTTACAGCAAGGGACGGGAGTACAATGTTTGACAATGCGTGGAGGAAAGAATGCACCCCGACGGCGTTTTCCCCGGTAAGGACAGCAAGACTTCCCATCGTTTCATGATGAATTTTTGATTCTTCACCTTCAGCTATAGCATAGAACTGACGCACCCACTCGCTTCGTGCGATGGCATCACCTTCTACGTTCACGAATGCCTGTACCATGCTCGCACCTTGCAACCGCCGTTGGGCCAAACCGCAAAATTTGCGCCCTTGGATGCTAAGGTCAAATTCGCCAGGGCAATAAGCCCCTGCAATTTCACCGGTGTGGAATGGAGGGAGTTGGAGCAAACGAAAAACCTGTTGGAGCAGCGAAACCAACCTACCAAAATCTTCTCGTATATCGATGTTGTCTTTGTCATTCGCTTGGATTAAAGTCATGTTCACAACACCAAGATCGAGCGGCACAGCGGATCCTCCGGAATTGCGCACCATTACACAAAAGCCATGCGCAGCCAACCATTCCATCGCCGCGCGTGCATGGGGCAATCGGCGGTCTCGCATCCCGAGGACGAATGCCCTTGGGTGTTGCCAAACATGAAGAAGAGGCCCCGACATGCGTCTGGCCCCGATGGCTTTACAAACCAACTCTTCGTATGCGAAAGGATAATATACATCATCCCCGTCATTCAAGGAACACTTGGGTAACATTCTCATGCATGGAACCTGCCCTCAAACTTTGATTGTGACACACCACACTTTCATTATACGTGATGGGGGAAATCCGGAACAAGCGCATGGCGGACAACGGACAACGCGTCTTGGATTTCCCAAGCGGTCTTCCCTAGCACCACTGCAGTGATTCCGTGATGCGCAGCTTGACTGACAGCACAGCGAACATGATGAAAGCCTTGAGCAAGTTGCTGCAAATCTTCAAGTTTCGAGCGATCGAGCGCAGTCCCGAATGCATAGAGTGTGCCAAAATGTGTAACTTCTTCTAAAGCTCCAGGCGCACGTAAGAAGGGGTTCTTCGGACAGATGCGCAAGCGATTCACATAAACAGGACGATTCATGATGTCGATGCGCACATCGTTCTCATATAACTGGTAGTCATGAATCTCGCCACGAGCAACACGACCTGCACACCAACTATCCTGCGCAATGAAGACTGCTCCTTCCTCCAGAGACACATGAAGTGAGGCGCGTAATGCGGCATCGGCATACAACATCAGCGGTAGGGGCTCATACAGAACGAAAGCATCAGAAGCAATGTTCATTCTTGTGGTATGTGTAGCCCCGATATAAGGGCATGGATGCACCTTGCCATAGGATTGTGTGGTAATGGCAAGTCGACATCCTACGCCAACGTCCCAATCGAGCGAATAGCGATCCCCATCCATCATGCCCGGGGAGATGTCCATGACGGTGACAGCTATACCGTCTTCTTGCGGAAAGCCTTTGGTAATTTTCAGCGGCGATTGACAATACACATCTTGAAGCAACGTTCTCCTGTCACGATAGCGAACAGTGACCTGGAGCTTCGCTTCGACACCGAGCGTTCGCTTATGCGCTTGCAGCATGCGTAAATTGCCGTTCCAGCCAATGCAGAAGCACGTCCAAACCTTCACCGCTGAATAAATTCGTCATTGTGTACGGTCGATCGCCGCGCATTCGCACCGTGTCTTGCTCCATCACTTCCAGACTGGCGCGCACGTAGCTGGCCAGATCAATTTTATTGATGACAAGAAAGTCCGAGCGAATAATGCCAGGTCCACCTTTGCGCGGAATCTTCTCCCCTTGTGCCACGTCAATAATATAAATGAACCGATCCACCAATTCAGGCGAGAACGCCGCAGCTAAATTATCGCCCCCGCTCTCAATGAAGATCAAATCGAGGTTAGGGAATCGTCTTTCCAATTCCTCAATTGCTTCAAAATTCATCGATGCATCTTCACGAATGGCCGTGTGCGGACAACCTCCCGTCTCGACACCGATGATGCGCTCTTCCGGCAGAACGCCTGTCCGCATCAAAATTCTAGCGTCTTCTTTTGTGTAAATATCGTTCGTGATGACAGCCAAGTTATACGTGTCTTTCAATCTTCTTGCCAATTGCTCCACAAGCGCTGTCTTTCCGGAACCGACTGGACCGCCAATGCCCACCCGAAGCGGACGATGTTGAGGGATATGGCCTGCTTCCCACTCATGATGATGATGTTGTTGACCTTGACACATAAGAATGCCCTCCTGATTTTAGGGATTTTAGGATACATCTTGTTATGACATGAACAATCGTGAATACAATGTTTCGTGGTGCATCATATAATAATCCATGACGGGTGCTGAAGACGCGAACGATTCTGGCTCCCATGTGCAGACGCTTTGCCATGCAGATGCAATCTCCGGGAGTAACGTTGTTAACATCACCTGGGACTCTGTCTGGCCTACCGATAGTAAGCGCAGCGCAGCGTTCACACAGAGCGTTATACATGTATAGAGATAACCTTCGGCCGCTTCATCTAATGAAAAGCCAAGCTCATAGGCAGCATATCCGAAGATGGTCGGGTACGTTCCAGGACAATCGCCGACGCGGATTGCTTGAACCAACCGTTCCCAGGACAAATGAGGATGCATAGCCATCATTAGCTTCATGAATCTTCGTCCCATTTTCAGCATACCTTCTCGTGACTCCATCGCTGCGCGTCCCACATGCTGCAGCTCGTCAATCTGCCAGACGCGTCCCCAAGCGTCATGTTCTCCATACACATACACAGCTTTCACGGCTAATACGTCCACAGGCGCCCAACTCAGGTGAAGCATGGCGCGGATGTATTGCTTTACATCTTCAAGGGTTGCAACACTTCCTTGCTGAACAGCCGACTCCAAACCGAACGAATGGGAAAACCCCCCGATGGGTAATGCCGAATCCAGCAATTGAGCATAGACAAATCGGTTCAAAATAAGAAATACCGCTGCGCCATAGGCAGCACCTCCGCGGGCTCACATGTCAACAACTCACCGTCGACCCGCACTTCGTATGTCTCCGGGTTGACATCAATGTGCGGCGTCTGTGCGTTCAGCTTCATATCCTGTTTCGTTACCGTTCGGCAACCGCGCACGGGCTCCACACGTTTGGTCAGCCCCAGACGCTGATGAACACCATCGTCATACGCCGCTTGTGACACGAAAGTGATGCTTGAACCCGAAAGTGCTTTGCCGAATGAACCAAACATAGGACGTCCCCAGACGGGTTGCGGCGTTGGAATCGAGGCGTTCGGATCACCCATCTGGGCCCATGCAATCATGCCGCCCTTAAGTACCATCTCGGGTTTCACGCCAAAATAGGCTGGCGACCACAGCACAAGGTCCGCGA
>JBILCM010000048.1:0-16624 GCA_044353165.1 Paenibacillus sp.
GGCCCAGTGGTAATGGTAGCCGGACATATGGATGAAGTGGGATTTATGGTTACCCAAATTACCGATTCGGGGATGATTAAATTTATAGCTTTAGGTGGTTGGTGGAATCAAGTGTTGCTGGCTCAGCGGCTGCAAATCATCACACCTTTAGGTCCTGTAGTAGGTATTGTTGGTTCCACACCGCCGCATTTGCTCGATGAGGTCGCAAGAAACAAACCCGTTGACTTCACACAAATGTATATTGATATTGGCGCTGATGATCGAAAGGATGCAGAGCGTATCGGCATTGTCCCCGGTCAACCGATCGTACCTGTAAGTCACTTCACACCACTTGCGAATCCTAAAAAAGTGTTGGCGAAAGCATGGGATAATCGTTATGGCGTCGGATTAGCAATCGAATTGATGAAAACATTGCAATATAGGGATCACCCTAATATTGTTTATTCAGGCGCTACCGTACAAGAAGAGATGGGCTTGCGCGGGGCACAGACAGCTGCACAATTAATCAATCCAGACATTGCTTTTGTCCTGGATGCGAGTCCAGCGAACGATTCATCCGGAGACAAAGCCGCATTCGGCCAACTGGGCAAAGGAGCACTATTACGTTTATTAGATCGTTCGATGATCACTCACCGGTTAATGGTTGAATGGATAAGGGATACAGCGCAAACGTCCGGAATCCCTTATCAGACATACATATCCCCCGGGGGAGGTACGGATGCCGGCAAAATTCACTTGCATCATCAAGGTGTGCCTACAGCTGTCATTGGCATTCCTGCTCGTTATATCCACACTTCTGCGGCAATCATTCATACCGACGATTACGAGGCCGCAAAACAACTGCTAATCAAGCTTGTAACGACATGCGATCGTACCACAGTTGATACGATAGTTCGCAACGAATAGGAGACCGCTACGACCAATGCATACATATAAACCCTACGGCTCACCACACAAGGGACATGCTCAAACAATGATGTTACTTGGTTCAGGAGAACTAGGCAAAGAAGTCGTAATTGAGGCGCAACGGCTCGGCATTGAGACCATAGCTGTTGATCGTTATGAGTTTGCCCCTGCATTCGGGGTTGCTCATCGTTCTTATGTGATCGATATGCTTGACGGTAGTGCGCTACGGGCACTGATTGAACTTGAAAAACCTGACTTCATTGTGCCAGAGATCGAAGCTATTGCCACTTCGACCCTTGTGGAATTAGAGAAGGAAGGTTACACAGTTGTTCCTACGGCCAATGCAGCAAGACTCACCATGGATCGGGAAGGGATTCGACGCCTTGCCGCAGAAACTTTAGGATTGCCAACCGCCAAGTACGTATTTGCTGATAATTTAGAAGAGCTTTATAACGCCGTGAAACAGATCGGAACACCTTGCGTGATTAAGCCGATCATGAGTTCATCAGGAAAAGGTCAATCCGTCTGCAAAACAATGGATGATGTTGAAGATTGCTGGAATTACGCGATGGAAGGCGGACGGGCCAAACGGCCGCGCGTTATTGTTGAACAATTTATTTTATTTGAATCCGAGATCACCATGTTAACGGTCAGATCCGTGTCCGGTACAAGCTTCTGCAAACCGATCGGACACATCCAAAAAAATGGTGACTATGTTGAATCTTGGCAACCTCATGCAATGACAGAACAGCAAATACGTGAGGCCGAGTCAATAGCTCAGCGAATTACCGAAGCACTAGGCGGATATGGCATTTATGGGGTAGAGCTATTTCTTGCACCTGACGGCATCTACTTCAGTGAGGTATCTCCAAGACCACATGATACGGGATTAGTAACACTTGGGACGCAAGATTTATCTGAATTTGCCTTGCATGTTAGAGCAATCCTTGGGTTGCCCATCCCAACTATTCGTCTACTCACACCCGGTGCATCAAGCACCCTGAAAGCAACTGATGCGGCGGATGAATATATCATTGCCGGTTTGGATGAAGCGCTTGCGATTCCTAATACGCAAGTCCGTTTGTTTGGAAAACCGAACGCTACAGAAGGTAGACGTCTCGCCGTTGCTATAAGTACTGCAGAACACGTTGAGGTTGCTCGCAATCGAGCAAAGGAATCAATTGCTATGTTACATATGATTTCAAAATAAAAATACAGATATGAGCCGCCAAGACTCAGCTTGGCGGTTTTTTTGTCCAATCAACCCTTCCGTGTCAAAAATGTGAGTTAGGATTCAAAAATTTACACACAATACATTCATCTGATTCATATTCGTAAATAAAGGATGGATGTGTCATTGAAAAGATAGCGCTGTCTCCATCAATTATCGAAATTACAGAACGAATAGGCGCACACAATTACCATCCTCTTCCCGTTGTGATCGAACGCGGTGAGGGCGTGTGGGTGTATGATCCTGAAGGAAACAAATACATGGATATGCTCAGCGGTTATTCTGCACTCAACCACGGACATAGACACCCCAAGATTATTCAAGCCTTGATGCTGCAAGCTGACAAAATTACCTTAACCTCAAGGGCATTCTACAATGAACCGATAACTCGTTTTTATGAGTTGCTTTCAAAATACACGGGTAAACAAAGAATTCTCCCAATGAACTCTGGGGCGGAAGCCGTCGAAACGGCTATCAAAGCGGCAAGAAGGTGGGCTTATCAAGTAAAGAAAGTTCCCCAGAATCAAGCAGAAGTCATTGTGTGTGAGGGGAACTTTCATGGCAGAACGTTGGCAATCACATCATTCTCTTCTGATGCACATTACCGTAAAGATTTCGGACCCTTCATGCCTGGATTTCAAATCATCCCCTACGGTGATATAAACGCACTGCAAGCTGCAATCAATCCGAACACCGCAGCGTTATTAATTGAACCCATACAAGGGGAGGCAGGCATCGTTATACCTCCTGTTGGTTATTTGCGGGAAGCTGCAACGTTGTGCAAAGACCATCAAGTTCTTTTTATCGCTGATGAAATTCAAACTGGATTTGGTCGCACAGGCCAAAGATTTGCCTGTGATTGGGAGCAAGTCATACCTGATGTGTATATTTTGGGAAAGGCGCTGGGTGGCGGGGTTTTTCCAATTTCAGCGATTGTTGCGAATGAAGATGTGATGGGCCTTTTTGATCCAGGTTCTCATGGCTCAACATTCGGAGGCAATCCACTCGCTTGTGCAGTATCTTGTGCAGCGCTTGAAGTGATCCAAGAAGAAGATTTGGCAAGGCGTTCTCAAGAACTAGGAGACTACTTTCTCCGTCGGTTAATGACGTTAACTTCCCCGAACATTGCTGAGGCAAGAGGTCGTGGCTTGTTTACTGCGCTTGTAATGACAAGTCCCGCCCGGCCATTCTGCGAAGCATTAATGAAACGCGGCTTACTTTGTAAGGAGACACATGAGAATGTGATTCGGTTCACACCGCCATTAATTGTAAAACAAGAACAATTGGATTGGGCATACGAGCAAATTAAAGGAGTGTGTGCGACTTGACTACAATTCCTTACAAACCCGAGCCTTTCACTGACTTTTCACAAAAACATGAATCTGAGGCATTTGCGAAGGCAATTGATTACACCAAAAGTACGCTCGGTGCGGAGATTCCTGTCGTAATCGGAGGTGAACGTTACTATTGCGAAAGAAAAATTTTATCAATTAATCCATCAGATAAATCCGTGGTTGTCGGAAATGTATCGCAAGCAAACAAGATGATGGCTGAACAAGCGATGCAAGTTGCATATGAACAATTTAAACATTGGTCAAGGATGACAGTACAATTTCGAGCTGAAGTCCTCTTTAAAGCGGCCGCCATAATGCGTAGACAAAAACATCAATTCAGCGCACTCTTGACAATAGAGGCAGGAAAAGTGCGTGCTGAAGCTGACGCCGATACGGCAGAAGCAATCGATTTTTTGGAATATTATGCAAGACAGATGATTCGGCTTTCGCAACATACGAATGATACGCTCGTGTCGATTCAAGGTGAATCCAATCACCTTGCATATATTCCGCTCGGAGTAGGCCTTGTAATTTCACCTTGGAATTTCCCGCTTGCAATCACAGTCGGAATGACAGCTGCTTCCATTGTAGCTGGTAATACGGTTGTTCTAAAACCAGCAAGCACAACCCCAGTTATCGCATATAAACTGTACCAAATACTAGAGGAAGCAGGTTTGCCTGCAGGCGTGTTGAATTTTTTGCCAGGGTCTGGTGCAGACATTGGCGACTACCTCGTCACCCATAGGCTGACAAGATACATCGCTTTTACAGGATCCAAGGAAGTGGGTCTAAGGATACACGAATTATCCGCTAAAGTGAGCATTGGACAAACATGGTTGAAACGATTCATTGGCGAAATGGGCGGTAAGGATTCTATTGTTGTCGATCGCGATGCAGATCTAGAACTTGCCTCACAAGAAATAGTGGCCTCTGCATTTGGTTTCTCAGGCCAAAAATGCTCTGCCTGCTCAAGAGCGATTATCCATAAAGATGTGTATAAGCAAGTATTAGATCGATGCGTAAATTTGACGAAAGCACTAAAAATAGGGGACGCAACAGATGTGATGCATTTTACAGGACCTGTAATTGACCAACATGCTTTTAACAAGATTATGAACTATATACAAATCGGGAAACAAGAAGGACAATTGATGGTTGGTGGCGCATCGTTATTAGATGATATTGGATACTATATTGAGCCGACGATCATTGCGGACGTGTCACCCGATGCAACAATTATGCAAGAAGAAATTTTTGGCCCCGTCTTAGCTTTCACTGCGGCGAATGATTTTGATCATGCGCTCCAGATTGCAAATCACACAATATACGGCTTAACAGGTTCATTATTTTCTCGTAATCGTGTGCACATTGAACGGGCTCGAACAGAGTTTCATGTTGGGAATTTGTATTTTAATCGAAAATGCACAGGAGCCATTGTAGGCGTGCATCCATTTGGGGGATTTCACATGTCTGGAACCAATTCCAAAGCAGGGGGTCCTGATTATTTGCTACAATTCACACAATTGAAATTAACATCTGAAAAATTATAGATCCATTGTGTTCAATAGAAAGGCGGTGTTCATCAAATGAACAGAAAAATAACCATCATTGGCGTCCCGCTTGATTTAGGAGCGGATCGACGTGGTGTAGATATGGGGCCAAGCGCTATTCGATGCGCTGGAATACAATCAAAATTGGAGAAGTTAGGATACCATGTTTATGACGAGGGTGACATCGTTGTTCATCGTCCACAGTCTTATGGTGAGTTTGGGAGCACATTAAAATACCTTCATGAAATCGCACGTGTCTGTGAAAAATTGAAAGAGCGCGTTTCAACAGTGATATCAAAAAAACATTTTCCACTCATCCTGGGTGGCGACCATAGCTTGGCCTTCGGCACAATTGCCGGTGTTATGCAGCAAAAACAATCGGTTGGTGTGATCTGGTTTGACTCCCATGCGGATATGAACACTTCCTTAACAACACCATCCGGCAACATCCATGGCATGTCACTAGCGATTGCACTTGGCGTTGGTCATCCCGAATTGGTTGGGATCGGAGGTTCGACAAAAAAAATTGATCCATCAAAGACTGTGATCATTGGCGCAAGGTCACTAGACGAGGGGGAGCGAAATCTCATTCGTAAACTTGGCGTTAATGTATTTACGATGCATGATATCGATCGTTTAGGCATGGCCAAGGTGATGAATGATGCCATTCGTATCGTAACGAAGAACACAGAAGGTGTTCATTTAAGTTTGGATGTGGATGGACTCGATCCGAAAGATGCTCCAGGGGTCGGTACACCTATCATTGGGGGAATCTCATACCGTGAAGGTCATCTCGCCATGGAGTTGTTGGCTGAGTCCGGTTGTGTTACCAGCGCTGAATTCGTTGAAGTAAATCCCATTCTGGATCATTTGAACCGGACAGCCAAAGTTGCAGTGGAGCTAATGGGCTCTTTATTCGGCGAAAAAATCCTCTGAGTCCATTGAAAAGCTGTCTTCTGTGAAATACAATGAGAAAGGATTGTTCGTTTTCTTGTTTGCAATATGAATGTGAATCGACAAAAGATCAAATGAAGAAGGCGGAATGATATTCCATGACATCTTATCGTGAAATTACTTCTGAATCGGAATGGGTAACATTACTCGAATCGTCGATGAATCAACCTGTGTTGTTATTGAAACATAGCACGCGGTGCCCTGTGAGCAGTGCGGCGCTCGAGGAATATGAGGCATATCTCGCAGATCACCCAAGGAGTGGTATTGAATATGTACTAGTCAAAGTGATCGAATCAAGGCCTGTTTCCAATCGCATCGCCGTGGATACGGGTGTGAAACACGAGTCGCCACAGATGATTTTGTTGAAAGATAAAGCGAAATATTGGTCAACAACCCATTGGTCAATTACCAAAAAACATATTCATGCGGTTCTAGATGAATAGATTCTTACAAGAACGAATAGGACGGGTGATCCTAACATCATGAAATCTTATTTAGATCTGTTAGCCGATGTGCTCGAGAACGGCATTGACAAGAATGATCGCACCGGAACAGGAACGAGATCTGTTTTCGGACGACAACTTCGATTTGACCTTAGTGAAGGGTTTCCCTTAGTAACGACCAAGAAAGTGCATACGAAATCGATCATCCACGAATTGTTATGGTTCCTTAGCGGTGAAACGAATATTCGTTATTTGAAAGATAACGGGGTGTCGATCTGGGATGAGTGGGCCGATGACAATGGAGATCTCGGTGCAGTCTACGGATCACAATGGCGTTCATGGCCAGCATCTGATGGGCGAACTGTGGACCAGATCACGAATGTTGTAGAAGCGATCCGCAACAACCCGGATTCCCGGCGACATCTCGTGTCCGCATGGAACGTAGCAGAAATTGAACACATGGCGTTACCGCCTTGTCACTTTGTATTCCAGTTTTATGTTGCAGATGGCCGTTTATCATGCATGTTTACAATGCGAAGCGTTGATACATTCCTTGGTTTGCCCTTCAATATAGCAAGTTATGCCCTCTTAACACACATGGTTGCACAACAATGTGACTTACAAGTAGGCGATTTGATATGGTCAGGGGGAGATGTACATATTTATGCCAATCATGTAGAACAAGTGAAGTTGCAACTGACACGGACTCCATTCCCATTGCCGAAGTTGATGATCAGGCGTATACCCGATTCCATTCTTGATTACGAATATGCCGATTTTGAAATTGTCGACTACGAATGTCACCCGCGAATTCCAGCACCTGTTGCCATTTAAGAAGGGGTATTCCTATGAACGGACAAAATTCATCTCATCAAACAGAAATCACCCTCATTTGTGCTATGGCTGAACATGGGGTCATTGGGCGAGAAAATCGATTGTTGTGGAAATTGCCAGATGATATGGTTTATTTTCGTAAAACGACATTGAAACACACCGTAATTATGGGACGAAAAACATACGAGTCTATAGGAAATGCATTGCCCAAGCGACGCAATATCGTTCTCACCCGGCAAACCCAATTCTCACCTAACGATTGTGAGATTGTAACTTCCGTTGAAGAAGCTCTAGTGCTTTGCCAAGGTGAAGAAACAGTTTTTGTCATTGGTGGTGCAGAGGTTTATCGCTTATTTTTGCCGATGGCTAATCGTCTTCTGATCACTCACCTTCATCATACATGGGATGGTGATGCATTCTTTCCCCAATGGGATGAGAAGGAGTGGATTGCCTCCTCAGAGCGTGTAGGAATCACCAGTTTGGCAAATCCTTATTTGTTTACGTTTCGCGAATATAAACGAAAAAGTCCGGGAGAGAGTGAATAGGAATGAATACGCCTTCATCCGTAGAACAGCATCGTAATGAGGCGCCAAAGACAGTCCGATGTATGGTGGTCACCGTATCCGATACAAGAACACCCGAAACCGACCGTAGCGGCTCGCTCATGAAAGAACTGTTAGAAGCAGACGGATATATAGTCGCAGCTTATAAAATCGTGAAAGATGAATACGAGCTTATTCAGCAAACCATCCTAGAGGCAGTTCGTAACGATCAAGTTGAAGCCTTGCTTTTTAATGGAGGCACAGGCATTGCGTCAAGAGATACAACATTCGAGGCTGTTCGAGATACACTTGAGAAAGAATTGCCTGGATTTGGTGAGATTTTTCGCTATCTAAGCTTTACAGAAGACATTGGTCCAGCTGCCATTCTCAGTCGTGCGACTGCGGGTGTGGTCGGGAGAACGGTGCTGTTCTCTATGCCCGGTTCCACTGGCGCAGTGCGACTAGCCATGTCTCGTATTATCGTGCCAGAATTAAGACACGTCATGCGGGAAATTTATAAATAATTAAGATTCGTCCTATCTTCTCTCAGGTAATGACTCCAAGTAAGCATCATTCATCTGCATGATCAACATAATCCGGACAAAATCATCCTTATAACGCATCGGATTTGTATCAAGAACATTGTTATTGTTCAATAACGGTATGATCGTGCCGTCGCCGAATGTTGCACCAGATATATACATAATTTCATTATTCAAGAATGAACCCGTTGGTAAATAAAACCGACTTCCAATTATATTTTTTTTATGATTCAATAAGTCTTGGCCAAAATGAATCTCTTCTAGAAGTGATATCCCAAGTAGATTCGCAAGTGTGGGCATAATGTCCACTTGACCGCCCAAATTGCTGATTTCAAGACCTTCCGGCGTAAGACCAGGGACAGTAACCAAGAATGGAATATTGTGAACGACGCGCATCGTATATTCATGTCCTAACAATCCTTCCAACATTTCCTTCTCTTCTTCAGGAATACTGTGGGGTGAAATGCCAAAATGGTCACCGTAGATGACCAGAATCGTGTCTTCCCACAATCCTTCTGCTTTCAACTGTTCAATAAATTTTCCTAAAGCTCTGTCCGCATAGTTTGCAAGTTTTAAATAATTCCCAATTAATGTATCATCCCACATTTCAGGTAACGACAACATTTGTTTGTGTTCCACAGGGGCAAATGGATGGTGCGAGCTTTGTGCAATTACATGTGCGTAGAATGGTTGTCCTTTATCCCTAAGTTCCGTTAACAACGGAACTGTTTTATTGTAAAGAACTTCATCCGACGCACCGAATGCAATAACATCCTCATCTCCAAACCATGTTTTTTCATAGTACCTGTTAAAACCAAGTGCGGGATACAATTGCACGCGATTCCAAAAGTCAACATCATTCGTGTGCAATGTGATTGACTCGTAACCTATATTCGACAATAGACGAGGTAGACTCGGAATGTTCTTGCTGCCATATGCTTGTGAAGCGGCCTGCTGAGCAGGGGGGTAGAAGGCTGTGTTCACAATAAATTCTGCATCTGAAGTGTTGCCTTGACTAATGTTCTGATAGACGTTCGAAAAATAGAAACTTTTCTTTGCTAACCCATTTAAGATAGGCGTTATTTCCTGCCCTTCAATGCTACTGCCGATAAGAAAGTTTTGAAAAGATTCCAACTGCACGATAATCAGGTTTTTCCCTTGTGCGTCTCCAAAATATTGAGGGTTGGTTTCATATGTTAATCCCTTGACTGAGCGAATAGATTCAGGAGTGATTTGTTCAACCGCTGCTGCCGTCGTTTGCGTCGTCACGCTCGACACAAACGTATGAATCTCATATCCAACTAACCCCATTCGTTCGGCTTGCTTGAATTCATTCAACAGGTGATCATAGGAATATGCAAATCCGATGAGGGTGCCAACTGAGATAACCCATAGAGCAGCCAATGGTTTGAAGGAATTATGTAATGCTGTGAGTTTTTGATCCCATCGGAAATATCTAAACACGAAATATGCCAGAATATCTGCATAATAAAGAAGATACAATGGTTCGAATAATTCCAATATGCTGTTGCCAAGATCGGCAACTTGTTTGGCTTGCTTGAAAGCATGATATGTGACGATGATTCCGAATTGTTTAAAATAAATCATCAATGAAACCATAAAAGCGGTAAGCACAATGTTTAGAGCGATGTACGCTTTCAATCTCCACCTTACAAAAAGGAGTTCAACCAATATTGTGAAGCAGAGCATTGAGGGAACGGAAACAATTAGGCAATCAAATGGATTATAATTATGGAAAACAACCACCTGTATGCCGAAGTATTTCAAGTTAAGTATGAAATTGAACCAGAAAAAAGGCGTAGTAAAAAAAGATCTCCAATTGTGAATCATCGTGTCCCTCCTTAGTATTATGCTTTTGTGTATGCACGATGCACAATGCAACAATTATATCCAATTATTATGAATTTGTAACGGGAATGGTTTGGCAGTTTCCCCACACCGCGGTAGAAAGCGGCTCAATAAAACCTTGATTGTGATAAAACTTGGCAAAAGGTTTTGTTCCGGCGCGCTGACCGTCACAAAGTTGCTCCCATTGCGATGATTGTAACAACTGCGGTAAACCAATTTTCACGGGAAACATCTGTGAGTTGTGAGCAACAACGATTGTACGATACGCTTCATCCAAAGGAGACTCAACGCTTAATACGTATGCTATCACCCCGTATGTTGTATGTAAACGTTGAAGACTTTTCTTGATTAGCGAGGCTGTCCTTAATCGGAATAATGGTTGTGCTTTCCGAAGCGCAATCAAACCGCGGACATAATCTATGTTGTCCTTGTAAAAGAACGCATAATCCCAATCTATGGCATTCACGGCATCGGAGGAGCGATAACTGTTATGTTCACCATTCTTTGTGCGAAACCATTCTTGTCCAGCATGAAGGAATGGGATTCCTTGCGACAACAAGATGATTGATGTTGCTAACCGATGCATTTGCATGCGAATCTTGATGGTGTGTTCAGGGTTGCTTAAGAAGAGTCGATCCCATAAGGTATGATTGTCGTGAACTTCAACATAATTTATTGTTTGTGCAGGTTCTCCTGCAAAACCTGGGATTTCATCGTTGTAGCCTATGCCGCCTACAATACCTTGCCACACGCCATGTGTTGAAAGGCCTTGACCATTCACAAAGCCCTGCTCTTCGACACGAAAAACCCCGCCTTTTAGCGCGTCACGCATAGTGTCATGAAACTGACCTATGTTCGGAATGGATTGGGCGTTACTCAAGTTGGCTTTTAACTCACTGCTTAGCATCGTCGACAAGTTCCAACCTTCACCGTAAACAAGCAAGGATGGATCAATGTGATCCAATCGTTGTCGAACTTCATTCATGGTTTGAATATCATGTATTCCCATCAAATCAAAACGAAACCCATCAATATGGTATTCACGAGTCCAATATTCAACGCAATCAACGATTAACTTGCGCATCATAATGCGTTCCGATGCGGTGTCATTGCCTACACCTGTGCCGTTTGACAAAACACCTTCTTTCGAGCAACGAAAGTAATAATTGGGCACCAATCTCCCCAAATTCGAGAACGTTGCTGAAAACATATGGTTAAACACCACGTCCATGACAATACGAATCCCATTTTGATGAAACGTTTGGATCAATTGCTTCAATTCTTGGATGCGTGTCATTGGCTGATACGGATCCGTGGAATATGAACCTTCTGGAGCAAAAAAATGCGCTGGATCGTACCCCCAATTGTACTGTTTCTTTTGAGGATTTTCTTCATCTACCGAAATATAATCAGTTACGGGAAGTAACTGAACATGCGTTACACCAAGATTTTTGTAATAATCGAGTCCTGTCCAATTACCATTCGTGTTTGTTGTTCCAGATTCACATAATCCAAGGTATGTGCCGCGAGAAAGGGCTCCACTAGAAATATGAGTGGTCGCATCGCGGATATGAAGTTCATAAATGATAGCATCTACGGGATGGACGAAATGTGGGCGACAATCATCATTCCAATCTGGCGGATTCGTCGCTTGCATATTGACGATCATCCCTTTCAAGCTGTTAACAGATAGCGCCTTTGCATATGGATCAACAGCTTCATACCATTGCTCTTGATGACGAACCTTGAATGTATAATAGGCTCCTAACATGTTTTTTGCGATGGTTACATACCAAGTGCCGCCTATGGAACGGGACATTGCATGATCTTCTGTGCTAAATTCATCATTCCAATGCAAATAGAATGCGACTCTGGCCTCCATTGCGGTAGGGGACCATAATCGAATCTGGCAACAACTCGCAGAATAGGTGACCCCCAAATCATTATGCGGGTAAGTAAAAGCATTTTCGAATGAGGGATGGTCAAACAAGCCTTGAATGGAAACTCGAGCAGGCGGATACCCGGGGATCATGACATGATATGGCTGAGCAATATGTAACGGATGATTAGTTTCAATATCAATGGTATTTTCGTTGTCAAAACAAACGTGTTGAAGTTGCACCGGCGAACCATCGTTGCGATAAAGCAAAATGTGTTCCAACTGCTCTGCAATTCCAAGATTGTCAGGATTAACAATCACCCGAATCCTCGAAGGAAGCACCATCACAGCTGAACGAACACGCTGTTTGCGGTGATGCATGGCGGAGACTTTATTATAATAAAGGATGGGGTCACCTTCGATGACCCACACCTCCGCCAAACCATCAGAGGTAAAATTTTCAATATAACGATCTGTAAATTCCCGCTCAGCCCATTCATTCCCCACTATGCGCCGCCTTAAAAGAAAGCCTGCCTTTGTGAATTCATCTGTGCTTTCCAAATCCACATAAGCATATGATCCAAAGTCATCCATTCCAACGAAAGGACAGGCCTTTCCTTGCTGATTATCTGGCCATGCCCAAACATCCCAATCGTCATAATCTGCTTGAAATCGAAAGTAATGAATAATGAAATTTACTTTCGCTGCATAGTGAAACACAAAACCGCCTCGCTTTGTTACAAATCGGATACTATCGTACATTGTATACGAAAACCTTAGTCGATACACGTTTGTGCAATACATAGTTACAAGTTGAAAGAAAACATATATAATATTGGCATGTTTGAATTAAAGCGTTATCATATTTCGGTTGTAACAGAGGGAGGAAAATATTCATGCAAGATGTTCAAACGAACGAGAGGATTCCTAGCACAGCACCAAATCCAAACTTGCCATCCTATGAAGATATGTATTCATCTTTTCGTTGGGAAGACGCTAAATCTCATTTTTCTTGGTTCACCTCAAACAAAGTAAACATGGCTTATGAATTGATTGACAAGCATACATTCACAGACCGTCGCAACAAAATTGCACTTACATATGTGGACGATACACAAACTCAGACGTTTACATTCGAGCAGATGCGTCGCTTTTCCAATCAATTTGGTAATTTATTTCGTTCCCTAGGTGTAAATAAAGGGGATCGCATATTCTTTTTCATGCCGCGAACTCCTGAAATTTACGCAGGAATTGTTGGCGCACTGAAAATCGGAGCAGTTGTAGGTCCGCTTTTTGAAGCATTCATGGAAGGCGCCGTCCTAGACCGTATGGCTGATGCCGAAGCAACTGTGGTTGTTACCACGACCGCTTTGAAACAGCGAATTCCGAAAGAAAATTTGCCGAACTTAAAACACATGATCTTGATTGATTTGGATGGCGACGCACTTCCAGGGGAAGTCCATTACCGTAATGCGATCGCCAACTCCTCTGATGAATTGGAGATCGAGTGGCTCGATCTTGAAGATCCGATGATTCTGCACTACACATCAGGATCTACAGGAAAACCCAAAGGCATCGTTCATGTGCACGGAGCCATGATCCAGCAATACATAACAGGCAAGTGGGTGCTCGATCTTAAAGAAGATGATGTATATTGGTGTACTGCTGATCCCGGATGGGTAACTGGCACTTCGTATGGGATTTTCGCCCCATGGCTTAACGGTGCATCAAATTTAATCCGCGGAGGAAGATATACGGCCGATCGTTGGTATTCTACAATCCAGGACTACAAAGTCACCGTCTGGTACAGTGCGCCAACTGCATTCCGCATGCTTATGGCAGCTGGAGACGAAATCGTCAGCAAATATAATCTGGGTTCATTGCGTCACGTACTCTCCGTTGGAGAGCCTCTAAACCCTGAAGTGATTCGATGGGGACTTCGAACTTACAAACATCGCATTCACGATACATGGTGGATGACAGAGACGGGTGCCCATATGATTGTGAATTATCCTTCTATGGTTATACGTCCTGGTTCCATGGGAAAACCACTGCCGGGCATTCGCGCAGCAATTCTTGATGATAATGGCAAGGAAGTTCCTCCGTATACGCTGGGTAATCTGGCAATTCAGTCGGGTTGGCCTTCAATGATGCGGCGAGTATGGAATAATCCAAAAAAATACGAGGAATATTTTCGCATTCAAGGTTGGTACATTTCTGGAGACTCCGCCTACATGGACGAAGATGGATATTTCTGGTTTCAAGGACGTGTAGATGATGTAATCAACACAGCGGGTGAGAATGTGGGTCCCTTCGAGGTCGAAAGTAAATTGGTGGAGCACCCTGCCGTGGCTGAAGCTGGTGTTATTGGAAAACCTGATGCACTGCGCGGTCAAATCATCAAAGCATTCGTCAGTCTTCGCGAAGGGTACGTGCAGACACCTGAACTCTTAGAAGAACTTCGACTTCACGTGCGTAATGGCTTGGCAGCGCATGCGGCACCACGCGAAATTGAAGTTATCGAAAAACTACCTAAAACACGTTCAGGCAAAATCATGCGTCGAGTTCTAAAAGCACAAGAATTAGGTTTACCCGTCGGAGATCTGTCAACGATTGACGATTAATATAGGGGGGAGCAGGACGGAGTCGGGAATATCAAACCGCTCCGTCTTTTCTAATGCAGATGAATGAACAAATTGCGTCGCGATGTCTTTCCCGGGTTTTATCATTAGGATACCAAACAGTACAACAAGAGAAGATAACCGGGTTATTTTCAGCTCATATTTTCCACATTCAGGCGCAAACAAAATGTAAAGAAGTTGTCCGGCTAACTTATAAAGAACCTTCTGCAGGGGAGAATGTGGAATATGATCTATTTCAGAAAATAGGAAATACCATTGAACGATGGGGGCCCAAGATGATCGCATCGTTTGATGAGGAACCGAAAGCCTTTCTATTGAATTACTTGGGTGAACCACTTTTACGATTGCACACTGCCATTGTGAAGGAACTACAATTCGATCTTCAAGTAAAACTTGAACAAGCAGCAGACGTCTTGCTTGATCTTCATCTGTATTGTTACCCCTTAATCGAATCATGGGTTAGCAGTAAGATCGTTATGCCATACGGTTTCAAACAGGATTGGGCGAACCGTTTCTTGCAACGAATTGGCCCCGAACATAGCGAGCTTCACCAAATTGCGGTTGCCTTTTATGACAAATATTCAGCACAATGGATCAAAGCGCCACGCACCCTGACACACGGGGATCCTAACTGGGGCAATGTGCTAGTGGAGAAACAAACAATCTCGCTCATCGATTGGGAATGGTGTCAAGCCGCAACACCTATGCGCGACTTGGCGATTTTAGTGCAAGAAGTTCATGACGACCAACTCGTTGATGCCATTGCCAAACGCCATGCAATGAAACTCGTTCAATCAGGCTACCCCACAAATATCCAATGTTTGATGCATGACTTCTATCTGATGCTTATCGATAATGCGTTCATGACAGCTGCTTGGGATTGCGTCTTATTCGACCGGGGTAACTATTCACAAACTGCCTTAGAGAAAAAAATCAGACAAAAGAAAAGACGAATAATCCATTATTGGGCTCGTGTGCTTAATAGTGAAAGTTGAGGGATCGCTCTGAAACGCACCGTAAAACATACCGCGGCAATTTCATTGGGCATCATGGGAGCTGGAGTCGTCGTAACGATACCTTGGGGCCATTCACCGGCCGGTCTCATACTTCAACATGGGTTCGAAGCAGGACTTGTTGGCGGTTTGGCAGATTGGTTTGCTGTAACAGCATTGTTTAGGCATCCTTTAGGCATTCCCATTCCACACACGGCACTACTTCCTAAAAATCGAGATAAAATAACAAACGCTCTCGTGCATGCGATTCAATCCGAATTGCTACGCAAGGAAAGTATCTTAGAAAAACTGAATGAAGCCAAACTCGCAGAGCGATTCATTACGTACGCTATTGAAAAGTTACAAGGAACTGATGCACCAACTCAAATGGCAACTTTCATCCGTCACACCATACGTTCCATCAAACCAGAGACCATCACTTCAATCATTGTTCCATTCATCAGTCACTTGGTAAGTTCGAAAGGTCCATCTGCACTTCATAAACTGCTTTCTAACAAAATTTCTAGTCCTTCCTTCGAATCTGCACTGCTGGATTATGCGATTCATAATGGTTATCTATGGTTAAATAACATGGAGAACAGAGAATGGTTGGGACGTATGGCCTTGAATTCACTGGAAAAATTGCCCGTAAACGGCCTCTTTGGTTTTGCCTTGAACACATTCGTAAACATGATGAATGAGGAACGGTTAGGAAATCTCATCCAACAATTTCTTTTTTCGATTTGCATACAACTACAAACGGAACAACATCCTGCCCGAATGCAAGCATTGCGCGCGATGCGAACTGAGATTGAAAAATTAGTGGCGAATGCGGCCGAACAGTCTACACTAAATCGATTTCTGACAGAACTTTTTAGCTCGCTTTTTGGACCTAAGAGTCCGGAC
>JBILCM010000001.1:0-115643 GCA_044353165.1 Paenibacillus sp.
AACATGCGCGCCTCAACACCCCGTAATAGAACATCGCCCGTTAGCGTGCGAATTTCAATCGATCGATACACGCGTTGCGGCAAGACCAGTTCAGCCTGTAATGTACTCACCGCTTCCCCGACTACTTCAATACCAAACACCTGCAACTCTGTGATCAACATTTCCTTCGCGAAAGAAATACGTAGTTCACCACGGCGCACGTTTATTTCGATGAATTTATCCGCATGGGGGTCCGGCTGATACAATTTGCCATTGAGACGAATTTGCGCCTCATTGACATCTGCTGTCGATACTTGCACATCAACCGTCCGTCCATCAATCTTCACAGCATCGAATGATTGGGCTGGGACCGTCTTCTGTTGTTCAAAAGGAACCGTAGGTTGTCGCTCCGCCGTGTCAGGGAACGACGCTGTCGCACCGACAATGCCTGTGACAATCATCATCATCGCAATCACTACAATCACCGTTACCGCCACTTTACTCCTTCTGCCCATGCTGCTCGCCACCTTTCCACAACGCTAATGTGAATTTTAAATAATGAAGAAATCCTTGTTTGAACCATCGACTGATCGCCCACATCAACACATTGATTAACAATCCGACACCCGATACAGCGATGGCGATGAACATAATGAAGGAGAACGGCCAAAGTGGCTGGATTCCGTGGATGATAAGCAACGTAAGCGGTAAGGCGGTGAGGGCAATGCCGGTCAGCCAGCCGCCAAGCAGCAATAGCAACCCTGCACAATATGCGCCTAGAATGAGTACCGAATTGACGAATGCCACCATGCTCACGGAACGCACCGCTTTCCAGATGTTCGCAAACGACCATTCACGCACAGCAGCATCCACATGATAGTCGGCTAGCAACTCGCGTGCGATTTTTTTCGGTGATCCGAGCGCCTTGGCGATTTCCGCTTCTGTCTTCCCATTGGCTTGACCCGCAGCAAAATACTCCTCATAATCACGCACAATGTCGTCACGTTCATCAACAGGCAACCGAGTGAGAGCACCGGCCAATTCCTGCAAAAACTGCCCCTTATTCATGATCACCATCTCCCTCCAATAGGACATTAACCCCTGTCACGAACTGCATCCATTCTGTCCGCAATTGCAATAAATATTCGATCCCCTTATCCGTTAAACGATAATATTTGCGCGGGGGACCCTCATCCGATTCTTGCAAGTACGTCTGAAAATATTGTTCCTGCGTCAAGCGCCGCAGCAACGGGTAAACCGTGCCTTCGGCGATTTCAATCTGCTGCGAGATGCGCTGAACAAGCTCGTATCCATAACGATCCTGTTGCTTGACAAGCGCCAGTACGCACAGCTCCAGCACACCCTTCTTAAACTGGACGTTCACTCCCCATCGCCTCCCCTGACTGGTTTATGTTAGGTACTGTGTAATGTGTAGTACATCATGGATAGAATATATCACACGGTACTGGTTATTGCAAGGTACTTTGTGAAAAAGAAATTACACGCGTCACAATAAATTTAAATTTATTTCTAGAAACTACTGCATGCTCACAATTTGAATGTGTTGATCCTACTATTGATGAATTGTCGTAGGTTGATCATTATGAACTTAGCTAAAATCTCTGCTAACGGGCAAATTACAGTTCCGGGTGAAATACGGCGTCTTCTTGGTCTTAAATCAGGTGATAAAATTTTGTTTTTCCAAAAACCAAATAGTGAGATCGTAATAAATAATGCATCAGCGCATGCGCTTTATAATGCACAGAGAGCTTTTGTAGGTGTTGCAGAAGATATGGGCGTATATAATGATGATTTTGATTTCGGCTATCCTTTTTCCGCACACTTGTCCTGTGACAACGGTAATTTTTGTGAGAATTGTGGCAGAGGCAGCCTATGAGAAGTATATGAATGGTCACGATATTGAGGAAATTACACCCTTTTGGCGAGTGATTGACGAAAAGTCTTCGATTGTAAAAAAACTACGTTTCGACCCCGCATTTATCACGGAACAAAGATCGAAAGAGGGAATTTAGGAGCTAATAATATTAAATTATCCTTATGCCTGTGCGTAATACTTCTTTGTCAACTTTGAAAGGACGAGGTTCGATGCGATGGTCAACCCCTCTTCGCGCTCTCATTAACATGAAAGTATCCTCAATGATATCGCCAGTAAACCCTTCAGCCACAACGGCGATGTCAATATCGCTGTCTTCTCTAATTGTTCCTTTCGCATAAGAACCATACAAATAAATACTGTGCACGATCAAACTCTCTTTCAATTTTTCTGCAAATTGAAGGGTTATATGATTTATACCTTCTCGAGCATGCTGAGTAACCATTGTCTTAGCTCCTTGATCAGATTAAGATGCACTAGTGTAAATTCCTTGGTACTTAACAATTTTCCAATTACTAAGTGACCTATAAACAGGCTCCAATGGTAGTCTTTACTATTAAACATATTATTCATGGTGTTACCCTCACTAACTACAGAATCCTTTCGTAGCTCACCTCTCGAGTCTATAATTTGATATTTGGAATATACCATTTAATCCCTTAGAAACAAAATTCTAACAGGTAATTAAGAGTATTTGCATTTCATTACAATTTGGCATACAATATAATCAATGAAAGTAAGGAATGTAAGGGAGTGGATCATCTCATGGAGCTGGCTAAAATTACATCGAAGGGGCAAATCACAATCCCCATTGATATTCGCAAAAAACTCGGATTAAAGAACGGTGACAAGGTGCTTTTCATTGAAGAGGCGGGTAAAATCGTCATGGCAAATGCAACAATAGATGCATTTACACAAGCCCAAGCTGCTTTTGCAGGTGAAGCACAGCGAGTAGGCTTAGAAAGCGAACAGGACGTTGTAGACCTTGTGACAGAAATTCGCCGAGAAAGTCAAATGAAGAAGTAATGTGTATCATGCTCGACACCAACGTGATACTTTCTGCTTCGCTTTTTCCAAGTAAGCGAATGAAAAATCTTTTACTTGAAAGATCCACTAACCATACACTTGTGCTTTCCTCTTTTGTGATTGATGAGCTTCTGGGTGTTGTAAACAGGAAATTTCCAAAAAAAATTAATGTAGTTGACGGACTTCTAGCGAAGATGAGCTTTGAAATGGTTTATACTCCGAAGCAAATGGACGATACACTTTTTGATATTCGTGATAGTAAGGACTATCCCGTTTTGTACTCCGCAATCGTGGAAGATGTAGACATCTTGATTACAGGCGACAAGGATTTTGCGGATATTGTCATTGAAAAACCGAAGATTCTTACTCCATCAGTGTTTGTAGAGCAATATTGCTAAAGCGAAATGTTGTCCGTGATGGGCGACATTGGTTCTTTGATGATGTATTACAGAAAATTGAACACATTCTAGCGATTGAAGGGGTACATTAAATTGAAAAAAGTGGTCATCACAGGTGGTAGCGGGCGGCTGGGCACATGGGTTGTCAGAGAATTTCTCGAACACGGTTACGAAGTTGTGAATGCTGATATTCATCAACCTCAAGAAAAGCTCTGCAAAACAGTGATCGTGGATTTGAAAAATCTCGGTGAAGTATATGGAGTTTTAGCTCGTGCCGATGCGGTAGTTCACTTGGCGGCGATTCCCGTAGCTTACTCCCATCCCAACGAAGTTACTTTTGAGAATAATGTCATGTCGACTTACAACATTCTTGAAGCAGCGGCAGGCCTTGGCATCCAGAAGGCCGTCATTGCGTCAAGCGAATCATCCTATGGTCTTGTATTTGCCATTCATCCTTTCGCTCCGCAGTATGTCCCTATCGATGAGGAACATGTGCAAATACCGCAAGACAGCTACGGACTCTCTAAGGTGGTGAACGAGAACACCGCTGAGATGTTCCATCGGAGAACAAATATGCAGATCGTTTCCATGCGTTTTGGGAACATCATTACGCCGGACATGTATCAGAATTTCCCTCATTTTATTCATGACGCTTCACGGCGCGAGAGGATTCTCTGGAGTTATATCGATAGCCGCGATGCAGCGAGTGCATGCCGATTAGCCATAGAAGCAGAAGGTCTCGGTGCCATTGCATTGAATATCGCAGCAGATGACACGAGCATGGATATCAAAAGTCGTGATCTCATGTCGGCAAGATATCCTGGTGTGACAGATATTCGACTGCCGATGGAAGCAGGATTTAGCACGCTTTTAAGCAACGAGAAGGCGAAGCGTCTCTTGAAGTGGCAGCCTGTACATCGTTGGCGACAATACGTGAAGACACTTTAATGTATGATGCTTGGGGTAGAATGTTCATTTTTTGATCATACAGCTCCTGCTAATGCTAGCATGAGGCTCCATATGTTCAAAATTTGACGATATGGAGCGCCGACCCCCTCGACAACACGTGTTGAGTAGGTAAGGTCCAGCGATCGATGCGTGGAATATATGCGACAGGACGCAAAACCCGACGGGACGCACAATCACAATCTGTCATGATGCACAATCTGTCGGGATGAACATCCCGTGGGCACTACAGCACGACTTCTCTAGCCGTTTCTGCGGATTTATATAATGCTGATAAAATCTGGATCATGTCTATACCGGACTGTGGGAGGAAGATGGGTTCTGCTCGACCCAATACGACGTCCACAAAGTGATGAATATTCGGTTCGTGACCTCCATGATTCTGGCTAAGCTTCGGATGGATATCACATAAAACCCCTTCAATCTCAGAGAACAATTTCAGTTCTCCCTTCTTAAAGCTGAATCCGGATTGAGTTCCGCGCAGCTCGAGAAAGTTCATCTCTTCTTCGACATTGGAAGCCCAGCTGAATTCGATTTGAAGTGTGGCGCCACTCTCAAACCGTATGAATCCCGTTGCCAGATCTTCGACATCGAACGTTCCTTCTGGCTTCGGTTGCCCGAAACGACTGTGGACAGAATCCGACAACGAGCTGTTCGCAAACTTGGTGTAAGTGGCTCCAACGACTGAAACCGGCTTTGGATTGCCCATTAACCATATGGCTAAGTCAATAAAATGCACACCCAAATCGATCAAAGGCCCTCCTCCAGACAGCTCTTTGGTCGTAAACCAACCGCCTTTGCCAGGAATGCCGCGACGACGAACCCACCCGCAACGCCCTGTATAAATTTCACCCATATGACCGCCTTCAATATATTTCTTCAGAAACTGGGAAGCAGGACGGAATCGGTTATTGCGCATCGTCATTAAGACTTTATCGTTTGTCAATGCTGCGTGTGCCATCTTCATGGCTTCCTCAGGGTTTATAGCATCGGGCTTCTCACAAAATACATGCTTCCCTGCTTGCAACGCAGCTACCGCTATTTCAGAGTGATACACATTGGGCGTACAAATATCTACGATATCAATATCAGGCTGGGCCAACAACTCTCGATAATCTGTATAAATACGTGAAACGCCATAATCATCAGCAAGCGCCTTGGCCCTCTCTTCAGAGATGTCACAGAATGCCACAATCTCCACATCTGAAGATGAAGTCCATCCCCTCATATGCGCCCCTCTTAAAATTCCGCCGGTGCCGATGATCCCTAATTTTAATGCTTTCATTCGATTCATAAGCCCCCCATCATATGATTAAGCGAGATCCATTTTTTCCAGCGGTTTGAAGTTTCCATAGGTTTGATGTTCTCGCTTTACTGGCGCGGTCCATAAAGTCGCATTGCAAATAATTCGCTGCACTTCTGTTTGATAATAGGTGGGATACGTCTCATGTCCTGGCCGGAAATAAAATATTTTACCCTGTCCCCGATAGAAGCAACAACCGCTGCGAAACAGCTCGCCCCCTTGAAACCAGCTGGCAAAAATCAGATGATCCGGCTCCGGAATATCAAAGTGCTCCCCATACATCTCTTCATGAGGAATTTCAAAATACTCTCCAATCCCCTCTGCAATCGGATGTCCCGGGGATACCGTCCACACTCGTTCCCTTTCACCGATCTCCCGCCACTTTAAGTTGCATGTTGTCCCCATCAACTTTTTGAAAATTTTTGAAAAATGTCCGGAGTGAAGAACGACCAACCCCATGCCTTCCAACACTCTTCTATGCACCTTATCAACAATTGCATCTTGAACCTCATGATGAGCTCTATGTCCCCACCAAATTAATACTTCGGTTGAAGCGAGCACTTCCTCGGTTAAACCATGCTCCGGATCATCTAATGTAGCAAACCTTACCTCGAATCGATCGTCAAAACTTTGGGCAATTACTGCATGCATCCCATTGGGATACAACGCACGAACCGCTTCATTCTTCTGCTCGTGGCGAAATTCGTTCCAAATCGTCACCCGCAGTTTGTTATTTTGCGCCATTCTATGTTCAACTACCTCTCGTCACGATATTATAGAATAAGTATAAAAACGGTAGAGGTTGTTTTCAACTCAAGCGTTTGTCCTATTTATATCCTATTTTGTCATCGGGGGTTCAGGTGGTGGAGCGCAACATTCATGAAGAGCTGGTCGTATACCAAAGCCCCTTGCTGCGGATGAAGATTTGGGAAATTCGCAATGAACATCAATTGAAGAAAGACACGCCTGCCCCGATCCGAAGATGGCATTTTCATCAGGAAGCAGAGTTCGTTTTGTTGCTTGAAGGTGAAATAAAGTTTTATGTCGATCAATCCATTGTTCAACTTGGGCCTGGTGATGTTCTGATTGTCGGTCCTTCGCAGCTACATTCTGGACGTGGGATGGTGAATGGCATCATCCATCAAATTGTATGCCAATTTGACCTGAAGCAATATTTGGACTCGTTCGCAGCTCCTTATTCCTTATTTTTTTCTGATGCAAGGACACCCTTAAGCCGCCTCAATGAAGCTGTTCACACCAATCAGAAGATCAAAGAGCAAATCGCTGGTGCGCTGCTAAATATTTATGAGGAATCTCAATCCCGTAAAGTAGGATACGAACTGGCGGTCAGCATGCATATGAAGCATATCATGCTGATGCTGCTTCGACATTGTGGAGAAACTTTGAAAACTGCGGAGAGTGGCGCACTAGAGGCCTTACGCCCGGTCCTCACGTATGTCGACAATCATTATATGGAGAAAATCGATTTGCGAACTGCCAGTCAGATGGCGAATATGAGTTATCACTATGTGTCGCGGTTGTTCAGCAGAACATTAGGGATTAGCTTTACGGAATATATGAACCGCAAGCGAATTCAAGCTGCAGAACGGCTGCTCGTTACGAACAATATGAATGTTGCGGATGTTGGAGCCGCTGTTGGAATTTCAAACACATCCCACTTTTTTGAAACGTTCCGTAAAGTGAACGGTTGCTCGCCTACTGAATTCAGAAAAAGACTTCAAGCGAAGCAAGAGTCTAATTTTTAGAGGATGTCCAATAACCCTGATTTGTGGATGCGGTGGGGTGTTCAAAATTTGACGATAGAGCCTGAGGTTATCCCACGGAGTGCATATTGTTGCCGCTGACGATACAACGCGGTGGCAACAACCGCACATTCTGCAATACATCCGAAGGTGAGTGCAACAGGTCCAATGATGCCATTCCACTGTGGAGCCATCATCACCAATATGAATAGCGCAGCCAACGCCACAATCGCATTCGCAGCTTGGGACCACATAAATACATGCGTGGTACGTCTAAGAATCAGAAATCCATTCCCGTAATCCACCCATGGCAACAACAATGCAAGGACAATATGCGCCGCAAGTGTTTGATGTGTTGCATCCAATAATGGTCCGCTTAATCCGATCACATGTTCCAACAACCACATGCCGGCAGGAGTGAAACTGAGTATACTTAAGAGAATGCCCGGGACATAGGCAATGGAATGCTGGAATCGTCGAACGAGCTCAGGGGATTGCTCATAAAAATTGAGCACAACCAAGTGAGTAAAAATAAATAAACTCATAATCAAGTGAAATAGACTTTGCGCAATCGCAAAAGAGGCAATCGCGACTTTAATGTCTAACGTGAACCCAAGCGCCGCATTCGCCGCTGGAAGGACAGCGACCATGATGAATGATGAGAAAAATAACGGTTTATAGAAACTGAAAACTTTAGGGGTCGTGATCCTTTCGGTTTCACGTTCCTTAGGCATCTTCCGAATGATGGAACGACCTTCAAGGAAAGACACCAACGCCTCAATGGCCATGCCTGAAGTGAAAATAATCGCTCCCACATACCCCCCATTGATGCTGTCTGTACGAATAAACCATTGCGCAAGAGCGACCATGCCGAGCAATCGTATCGCAATGGCGATGGTGATCCAGTGGGTTCGCATCCGGGCAATCATGACGCCATGATAGAGCATACGTATAGCAGAGAACACGCTGACCCACATTAAGATGCGAAAACTCATGATCACTTCAGAAACCCATTCCCTGTCAGCACGAAAAATTTCAATAAACAGCAGCGTTCCCAATGGGGTGTAGCTGATCAGTCCGCCGACGACAATGATTCCCGCTATAACAAGCCACGTGACATTGGCGACCGACTGGAACGAATGTTGATCTCGCGAGAAAGTGGCGCTCACTTGTCTTAAGTACGATGCGGGTCGATCGAACAGAGGCAAAAGACTCATCCCGATCGCATAACTCGCGATGACAATTTCGGGATGAGCCGCTTTGGACAATGTAGAATTAATAATCACATGCGAGATCGTCACGATACAGGAAGCAAGGCCAAGCGGGATAAAAAATGCGATGATCTGCCTCATGGTTACCATGTGTTGAAAACTCCTAATCCATCGTATTCAAGACAAATCTCCCATTTCAACTCACCCTGGTTGTCTTGAAAACAGATGATTTCATTCACTGTGCCTATTAAAAATTATCCTTTGATCCCCGTATTAGCAACGCCCTCGATTACATAACGCTGACCTAACAAGAACACGATGATGATGGGGACGATGCCCGCAGAGGCTGCAGCCATCATGCCGTTGTAATCAATGTTATCCTCAAGTATAAACTTGTTAAGTCCGAGAGGAATCGTGAACAAATCTCGAGATGACAAGAAGATGAGCGGGTTCTCATAATCGTTCCAAATCCACGTAAACTCAAGAATCAGGAATGAAGCAAGTACCGGCTTGATTAGAGGGATGACGATCCGACTCCAAATATACAGATGCCCTGCCCCGTCAACTTTTGCCGCCTGGATTAACTCATCTGGCAGGGACAAGATAAATTGCCGCATCAAGAAGACACCAAAAATACTGAAAAATTGCGGTATGATGAGTGCCAGATGCGTGTTGTAGATGCCCATCCAATCGAACATGATGAATTTGGGGATGAACAAAATTTGCGGTGGAATCATCATCATTGAAATATAGATAAGAAAGATCACGTCGCGACCCTTAAATTCCAACTTCGCAAATCCATAAGCAGCAAGACTGCTGAGGATTGTAGATACGATGACGGGAATGATCGTTACTTTTAGAGAGTTGTAATAATAGAGCGAGAATGAATCTGCACCGCTCCATAGATTGATATGATGCTGGAAGTTCCACGTTTTTGGAATCCATTCAATAGGATAGGTAAACACGTCAATCGCATTCTTGAATGATGTAGAGATCATCCACACGAAGGGCAATACCATCTGAATGGAAAAAATCAAGAAAATGACTGTTATTGCGTATTTAAAGGTGATTTGTCTCCAATTTAGCATGTATGATTTCTCTCCTACTTAATAATGCACCCATTTTTTTTGACCGATCCATTGTAGGATGGTAATGATGAGGATCATCACGAATAAAACCAATGACAACGCAGATGCATAACCGATGTCGTAATACCGGAACGCTGTAATATAGATGTAGTATCCTAAGACATACGTTGATCCAGCGGGTCCTCCACCTGTCAGTCCAACAACGATCCCAAACACTTTGAATGAGCCGATCACTCCGGTAATCAACAGAAAAAAGGTAGATGGTGTAACCATCGGGAACGTGATGTTTATAAATTTGTGCCAAGCGGACGCCCCATCGACGTCAGCAGCTTCATAAAGCTCCTTAGAAATACTTTGAAGGTTGGCCAAATAAATGATGATATTAAACCCGATATGTGACCAAATATAAATAACGACCAAAGCCGGTAGTGCCCATTTTGTGCTCGTCAACCAACCTGGGGGTTCATTGACACCTATACTCATCAGAAAAGAATTAATGGGACCATCAACCGGGGAAAACAACAACATCCACACGAACGCTACAGCAATCCCATTCGTGATGTAAGGCATAAAAAACATCGCTCGCATCGTTTTTTTCATAAACACTTTATCATTGAGAATGACAGCAATAAAAAGTGAAATGGCCAATGTGATAGGCACCCCAAGAAAGGTGTATATCATATTATTTTTTAACGACAGAAAAAAATTCTCATCATTAAGCATCGTTTGAAATTTTTCAAACCCAACAAAATCAATGGTGAGTAGACTGGATAGATGATTCCAGTTGGAAAAACTGAGAATGACTGCAAACAAACAAGGAATGACCATAAAAACGAGAACACCTAGCAGATTCGGTCCGACAAACAAATATCCTATCCATTTCTCTCTTTTGTTCATAATTTGACCTCCAAACGAATCAAAACCATTGTGATGCGACATCTACTGGGGTAATTTCGGTGCTGGCGACAATTGAACGGGTTTATCGGATCGCATCGCTTGAGTCAATCCGCCCATCAACTCTATTCTCTTGCTCTGATCTGCATGTGCCATTCGATTGACGTCTGTAGGGTCACAGATGTGCCTCAACTGTTGCTCACAGATCGTTAATAATTGTGCATAATCTTGCTTGAAAGCGAGATCGTCATATTCATCAGGATCTTGAACCAAATCAAACAACTGCGGTGGATATCCTTCATAATGAACATATTTATAACGCCCGTAACGAATCATATATATCCCCGTAATGGCACCGGAACCATGATATTCGCTGAACACCGTTCGTTGCATCGAATGCCCTCTTAACATGAACTCAAAAAGAGAAATTCCCGGCAGTGTGACATCTTCGTTCGTCAATCTGCATCCTACCGCTTCGACGATCGTAGGAAAACAATCGACGAGGGACATAGGTTCATCGCTTACTGCTCCCTTGGGCAAATCCGGTCCGGATACGATGAATGGGATGCCAGCTGATCCTTCATACATGTAGGACTTATACCACATGCCTTGCTGACCCGCCATCTCCCCATGATCAGAAGTAAAGACGATTCGTGTATTGTGAGCCAAACCTGTTTCCTCAAGTTTGCGCAACACGATGCCGATCTGATCGTCGATGAAGCTGCACAATGCGTAATACGACACCAATGCACGGCGGACAACGTGTTCATCCATCGCATCATCCATTTCGCGAAATTGTTGCATTTTGCGGATGACTGGATGATTCGGCCGTTCGTCCATCTGATAGTGATCTGGGAATATAACATCATCCATAGAATACATCGAATAGTACGGTTCCGGTGCGGTCAAAGGTGGATGTGGACAAACATACGAAACAAATAATGTCCATGGTTTATCGAATGTTTGTGCTTCGTTCGCTAAGAAAGCCACGGTTTGTTCGGTGATGTTGCGGTCGTAACGAACATAAGATGATTCACCTACACCCGCATCTTCTACAGTAGAACGCTGAGGGAATGTTGTTTCTCCATCCCGAAGCAATGAATATATATGGCCTACACCGTTATGGATATGCAGCGGGATACGTTGGTCGTTAAACCCTGTTTGGTCGTCAGTATTTCGATAATGCAGTTTTCCGATAGTGGTCACTTGATGACCTTGTTCAACCAATCGGTGACCCCAGCTTGGGGCTTGACCCGTGTATGGCTTTGCATTATCCCACGTCTCTATTTCGTGAATGTAACGTCCTGTAGCCACACTTGCACGCGATGGAACGCATACAGGCGAATTGCAGTACGCATTCGTAAAGCGAATTCCATGTTCAGCAAGCCGATCTAGGTTCGGAGTACGTACGATGGGATGCCCGTAGCATCCCATCATCCGTTTGTTAAACTCATCGGTCATGATGAACAGTACATTCATCGGCTGAGCCTTGTCTCGTTTGGATTGTAAGTGATTTATTTCTGTTGTAATAATGCGTCACCTTTCGTCTTCATATTCTTGACTGCAGCTTCAATCGATTGTTCGTTTAACAGTGCCTTTTCAGCTTCTATGTCCATCATCTCAATGATTTTAGACGCACTGATTTCAATGCGCTTCTGTTCCAAATCACGATGCAATGGGTTTTTGAGAACATGCTTTACAAAGGAGTTGGTGTCGAATAATTTATCATAGTCTGGACCAAGCAAATTCAACATGTTCCTGCTGTTGTCAGCTTTCTTCCAGGCAGGTACGAGACGACCTGATTTCGCCATTGGATAATAACCTCTGGTTGCATAGAATTTCAAGAATAACCAGGCTTCTTCTTTAAACTGTGTTTTTGGAGACAACGCGATCCACTCTCGCAAACCGCCACTGTATGCAACATTCTGGTCGCTAGTAAATGTCGGAATCGAAGCGAAGCCT
The DNA here is from genome assembly GCA_044353165.1 of Paenibacillus sp. Classification (GTDB taxonomy): domain Bacteria; phylum Bacillota; class Bacilli; order Paenibacillales; family YIM-B00363; genus JBILCM01. The sequence goes on from JBILCM010000001.1 coordinate 12,485, forward strand.
GTCTTGAACGTGTGCGGATACTTCGCGGTGTCTTTAATATCACGCAATGTGTAGTTGGCATTATTGATCATTGCAACTTTACCCTTAGTAAACTCTGCAGCAATATCAATTTTGCTGGCTTTCATCTGAATAAGTGGAATTTGTGATTTGTCAACATTCTCCATCTGGTGTTTAACCTGTAGCGCCTTGAGGAATGCAGGGTTATCAAAATTCGTCTCATCCTTGCCTGGCTTAAACAAATAATCCCCATTCAGTAAGTGTGCTGCAGGTGAAGCCCAAGCAGCCGCTAGAGGGTTGTTAATAGAACCAAATACTTTGCTGTTTCCCTCTCCCTTAGTCAGTTTTTTGGCAATAGCCATATACTCTTCCCAAGTCCACTTGTCTGGAATAACGACACCCGCAGCATCGGTCATATCCTTGTTATACATCACGTAGGTGGCTGTACCGCTTAACGTAGGTATAAAATAATGCTTCCCTTCAACTGTGTAAGGGTGCTCGCCAAATTCCGCAGTGAGATCCATCTTATCTCTTTGCAAATAGGGATCGATCGATTCCAGCAACTTACCTTCAATACGTTTTTGCAAGGCAGCCCAAGAGTAATTAATGAATACGTCAACATTACCTGCCATGAGAGCTGCTTCTAATTGTGTATTTCCACTATCATTGTTCACAAAGCGTGTATACGTGACTTGGATTTCAGGAAAAGCTTTGTTCCAGTTGTCTACAAGTTCCTGTGGTCCTGTCTCTGGTGGGATCGCACCCCAGAAATTCAACTTGACCACTTTCTTCGGATCAACCGTCGGTTGCGAAGATACAGTGCCCTTCGATTGGCTGGCAGCTTTCTCGGCAGCAACTTTCTCGGCGGCGGCCTTCTGTGATGCTGCTTTCTGCGCTGCGGCTTGGGCAGCAGCATCCGCAGCGGCTTTCTCGGCGGCGGCTTGCTGTGCCAAAGCTTGTGCGGAAGCCTCAGCTGCAGCTTGTTCTGCAGCCACTTTCTCCGCTAACAACTTCTCAGCAGCGGCTTTCTCTTCAGCACTCTTCGCCTCTGCAAGCAATTTCTCAGCTTCTGCTTTCTCGGCTGCAGCTTGCGCGGCTGCCGCTTCCGCTTCTTCTACAGCCTTCTGTGCTTCTGCTTTCTCTGCTTCAGCGATAATTTTATCCGCTTCCGCTGCTTTCGCTTGATCTTCGGCTTCCTTCGCTGCAGCTTCAGCAGCGATCTCCTCTTCCGTCATCGGTTGGCTCGCTTCTTCGTTCGCCGTTGAAGAACAAGCGACTGCCGTAAAAACAAGTGACAGTATCAAGATAAAACTTAAAATTTTCTTCACTTCTGACCCTCCCATTGTGCATTCGATTGATGTGGACGCATAGTCCGTCCCTTACTAAATTATAGCGGTTCACCAACTCCGCCCATGAGAGAACAATGTTGCCGAATGCGTCGAATATTTTTAGGAATGTAGTCTTACGAGAGATGAGAGGTGTAAAATTTTTAGATAAATAGAGTACATTTCATGGAGTCTGATCACGATATTCGGTCGGCGTCATCCCCGTCTGCTGTTTAAACACGCGGCGAAAATAAGCAACATCGCTGAATCCAGCAAGATCACAAATTTCAGATATACTCCTGGACGTTTCGCGCAATAATTTCTGTGCTTGTTGAATCCGATGTTGAGACACATATTCAGCAAAGCCTTGGCCTGTTTCTTTCTTGAAGAGATGACTGAAATAAGCCGGATTCAAGCCAATATGTCGAGCCACTTCTTTCACTGAGATCTCGCGTGCATAATGTTGCTCCACATAACGCCTCGACTTCACAATCTCAGCCCGATTTCGGTGAATGGTCGTGATTTCAGTGATTCGCTTCTCAATCTGCATCGTGAATGCCACGACCCAGTGGCGAATGTCCTCCAATGTTTCCAATAGCGGGATGTCATGGAGCGGATTCATCAACCGCTCATCTGCTTCATTCCAGGAACCCCCGTACTGCTTCAACACTCGCAACCAGATGAAGACGAGCTCCGAGAGGTGCAGCTTCACGACGTTAGGCTTGCATCGAAGATGCTCGGATAACATCATGATTCGTTCTAACACCATCTCGCGCGCGGCATCAAATCGTGACGTTGTCAGCCACTCCATCAGCAGGTTCTCTTCAGGAAATGCGGGTATCGATTCGGACTGTTGTGAGAAAACTTGTTCGGAGAAAATGATAGATTTATGACCCGTAATAAATTTATGTTCCAATGCCTGCAAAGCTAAGACATAACCTTGATAAAATTCAAATTTGGCGCGGAATGAAGGGTACACGCCAATCGATACGGAAATATTGAGAAATCGTAGGAGAGACTGTTGAACTTCTTGGGCGAGCAAGTAGATTGTATCCTTCGATCCTTCAGTGTTTATGTCACAGACAGCCAAATAAGTGCCACCCTCCAGTTCCACAACATCTGTCGGTCGATCCTTCCCCAACACTTCCTCCAGGATATTGAGAATGGAGCTTTTCAGCAAATTGCCTTCTAATTTCATCGTTTGTTGCGCGTTCCATGGACGATCTTGACGCACCAAGAAGACGAATTGCTGATCACCTTGAATTTGGCATCTGACATCATGGTTCGCCCGCAATACGTTTAATTTATCACGGATCGCTGAGCGGTAATAATCTTCTTTCAAGGTAAGATTGACATGATAGGAGGGCTGCTTCGGTTGTTGAACTTGATGATTTCGAACTTCATGAAGCTCCGCTCCCATTCGTTGTAACAATTCAATGAGATGATGGCTATCGAATGATAATTTGAGAAAATATTCTTTGGCTCCGAGGCGATACGCTTGTTGAAGCACATCAAATTCATTCAGACAACTCAGCACGATGATTTTGGCTTTATTCCTTCGCTTGAATAATTGTTGGATGAGTTCAATCCCATCCATCTTCGGCATTCGAATGTCTGTTAGAATCACATCCGGAGTCATGGCTTCAACCAGTTTCAACGCTTCTATCCCGTTCTTCGCTTCACCGCAGATGGTAAATCCATAATCCTCCCAACGGATGAGCGAACGCAAACCCACTCTCACAATCATCTCATCATCTACAAGCAATACTTTATACATGGCCATAGCCCTCCGTGCTCTCGATGGCAGGAAGTGAAATACGAACCGTCGTAAGAATGCCTTCCTCACTTGAAAACATAATCCCATATTGTGAACCGTACATCATGCGCACCCGTTCTTGGACGTTGCGGACCCCGATACCATGCATGGATTGATGACCCTTGCGGTTATTTTCGAATAATGTCATAAATTGATCCGGTTGAATGCCTCTCCCGTTGTCCTTCACAAATAGCAGTATATCCTCTCGGTGTCGGCGGGCCTCGATGCGAATCTCCCCACGCAAATCGTGTTGCTCAAATCCATGAATGATCGCGTTCTCAACCAACGGTTGCAGAATAAACTTCGGAACTTGCAGCGTCAACAGGTCCTGCGGCACATCCATCACCAGTTCAACGCGCTCTCCGAATCTCGCATACTGCAGCTTCATATAATGTCTGATGAGGTCTAATTCCTGTTCTAGTCGGATACTGTCTTGCACACGCGAGGTCGTCATCTCTAAGATGGTGCCTAACGAAGTGATCAACTCCGCTACGTGTTTGGCTTTGCTCAGTGAAGCGACCCATTTGATAGAATTCAGTGTGTTGAAGAGAAAATGCGGATTGATCTGCGCCAGCAACGATTCATAATACAATTTGGATTTGTTGCGCTCTTCGATCTGTAGACGCTCGACAAGCTGTTGAATCTGTTTCACCATGCGGTTAAAATGGAACGTCATTTGTCCAAGCTCATCGTGTGTTTCTTGCTCTATTTTTACGTCCCAATTGCCGTGACCGACTTGATTCATCGCTTTCTTCAATTGTTTTAATGGTCTGACAATGCGATTCGTGACGATCGCGGTGATGCCGATAAACACCAGAAAAAATACGAAAGATATAAAGACAAATCCGCGCGTTAGCGACTTGATGTCCTTATAAAGATGCACTTCGTCGATCACTTGTACAACCGTCCATCCCCGGATGGGCAGACTGCGGTAAATCATCCGGTATCCATCTTGGTTGAACTGCTCAGATGTGGATGTATCCCATTGTGCAAATTTGGACTTGTTCGCTTCTAGGATCGATTCGTAAGCTTTTCCTACAGTACCGTATACACGTTCACCATTCTCGTTGTACACGATGGTATCCCACGTATTCTTCGTCGCACGCAACCATCCTGTTACGCTTGAGCTGGCAATGCTGGTGCGAATGACCCCTTTTTCATTGCGCATCGATTGAACGATAGAGATCATCTGGGCACCCTTGGACTTGTTTGGATCTTCATTTTCCTTCGGAATGAGCCATACAGGGAATGGACTATTCTGAATTCCTTGCCGATACCAAGAACTAGACAGTTCCTCGGCACCCGGTAGCGACATCCAGTTGCCAAACACGCGACCATCGGCTAATAACAACGTGAAATCGACATTAGCGATCCCGCTAATGTTCTGTGCTTCCAGAAACAACAAATCCATCGTGGTGATATCATTATTGTATTGCCAATCCAGCTTCACATCGGTTCTTTCGGAGATTTGTTTCGCCTGGGGATTAAAGACGATAAAATTCGACACTTTGATCATATCGAGCAGCCGATTTCCCACGACATTGTAGACTTGCTCGAACGATTTGATCGTATAATCTTGCGCTTTCTCCTCCAGACTGTCCCGATACACATCATAGAAGACGAACATGGCCGAATAAATCGGGATGAGCACGAAGAGCATGAAAGAAATGATCAACTTCAATGACAAGGATGGTACTCTCAATATCGCACCTCCACAAACTTGACCCTACACTCCCTGAGGAGCCTTGTTTGTGAAAATTATAAGTTCAATGTTTATTTTCTGCAATTGATTTCTATATTGCAAAATTTGTATGTTAATAATGCAGGTCAACCAAGGGCTCATGGCGTGGTTTCAACTTAATGTCCCCCAGACACAGCCGATATGCCTACCCGCTCAATCAATTTTGCGCTGTCGGAATTTAGCCCCACAATGTCGACGCGTTTGCCCATATTTTCATATTTGGCCTTTACTTTGGCAATCCCCATCACGGCGGTCTGATCCCATACGTGAGTTGCGGAAAAATCAATGACCACATGTTGCGGGTCTTCCGCGTAGCGGAACGAATCGACGTAATGGCTCATCGTTCCAAAAAACATCTGCCCGCTCACATGGTAAGTTTTCACATCAGCGCCATCGAGAGTCGTGAAAACCTCGGACATGCGAATGCGTGACATGCTCCAGCCAAAAATGAGTGCAGCCAATACCACACCGGTCAACACGCCAATAGCAAGGTTGTGTGTATACACCACGACAGCCACCGTCACGATCATCACCAGGGCATCTGCCCGTGGCACTCGAGCGATGTGAAACAAGGAATGCCAGTTAAACGTGCTGACACTGACCATGATCATCACACCAACCAAAGCGGCCATCGGAATGTTGCGCACGATATCCCCGAGCAATACAATTAAAATTAGCAAAAACACGCCGGAAACAAGAGTTGACAGTCTTCCGCGCCCGCCCGATTTCACATTAATGACAGACTGACCAATCATCGCACATCCCGCCATTCCCCCGAAAAAACCGGTAACGATGTTGGCCAGCCCTTGACCTTTGACTTCAAGATTTTTGTTGCTTTTGGTGTCGGTCATCTCATCTACAACCGTTGCCGTTAACAACGATTCAGTAATACCCACTATGGCGAGCGGCAACGCATAAGGTAACACAATCATCAGCGTTTCGAACGTAAGTGGAATTTGTGGTAAATGAAATAAGGGCAAACTTCGGCTGATGTTCCCCATATCTCCTACGGTTCGCAAATCCAGACCCATCATTATCGTGAATGCGGTTACAACAATGATAGCCACCAATGCGGAAGGAACCGCCCTGGTTACCAATGGCAATCCATAAATGATAAGCAAGGTCACGGCAACAAGCACATACATGACCCAAGTTTCACCGACAAACTGCGGCAACTGCGCCATGAAAATCAGAATGGCTAGCGCATTCACGAATCCAATCATCACCGTTTGCGGTACGAACGTAATAAATCGGCCCAGACGCATCACGCCCATCACAAGTTGAATGATCCCCGTAAGTACGGTGGCCGCCAATAAATATTCGATACCATGCTCTTTCACAAGCGTGACCATCAAGAGCGCCATCGCTCCCGTCGCTGCAGAGATCATGCCCGATCGACCACCGGCGAAAGCAATAATGACTGCGATACAGAAAGAAGCGTGCAAACCGACCATCGGGTCAACGCCCGCGATAATCGAGAATGCGATCGCTTCTGGAATTAATGCTAACGCAACGGTGATGCCTGCCAACATATCGCCCCGGACATTACCCAACCAATCCTTTTTCAATAAATAAGTTCGCAATGATTGTTCCTCCTACAATTCGTTACCCACAAGCGTTAATTATACTGAACATCTCCTTTGCTGTAAAAAAAGAAAAACCGATATAAGCGTGATTGAACGCGCTTTACATCGGTGTTTCAAGCTTATATGTCCATTCCCAACTTACGTTTTTATCCTAAGATTGAAGGTTAATTTTTCGCTTGTTTCAGCGTAATGTTCAGCTCCATAGTTTGATTGCTCCGCTTGACGACAAATTTCACCGTGTCCCCGACTTTGTAACTTTTCATTGTTCTATAAACTTCGCCTGACGTATTCACGGTTTTGCTCCCGATGCTGACAATTTTGTCGCCAGATTTCAGCAACGAAACATTATCGGTTTGCGATACATACACACCCGTCTCGCGCACCCGATACAATCGAGCGGTAAAATCATCGGGAATATCGACTAAGGTTGCCCCGATATCGATTCTCCCCAACACATAGCCGTAAGTGATAATTTGATTAATGATATCTTTAGCAATATTGATGGGTATAGCGAAACCGATCCCTTCGATGCCTGAGCCACTGGACTTCGCATTCACGATCCCAATCAACTCGGCCTTCGCATTGAACAAGGCACCTCCGGAGTTGCCTGGATTGATGGCAGCCGTCGTCTGCAGGAGCATCATTTCTTGACCGTCAATGACGATCGTTCGGTGAGGCGCCGAGATGATCCCTTCCGTGACTGTTCCGCCCAGTTGGCCTAACGGATTGCCAATCGCAACAGCAAGTTCACCAACTACAAGCTTGTTCGAATCACCGTACGTCGCTTTGTTCAAATTCCCAGCAGCGATGCGGATGACAGCAATATCCGTTTCTCGGTCGCGCCCAATGAGCGTCGCTTGGAATGTTTTGCCGTTCGTCATTCGCACGAACACTTTATTGGCGCCTTCAATCACATGATTGTTCGTTACAATATAACCGTCATTGGAAACAATAACACCGCTTCCCGCTCCTTCGGAGACGAACTGACCGACTCGATTGCTGGAGGTTACGGTTTCTGTGCGAATTTCAACAACCGCATTCTGCGTCAGCGCGACAATCTGCGGAACGGTTAAACTCGCAACGTTGGAGAATGCGGCTTGCAACGTTGGTGTTACAGGTGATGTTGCACTGACTTTCCACGTTGTATCACTGGTCACATCTGATAAATTCGAGATTGTGGATCGTTCCGGTGCAGTCGATACATTCGATAATTGCAGGTCATCCGTTGCTTGAGTCTGTTCCGCGATGGTCATTCTCGTTACATTCCCGCTATTCCCCACGACCATGGCAACACACCATAACGCAGTCAATGAAATAAGCACGATTGCATTTTTTATTCTGGCCATCTGATCATTCAACTCCTTTGTGAGATTGTACCATCGATTCCTTAAAGTTAACTTAAATCATCGTGTGAAATCATGTGAAAATCAGGTGTGTTGTCGTTCGGAATGCTAGCGCTTTCAATTTTACTCCGCAGTTATTGGCACACAAGCATAAGCAGCAAAACATGCCAGTAACCTATTTCGCTCAAGATCGAATGTCATTCTTCGATGGCATCCCTAAATATGAATAAATCTGATGTTTCAACGCAAGAAAGTGTCCGTCCGATGTGATCCCTGCCGTGCGCGGACGCTCGAAGGGGACATCGATCACCGCTTGGATTGTGGCTGGTTTCCCGGCCAAAACATAGATCCGATCAGAGAGTACCAAGGCTTCTTCGATGCTGTGCGTGATGAAGAGCACCGATCGTCGGTTCTCCTCCCATATCCGCAACAACCACTGTTGCATCTCCATGCGCGTCAACGCATCCAACGCACCGAATGGCTCATCCAAACACATCAATTCCTGGGGTGAGAGCAATGCCCGAAGGAACGACACACGTTGGCGCATGCCGCCAGAGAGTTGGTGTGGCATGACTGACTCATATCCGCTTAATCCGACCCGCTTCAACCATTCGGATGCCTTCTCCCGCGCCACAGCTCTGGGTACGCCCGCAATTTCTTGTGCCAGCGTCACATTATCAATGACCTTACGCCATGGGAACAACGTATCTTGTTGCGGCATATAACTTATGCGTCCGCGTTGACCCGTCACATCTTGACCGTCAAGCCAAACACGTCCAGCTGTTGGTTGCACAACACCGCCAATGACTGAGAACAACGTGCTCTTGCCGCTTCCGGATGGACCGACGATGGAGACGAACTGCTGTTGTTTTACTTCTAAAGAAACACCGCGCAAAATCTCCACGTTCTGACTGCCGAGGGAAAAATGGATACCGACAGACCGAAGTTCCAATTTCGGTGAAACAGCATGGGATCCCACTGGATGTGTGTGTTGTGTTGTCGTCACCTGCTCCGTCCTCCTTCCAAGCGTTCTCCGTTATTGTTCCACGCGTGCCCAACGAATGCATCGCCGCTCGATGGCCACAATACTGAAAAACATCAGCTGGCTTAATAGCACAATAACGAAAATCGCAACAAACATATGATCAACTTGAAAGCCTGCACGCTTGAGCATCAGATACACACCCAATCCTCGTTCCGCACCGACCCATTCAGCAATGACCGCACCAAGCACGCTGTACGTTGCCGACACTTTCAGTCCTGAGAACATCGCGGGCAACGACCACGGCCATTCAAGTTTAATGAACGTGACCCAGCGTGTAGCGCCAGCCATTTGCATGTAGCCGATCATGTTGCGGTCCGCACGAGCCAAACCATCCAACGTTGCGATTGCTACAGGAAAAAAGCATACCAACGTAAGCAAGATGTACTTGGGCAACAGTCCGAATCCGAACCAAACGACGAGGAGCGGCGCCAGAACGACGATCGGGACATTCTGCGACAACACAAGCAACGGTGCTAAGGCGGAGCGCAGCCAACCGCTGAGATGAAGTGCATATGCCACTGCCAAACCGAACGCGCTCCCGATCAGAAACCCGATTACCGTAATATGGAGCGTAGCTATCGTGTGTTTGGCTACGATTGGCGCTTCCTCGATGAACGCAGACGCCACGGCCCCCGGACTCGGTAAAATATAGTGTGGTGTATCCCCGATCCAAATCACCAACTGCCATACAAAAACAAGAAGGACAATGACCGCCACCGGCGGCCACCCCTTCCTGAACCATACTGACCGTATCATGGCCGGTATTTCTCCGTCAGACGATCCATCGAAGCGCCGTCTGTAGGATTGTAGTATATTTTCATTTGTGAAATGACGTTCGGCGCACCGATCCGGATCATCTCCTCATTCATCTCGCGTACGATGCCAAGCAACTGGCCTAGCTCGCCCTCCATCGTTGTTTCCAGCGGACTGACGAGATGCTTCACGCCAGAAGCCTGGATGATCGCGATCGCGCGATCAACATACGGAATCACATCTTCCCCGTGAGGGGTTTTGGGCAAAATCTGGATGCTCACCAATGCGTTCGCCTTGTCATGGTTAGTCATAGACGTCACTTCCCTACAATATTATTGTGGCAAGAAATCGTTCGTGAATGCCTTCGCGGGATCGAATTCACCTTCCATCAAGCCGCGCTCCTTCATCCACTCGGCGTAATTCGCCCACACTTCCACTTTCTGCTCACCCCAGCGTGGTGCGTCATCAATGTATTTGCTACTCAACCACTTCGCACTCGCGACGACCAATTCCCGGTTCAACTCCGGCACAGCTTCAAGCAAGGCATTCGCAGCATCTTCTGGATTACTGACAGCGTACTGATAACCCCTTGACGCTGCGCGTACGAATTTGCCCACAAGCTCCGGTTGATCAGCAATCATCGTTTCATTGGTCACAAGCACCGGTGTATAATAATCCAGCTTCTTGGAGTAATCTTTCAACCACACCATGTTCAGCGGTTCGTTGCGCAATTCCGATTCAATACCCGTCCAACCGTAATAAATCCATTGGAAGTCGATGCCTTGCTTCTGCGCGGAGAAGAAATCGTTCTCCCCGATGCTCACCTGCTTCACTTTGGCATAATCGGCTCCCGCATCTTTCATCAACGATTCGATCATCGCACCTTCCACAGGCGAACCCCAACCGCCGTACGTTCTGCCTTCGAAGTCTTTGGGCGTAGCGATACCAAGCGCCTTCGGCGATGCGAAGCCCGACGTATTGTGCTGGATCACAGCCGCAATGGAGACGAGCGGCACACCTTGCGTGCGGGCTAACGTCACACCTTCTTGGTAGCTGACACCGAACGTCGCCTCACCGCCAGCTACGGCTGTATCTGCGCTGGCTGCGCCAGGCAACACAATATCCACATCTAGCCCTTCTTCTGCAAAATAACCCATTTGTTTCGCTGCATACAATCCTGTATGGTTCGTATTCGGCGACCAGTCGAGCACAACACTCACCTTCACCGGATCACCAGCTTCGGCTTGTGACGCCTCCTCCGTCTTCACTTGTTCAATCTGACCGGCAGACGTTTCTTCTTGCCCCGCTTCGCCACTGGAACAACCGAACATGGACAATAGCAACACCACGAACAACATTACCCATAAACTCCGTGCCTTAATCCTTTTTTTCATCTGTTTCTCTCCTCCGTCTTCTGTTGTAACCGTAACAACGCACCAATGCTCTCCTAGGGACAAATAAAAAACGCCCCTCGGGTTTATGCCGAAGGACGTCTGCACGTTCCTCTATCGCGTTCTCTACGCTGGCATTACCCAGATCAGATTCACGGTCAGAAACACAAGGTTTCTATCTCAGCCGAACTTCATTCAGCTCCCGGTTTGCATATGTTGCTGTCGTTCTAGGTGTAAGTATAGACACAGTGAAAACCAAATGCAAGATCAGCCGTCATTTTTTTATTTCAATAATTTACGTCCTTCCAACAAGCGTTGCACACCCGTGAATGTCTCGATCGCGAGGAACAGCCCCGTCGTCCATAACAAAACATTGGGGAACAACACCATCAGTGAGAGCAGCAAGAAACCTTCTGTCCTCTCTGCTAACCCGGCTTGGTAATAGAACGATTTGTAACCCTGTTTTTCTGTTAGAGCGCCGACCGTCAGGAATACCGTCATAGAGAAGACGATGGATGCTGTCAAAAGCAAGAGCAGGAGCAACGTATCGGGATACCGAATGCCGATCGCAACGATAATCGCCAACTCCACAATGCGATCGAAGGTGATATCAAGCAGGGTACCCCACGGGCTTGTTCGACCTGTCAACCGAGCCATCGTCCCATCGACGGCGTCGAGAAAACCCGACAACCATAACGCAAAAACAGCCAAAACTTCATAACCGTAACCGACCAACACGCCTGCGCATAGTCCAATAATGAAAGCAGCCCATGTCACTCCATTCGCTGTCCAACCGAGGCGTAAGAATGACCTTGCGGTTTGTTCAATAACAGGCTGCACGAATCGTCTGCCGTGTGTATCTAACATGTACCTTCCTCCTTGTGTTGTCCCGGAATCCAACGCAAATCGGCAAGTCGGAAACTTACAGTCGTTGCATCGCCGATTGAGAGCGGTTGATCGGTCATCGCTTCAATCTCGCGGTGTAACCCATCCACCTGCACCCAACAGCGCAATCCGCCGGGGCGTTGCCGAATGTTGCGGACTCGACCTTGCGCAACAATGCGATTGTCCTGCGGCAGCTCGCGATGCACACGTACACATTCAGGCCGAATGATGACCGTGCCCGAACATCGCTGATCCCCGTGTGGGAAGGAGGGGTGAAGAGATGCTTGTGCGAGTGTTATCTCACCGATCGGCAGCGGCAATCGCAGCCGTCCATCGATACACTCCCCGTCCCATTGAATCACCGCACCGAGCAGTTCGGCTATATACGTCGTTGCGGGTGCATCATAGAGCCTATGCGGCGGTCCAACGTCTTCCATCCGACCGTTCTTCATCACGCCAATCCGGTCCGCCAACTCGAAGGCTTCGTCTCGATCATGCGTGACGAACAAGACAGGCAACGGCTCCACCTGTCGGATTGCACGAAATAGCGTCCGCATCTCTTCACGCGTGAGCGGATCAAGTGCGCTGAACGGCTCGTCCATCAGCAACAGCCGGGGACGAGCGGCGAAGGCGCGCGCCAGCGCGACACGCTGCTGCTGACCGCCGCTGAGCGTATCGGGCATGCGCGCTGCATACCCTGCAAGTCCGACGCGCTCCAACCATTGTACAGCTTGATTGTGGCGCTCCGTCCTCCCGACGCGCTGCATCCGCAGCGGGAAGGACACATTCTCCGCCACAGTCATATGTGGAAACAATAGCGGTTGTTGGAACACCATCCCGATTCCACGATGTTCAGGCGCCATGGGGGTGACCAACACATCGCCGAGCCGAACGTCCCCGGCATCGGGACTCAGCAGACCCGCCGCAAGTTTTAGTAACGTTGTTTTGCCGCAACCCGATGCGCCGAGCAGAACGAAACATTCGCGTTCACGCACAGCAAGCGACACGTCTTTCAACGTGAAAGGTGACGTACCTTGACCACGGTTGTACGTCCAACTTACATTCTGTAGCTGTAAAGCATAAGACGTCTGATTCATCAAGGCCACCTCCGATGGGGCACTGTTGGGACAGGACTTGTTACATAGCGCACCGTCGCGCCTGATAACCAGAGGAGCCCGGCGGCAACTGCCGAGAACAGGATTGCATAAGCCGCCCCGATCGCCATATCTCCGCCGGAGAGGAACGGGACCATGACCATGGGCAATGTCTGCACACGTCCTCCACCCATAATGAGGGGGATCAAGTATTGACTGAAAGCCACAATCAAGCTAAAACCGCACCCGATTGCAATACTCGGAGCGAGCGTAGGTAGCACAATCCAACGCAAACGAGCATAACGCCCTGCACCGAGCATCCGGCCTTGGTCTTCCCATAGTGTACCCAGTGTAGCGTAACCGATCGTTAACGGATGAAGCATATATGGCAACGTTAAGGGCAAGGTGACTGCAATCACGCCCACAACCGAATCTGCAAGTCCATAGCGAATAAACAAGGCATGCAGTCCCATCAACGAGACAAAACCAGGAACGATGATGGGAGCATAGAGCAAGGCCTCAATCCATCGTTTGCCGGGCACGGTGCGGCGTGCCAATGCTTCTGCGGCAGGCCAGGCAATGGCGAGGTTCATCACGGTCACCGCGACTGCAATGCCTAGGCCCGTCAATAACGCCCCCCATGTGTCGGAGGGTCCGGCAAACACGTAGGCCCATGCGCGTCCCCCCCAAGCCGTGGGCCACACTTCAGGCCAGCGCCATGCGGTCGAACCGCTTGCAATCCATAGGACCAACATCGGCAATGCAACGAAGCCGAAGCCCAATGCACCAAGAAGAAATAATCCGCTGCGTCTACTCAACGTGATCCTCACCACCCCTTCCACGCCCGCATCAGCACACGGCGGAACGCCAAAAATACAACGGAAGCCACGAGGATGGGTACGAAAGTCAGCCATAAGCCAACGACCATGGCTTCTGGCCGTGAAGCAAGTTCCCCTGTATACAACGTGTATGCATGGACAGATAGCGCTTGCGGATAAGTTACGCCGAGCACATAAGGGATTTCGAAAGCCGAGAAAGCATACGCGAACACAATACACGTCGCTCCTAGCAGTACAGGTGTGACGAGCGGCAATACGACCGTCTGCACGAAGGTGAGTCCATTCGCACCGAACACGCGCGCCGGATCACGCCACTCACCTCGAATCCGTTCCAATACAGGATATACACACAAAAATATAAATGGGGTTTCTTTCCAAACATAAGCGAAGATCATTCCCCAACCGAAGGTATCATTCACCACAATTGGGAACACCGTCATGGACTCGATCCACCCTAATGCGTAAGCGATCCGTGCCAACCAGCCGCTCTGGCTGAACAGCAACACCACAGCGTAAGCTGCCACCAGGTGCGGCACACCTAGCGGGAAAGCAAAGCTTGCGCGAATGACCCGCTCAGCACGGGAATAACGTGAGCGCAACGCCATACAGCCAAGAGCTAATATCAACCCGGCGATAGAAGAAATGATCGTAGAGAAGAAACTCACGCGCAATGAGAGTACTGTACTCGTTACAATGTCTGCCGATCTGAAGACACTGATATACGCATCCATCGTGAACTTACCAGCTCCCGCATCGATCCCCGTCGATGCGTTCAAGCCGAAACTTTGTATGATAGCAAACCCGATCCCACCAGCAAAGAACAGCGCAACGACCATTATTGCGGGCATCGTGAATCCTAACGCCACACTAGTGGATTCTCGATTATTTTTTAGCAACTTCATCTTGCCAGCCTCGCTCTAACTCCACTACAAACTCCGAGCGGATCTCCGGCAGTTGTTTCTTAGCGAGGACGTCCGCTGGCAATGTAGCGATGCCGCGGTCAATCTGCGCAAGGCGTTCACGCTCTTCAACCGTTAGCGTGCTTGGATCGATCGCCATGTCCTCCCCCCAAAATTGAGGATCATATTTGGTCATCTGGGCATCTGGCGACAATAGGAAATTGATCGCCGCCATCGCAGCGGCAGGTGCTGGCGCATTATAAGGAATCGCTAAATAATGCGTATTCGTTAATGTGCCGCCATCAAGGACGAACGTGCGCGCCGTCGCCGGGAACGTGCCATTCTTGATCAGATTGGATGCCCTTGCCGGGTCATACCCCATCGTCATCCAGACTTCGCCGCTGGCAAACAACTGATCCAGCTTGGCCAAACTTTCCGGATAGGTGGCGCCTTCCCGCCACAGGAACGGTTCAATCTCATTAAGATAAGTCCACACGGGCGTTAATCGCTCCAAGAACGCCTTGCTATCCAT
Source organism: Paenibacillus sp. (assembly GCA_044353165.1). Lineage (GTDB taxonomy): Bacteria > Bacillota > Bacilli > Paenibacillales > YIM-B00363 > JBILCM01. The sequence continues at coordinate 27,731 of JBILCM010000001.1, forward strand.
ATTATCTGCAAAATAGACCTCGTGACCGCCAGTCTGTTCATACAACACATGGCGAACGAATGCGCTCCCGTTAAAGTCAGGCGGCGCAGGGTACGTGAACTTACCCGGATTCGCCTTCACCCATTCGCGCAACGCGGCCATCGAACCAGGAGGTTTACTCACATGCGCACTATCATAGATGAACACATATTGTGCCTTACCCCAAGGGGCTTCCATACCATCCGTGGGCAAGCCAAAATCGTAAGCGATATCCGGTGCGTCCACATCAACATGATTTTGTACATTCGGCAGCCGTGGTGCGAAAGAACCGAGCAACAGTTCATTCTGCTTGGCGGTGCGGAAATTCTCGCCGTTAATCCACATGATATCTACCGTGCCATCTGTGCGACCGGCTTGTTTCTCTGCTAACAATTTGTTCAGAATGTCTGCAGTATCCGTGACTGGCACGCGACTCAGTGTCACCCCGCTCGCTTCTTTCAATCGAGGCGCAACCCATTCATCGATGTATCGATTGATCGCTTCACTGCCGCCCCACATATACAGTTGAACCGTCTGGCCGTCTGCTGCTTTCGTGACTTCCTCCCACGTGGCTTGCAACGGTTGGAAAGACTCCCCGCTACCTGTGTTAGTGACTGAACTGCATGCGGCCATCAACAACAGTGTTCCGAACGCCAGCCATTTGCCCATTCTCCGGACCATCATGATACCTCCCCACATTTTCTCTATTTTACCTTCCCATGAGATGGAATGCGATAGGAGGCAACATAGGACGCATCGATCCGATGTTTCCACCGCCAGAACGCACTTGCGTGTGCTGCCCAACTTCCATATGCCGCTATCGCTTCACCGAATCCGGTGGCAATGAGTGCCAAACTACGCTTTTGGGGGCGAAAATTGCGATAACTTCCGCCTTCAAGCGCAGCTTGCAAGTTATGCCACAAGATGGGAGCCATGCGAACGGCGAACACACCCGATTTCGGCAGGCTTGGATACGTATCCAATGTAACGCAGTCTCCCCCACCGAAGAGATCGGGATGGACGGGGGATTGCAGCCGATCGTTCACACGCAAATACCCATCATGGGTGACAGGCAAGTTCGCCTCGGCTAACAAAGGTAAAGCACTTGGACCCGTCGACCACAAGAGGATATCGTAAGGCAACACAGTTCCGGATTGAAGCCGTAATTGTCCAGGTTCCACAGCGACGGGCATATCTTGCTTCACCGTGCGAATCCCTTTAGACTCCGCCAAACCCTCAGCGATGCGCGATGCGCTGCGGCTTAAGGTCGCGAGCAAGTTGTCTTTGGACACCACGGTGACGTTGACTTGTCGCTTTTGTTTTCGTTGTCGCGCTGCAATGGCAAAAGCGAGCTCTGTCCCGGAAGCGCCGCCGCCAACGATGACGACACGTTGGGCAGCATCCAGTTCCGTTGGTAACGTACGCAAGCGATCATACGGTTTGATCCAACGTGCTTGCTCCGCAAGTCCTGGCACATCTTGTTGCTTCACCCCCGAACCCAAGTCCAGAGATGCCGTATGATAAGAGAGTACGATGCCGTTCGCCAGTGTGACGTATTTGGCTTGTGGATCGATCCCTTCTACCCTCGTGTTGATATATTTCACTTGGCTCGCGGTGGTCAATTTTTGCAAGTCAACCACAATGTCATCCCAAGCATACAGTCCTTCGACCCAACCTGCGATCATCCCTGAATACGTGGTATAACCATGCGGAGAAACGAGCACCGCTTGCACATCTTCCATCGGTTGTGCCGCCCACTGTTGGACGATGTGGAGATGCACATGACCGCCGCCAAGCAACAAGAGTCTTCGCAATTCGTATCATCCTCCTTTAACGAAAGAACCGGACATAGGCTTGTGTCAATTTCGGCAACCAGCCGGAAAATAACTTCGTCCGCCAATACTGGTCCGTCGCTCGCTGCACCGCAGCAGCGCGCACCGGATAGGGGTAGACTGGCAGCGATAAACTGCCTATCCGCTGTCCTAGCGTCTTGGCATACACGACTTGTTGCATCCAGTCCCCTGCGCCTGAACCAGCGGCATGGGCGCCGAGGATGTGCCCGTTACGATGGGCAATCAATTTGACCATGCCTTCGGTGTCCCGCTCAGCGACATTACGATCAATATCGTCCATGTGTGCGGTATATACGTGTATATGATCGCCGAACCGGTCGCGCGCTTCTTGTTCTGTCAACCCAAGATGGAACAATTCTGGATCTGTGAACGTGACCCAAGGCACATGATCGTAACGCACGTTGCGGCGAAGACCGAAGACGGCATTAGCTACAACCGTCTTTCCTTCGAGACCTGCCGCATGGGTGAACGGGAAAGACTGCACCGTATCCCCAACGGCATAGATCGTCGGCACATTCGTGCGCAGTGTCGTATCTGTCTTCACGTGATGGGATGGTTGCAGCTGAACACCCGCCTGTTCCAATCCGATCCCCAGTGTGTTCGGTTGTCGCCCCGCAGCGACGAGGATTTCATCGGCGACGAGTTGTTGTTCTTCGGCATGATGATTCACTTTAAAACAAAGCAGCTTCGTTCCATCCGCCTGCGTTCGAATTTCAGAAACATTGGCTCCCGTGTGTATCGTCATCTCGCGTTGCAACGCGGCCACGGGGATAGCGGCTACCTCCGCATCCTCTCGCGGCAACAATCGCTGTCCCGCTTCTAGCACCGTCACTTCCGAGCCCAATCGTGCGAACGACTGTGCAAGCTCTAAGCCGATCGGGCCGCCACCGATCACAGCCAGCCGACGCGGCCGTTTCGTTATAGAAAATACCGTCTCATTCGTCACGTATCCCGACTCGGTTAATCCTGGAATGGAGGGAATGACCGGTCGCGAACCGGTCGCAATGACGATCCGCTTGCCCCGCACAACGACGCCGGCGTCGGTCTCGATCGCTGTCCTGTTGATGAACCTGCCCACGCCATGGAACACATCCACGCCCATCCGACGAAACCGTTCCACATCATCATGGGCTTGGATGTGTGCGATCGCTTGCCGCACCCGCGTCATCGCAACGGAAAAATCGGCTTCCCCATCCAGTGTAATCCCGAACTCCGCTGCAGTTTTTTTGGCGGTATACACCGATTTTGCTGCAGCGATGAACGCTTTGGATGGGATACAACCGTGATGCAGGCAATCCCCGCCAAGAAGCGTTGATCGCTCAATGAGCGCTACACGGGCGCCGAGACTGGCTGCGCCCGCAGCGACCGTCAATCCACCTGCGCCGCCTCCGAGAACAACGATATGGTATGGCCGTGTCATTGTCTCTCCCCCTTCTCGAACCGGTTTTTTAACAATAACGGTACAAGTATGGCAGCGATGAACACCACCGCAGCGATCGCAATCGAACGCCAATCCCCCGTTGCGAAGCTGGCACCCAGGAAGTTAAAAGCGAACGTGCCGGGCACGATGCCAATTACCGTGGCGACCAAGTACGTCCGCAAGGGTATGCGCGATAAACCCGCGGCATAACTCACCAAATCATACGGGAATAACGGAATCAACCGCATCAACAACACATAAGTGAATCCCCTTTGTTCAAAACCCTTTTGCAAGCGATACCATCGACTTTGTTCTGTCGCATATGTGCCGGTGAGCGACCGTCCAAACCAACGGGAAACAGCGAATGCGACGGTCGCACTGCCCGTCGCACCCACAATCGTCCAGATCATTCCCCAGAGCGGGCCGAACGCAAAGCCCCCAGCTAACGATAAGATCGACGCCGGGAACAATAGCAGTGGCCGCAATGTATAGATCACGATATAGAGCGCTGGAGCCCATAACCCCACGGACAAGAGCCAGTTGCGGATGTCATCTGGCCCCGCCTGCCACACGGTCTGATTCCAATATATAAATCCTCCTGCAATCATGAGCCATATGAGCAATAAGATCACTGTTTTCCATCGGGAACGTTCCATGCGTACCACCTCTTTATCCTCCAAGAGATTGACTCCGATTCAACTTCAATGTCGATGCAGCGAATACCATCGTAACCACCACGGACAACAATGCCACGCCTCCACCGAGCCAGAAACCCGCATTCAGACCGCCAGCGGCATTCATCCATCCTGCGGTGAACGGACCCCCGAACATGCCCGCAGCATACACAGCCTGATAGAAGCCCATGGCCGTCGCCTGTTTTTCACGGGCCACGCCAGCAATCGCCATCCCCAGGAAGAGCGGCATATGTAAACCTTGTGCTAATCCATTCACCGCTTGTGTCCAATAAAGTGCAGTCATTGTCGATGTGAAAGGTATGGCCAGCGTACAGCATGCGCTCAGGGCAAAACCAATCGTGATCGTCGTCCAACTGCCGATCTTGGGGGCAATCAGCCTCCCTGTAAGCAACGAGGCGACTGCATGAGGAATCATGAATGCGAAGCTAAGCCAAGTTAAGTCTTGCCTCGCCGCACCCAACACCGCCGTTGCATACGATGGTGTAAACCCAAACATCGTAATGAATAGCACGCTGTGGGCCAAGATCGAGAGAATCGACACTTGCCACAGCGACACATTCCTCATCACAACGGCCAAATCTGGCAAGCGAATCGGTGTCCGACTTACGCCGCCGGCCGGTTCTTTCACAGCGAAGGTGCCAAGCAACCCTATCGCCCCCGCCACGGCTCCAACATAAAATACGGCACGATTGCCTAACGCCTCTGTCAACCACCCGCTAACTCCCATCCCGATCAGTTGCCCCGCTACCGTCAAAAAACTGATCGTGCTCATCGCTCGACCGACCTCGTGTTTGGGGTAATAGGAAGCGTATAACACGGTGAACGCTACCCATGTCGATGCGCAAATCCCACTCATCGCCCGTGCGGCCAGCGCCCAACCCGGTTGTTCGCCCACGACAAACATGATGCACGCGAGCGCTCCCGTCAGCATCCCCAACGCCATGAATGGACGTCTTCGCCGCAACCGATCAGAGAACATCCCCAAAGGCAGGCGCAGCAATATTTGCATAAAGCCGTAGCTTCCCAGCACAATTCCTGCAAAAACGACACTTACGCCTAGCACTTCTAATAAATAAGGAGATAATATTGGAACATACGTATACAACGTCACCCAGTACAACAACGTAACAACAGCAAAGAGGAGGTGATCCCTCCGAGTTGTTTCTATCAAACCATCGTCTCCCATCATAGATCCATAAGGTCGATTGTAGGGGAAACTTGATCTGTAAGCAATGAAAACATTTGCAAAAATATGGTGCGCTTTCATCTTAAATTCATTATAATTGTATTAGATTATGTGTGTATTTAGCTGAAGGGCGGGCAAAACAATGGCATCATGGACGGAACAGGAGATCGTGCATCTGATGATGCGCGCGGCGTTCAGTGTAACGGAGAAAGAGGCCGCTGCGGCACTTGCCTTGGGTAAAGAGGCGACTGTGAAGCGATTGGTGCAGGGCAAGTCCCTCATCAACGTTGAAGAGTCGTTCCCATCCGCTACAGCCGTATTCAAACAATCCGCTTCGCTTGACGCAACAGTGTATGCCCAGCTTAGCGTTGGTCAGTTGCAATGGATTTTCCGCATGGTGCAGACCCCTTCCCCTTTGCATGAGAAGATGACCCTCTTCTGGCATGATCATTTTGCAACGAGCGCTCAGAAAGTGAAGTTGCCGATTGCGATGATCACGCAGAACGACTTGTTGCGAAATTACGCGCTTGGCGATTTCAAGGAACTCGTGAAACTGGTGGGCCGTGATGCAGCGATGCTCATCTGGCTCGACGCCAACGCCAACCAAGTCGGTAAACCGAACGAAAATTATGCACGCGAACTGATGGAGTTGTTCACCCTCGGGATCGGCAACTATATGGAGAAAGATGTGAAAGAAGTCGCTCGCGCCTTCACCGGTTGGCGGGTCGATGGCAAGACAGGGAAAGTCGCTTTTTCCTTGAAACTGCATGATATCGGCACGAAGTCGATTCTTGGCGAAACCGGGAGGTTCAACGATGAACAAACGGTGGACGTTCTCTTTCGTCAGTCGGTGCTTGCCGAATTCATTGTGAAGAAGCTGTTGCAACATTTTGCCACGTTGACCCCGGCAGAGACCTGGGTGAAACGTCTGGCGGCACGGTTGCGACAACGTTATAGAATCAGTGACGTGATGACGGATTTGTTCTTATCGGATGAATTCTGGGATCCGAATCTCAGACAGAAGCTTGTAAAGACGCCAGCGGATTATGTCGTCTGGATTACGCGGTCGTTCGATCGAACAATTCAAAACCGACTGACCAATGACTTGAAAAAAATGGGGCAAGACCTCTACTACCCACCCGATGTGAATGGTTGGCCGATGGGAGAAGCTTGGTTAAACTCAAGCAACTTGCTCGCACGCTACCAATTCGCGGAGATGATTGCCGCCGCAGCCGTCAAAGAGAAGAAATATCCTGCCACTTTGGAGAAACCAACCGCCGCCACCTTGACGGCAGTGCATCAGTGGATTGACGCTTGGCTGCGGTTTTTGCGTATAACTCCGGTGTCCAAGACGACACGAGAAGCACTGCTCAACTTCGTCGAAACATCTGGTGGCGCTGTGGCCGCGCGCGCGAATAACACTATCTTACGCGGCTTGATCCATCTGATGCTGGTCAGTCCGGAAGCACAATTGAAATAGGGGGTGATGTGTGATGAAGATGAATCGAAGACAATTTCTGACGCGCGGATTGGCATTGCTAACCGCATTATCCACAGCGAATGGTTGGCCTGACTTAGCCAAAGCGGCGAACACTTTGCCTCTCACCAAACCAGTCCTAGGTTCGGGTGCTGGATCGGACCCTGTTCTTGTCATTGTGCAACTCGATGGGGGGAATGATGGCATCAACACCCTCATCCCTTACGGACAAGGCGCGTATTTTGACGCTCGCCCAACGCTAGCGTATAAAGAAAAAGATGTCCTCCCGCTCACCGGAGGCATCGGCTTCCACCCCAGCTTCAAGCAGATGAAGACGATATACGACGCCGGTCATCTTGCGATTGTGCAAGGGGTCGGTTATCCGCAGCCGAATCGTTCACACTTTCGTTCCCAAGACATTTGGCAGACGGCGGTGCCCGAAGTGATCAAGTCCACCGGCTGGATCGGTAAATATATGGAAACCGCGTTAAGCAAAGACGTAAATCCGCTGAAAGCGTTGGAGATCGGCCGCAATCCATCCAAAATATTCAAAACCGCCAATCTCAGCGCGCCGATCCTACAAGCGGTCGAGACGTACCATTGGCTCAATCCGAATACGCCCGATGAACAGAAAAATCGCATGGCTCGTGCCTTCCAGCGCATGTACGGCTTGGATTTAAACAACACCAAGATCAGTGTGGCAACCCAGCGCGGTGCGGACGCATATGCAAGTGTAGATGCGATTCACTCGCTCGTATCCGGATACCGCAATGTGGTGCAATACCCGACTCACACGTTCGGCAAAGACATGCAGTTGATCGCCAAATTACTCGCCTCAAAATCGGGGACGCGCGTGTTTTTTGCGAAACTTGGCGGATTTGATGATCATGCGGATGAACGTATTCAACATGCAGATTTGCTTAAAGAGTATGATGATACGATCGGCGCTTTCTTCACGGATCTGAAGCAGCATGGCTTGGATCGCAACGTTGTGGTGTTGACGTATTCGGAGTTTGGCAGAAGGGTGAAGGAGAACGGCAGCAAGGGCACAGACCACGGTGCGGCTGCGCCCGTATTCGTGCTAGGCAGTCGCGTGCGAGGCGGTTTCTATGGAGAGTATCCGAGCTTAACCAAGTTGGATAACAATGGCGACCTGATCTATAACGTCGATTTTCGTTCGATTTATGCCTCTCTCTTGGAAGGCTGGTTGTCCGCCGATGCGAGGGCTGTCTTGGGGAAAAATTACGAGCAGCTGAAGCTGTTCCTGTAATTTGGGGACCCATCCCCTGAACTCATCTGCTCTTATGAACCATCCCGGATAGGCTTCCACCAAGGGTGGAGAGGAAGAGGATGCTGTGCAATATCCACGACTTCCCCAATCATCGGAGTAACGACTTGCACCCCTGTATCTTTAGCCGCTTGCACCACGCGCTGCGGTGGGTCAAACCAATCGTGCAGTGAAAGCGTGAACGCGCCCCAATGAACGGGTACCAATTGGCTTGCTTGCACATCCATTGTCGCTTGAACGGTCTCCTCGGGCATCATATGGATCGCCTGCCAACGCTCATTGTATTGACCTGCCTCCATGAACGCCCAATCGAATGGCCCATATTTTTCCCCAATTTCGCGAAAATGAGGCCCATACCCACTATCGCCGCTATAAAAAATCCGTGTTGTGGGATCAACAAATATCCAAGAGCACCATAACGTTGCGTTGCGATCCGTCAGGCTTCTACCGCTAAAGTGACGCGCCGGTGCTGTCGCAATCGTCAAGCCATCCCATATCCATTCTTCCCACCAATCATGCTCATGGATGTGCTCCGCCTTCACACCCCACCGTCGAAGATGTGCACCAACACCGAGTGGCACATGGAACTGTTTCACACGGTCCTTGAGTTTTCGAATAGATGTAAAATCCAGATGGTCATAATGGTCGTGCGATAAAAACACCGCGTCAATCGGAGGCAACGCATCGATATCGAACGGCAGTTTGCCGCTGTAGCGATTGCCGCCAAACCAAGGAACAGGTGACGGCGTTCTCCCGAACATCGGATCAATCAGAATGAGTCGGCCACGCCAATTCAACATAAGCGCGGAGTGGCCGAACCAGACGAATGAGATATCGTTGCGCATTCGGAATGAATCCGGATGAAACTCCACCATTGGGATGGGTTTACGCGGTTTTCGTTGCTCGCCGCCCATGATGTATTCTTTCAACAAGGCGATCGACTCTCGTCCCGAAAAATTCATCGTTGTTGGAATTTGGTTATCAAACCTTCTATTTCCAGGGGTCGTTTTGCTGAAATAAAGAATCAAAGCCAGTGCCGCGACCACGCCTACAATAACGAATGCTATGATGAGGAAACACCTCTTTCCTAAGATTTTTTCCATTGCTGTCGAAATCGCAACGGCGTAATGCTTACCCTTCGCTTGAACAAATTGATAAAATGGCTCACATGCTCAATACCCACAGCATCCGCAATTTCGGCAATCGTCAAGTCCGTTTCTTTCAACAACGCCTTGGCTGCTGTCATTCGTAAACTAATCAAGAACTCGCCCGGCGAGAACCCGGTATGCCGTTTGAACTGTTTGGCCAGGTGATATTTATTCACCGCGCAATCTTTCGCTAATTGTTCTAGCGACAGCCTCTGTCGATAATCGCGTTTCATCCGCTTGATCATGTCATCGATATATTCCGGCCGTTCCTCTGGCAGTTGTTCCGTATCCATAATGTGAAGCAGCAATTCCGTCATCAGGTCCACAAGCAGTTGGGAGGTCAGCAATTCTGTTCGCACGCTCTTCTCATGTTGCAATGCGATCAGCTTCCTGAGCATCACAGGAAATGTAGAGTGGATGAGCGTTGTGGTGACAGGCCCTCCGTTGATCTCAACAAATTGCTCATAATACCCCCGGCTGGAACCACCGTTCCAGTGCACCCATAGCATCTCCCAAGGCGCTTCACCAACTGTGCCATAATACTGATATTCTGAACAATCGATATAGAAGAGATCTCCACTTTTCAAGGTATACGTGTGGTTGCGATACGTTAACTTCCCTTGACCCGAAACTGTGTATACGAGCAAGTAGGACGCCAATCCTTGCCGCTCCGTGTAATAAGCGTCGAATGTTCTGAAGTAACCGATCTCTTGTACATAATGTAACGTCGTATGTGCCCAGACAGAAGGGGTTAAAATCATGCGGACCGAATCTTTCGACCAATCATGATTCGCACGCTCCCAAGACATTATTTTCCCTCCCAAGAAACTGTTATTTTTACACAAGATTACTCGATGTTCTTCTCTACGTAAAGGTTTAAAATAAAAAAGCAACGGATTCTCACCATTGGAGGCATCGACATGTTAGCGCCTATTAAAGCTGCCAAAAAACCACGAATTGGACTGTATTCCATTGGATTGCGGGCCTATTGGGACCAATTCCCTGGTCTGCGTGAACGGTTGATCGAATACGGTCAATTTATCGAGAAAAGAATGTCTGCTTGGGCCGATGTATTTTTCTATGGATTGGTAGACACGGAGGAAGAAGGTCGCAAAGCCGGTGAATGGCTGAGCGGGAACCAAGTCGATCTTGTGTTTTGCCATGTAGCCACATATACAACAAGTTCCTCTGTGTTGCCGGTTCACCAAATTTGCAAGGCACCTGTTATTTTTCTGAATCTACAACCGACCGAGCGGATCAATTACGCGCAAGCCACTACAGGGGAGTGGTTGGCGCATTGTGGCGCATGTCCTGTCCCGGAATTCTCGAACACATTCAACCGGGCCGGTATTTCGTTCCGCGTCGTGAACGGTCTGCTTGGGCTCGATTACACGCCTGCGATCTCACTCACCAATGAAACAACGCATGAACGCAAGGAAGCGATTCGCGCCTGGCGTGAAATTGAAGAGTGGGTGCGTGCAGCTGCACTGAAACGCACGTTGCAATACAGCCGCTTCGGCTTCTTAGGAAACACATACAGTGGCATGCTGGATATGTATAGCGATTTTACGATGATTCAAGCGCAGACTGGACTTCATGTGGAAGTTTTGGAAATGTGTGATCTCGACCGTATGTTAAAACAAGTGACCGAGCAAGAGGTCAAGACCAAGCTTGAAGAAGTGAATGCCATGTTTGAAATCAGCGGGGACTCCCCATCCGATCCGATCGCACGCAAACCCACGGAGGAGCAGATGCTCTGGTCTTGCCGTGTAGCCGCCGCACAAGAGCGACTTGTCCGTGCCTATGATCTCGATGCCTTAACATATTATTATCACGGCGCACCAGGCGGGGAATATGAGAAATTGCAGAGTGGTTTTATCGTCGGACATTCGCTGCTGACCGCTCGCGGCATCCCATGCTCAGGCGAGGGGGATCTCAAGACGGCCGTCGCGATGAAAATATGTGACGTGCTAGGAACAGGGGGAAGCTTCTCGGAGATTGTGGTGGTCGACTATGTGGATGAGACGATTCTACTTGGCCACGATGGGCCGTTCCACATTGCGATCTCAGAAGGGAAACCTATTCTAAGGGGCATGGGATTATATCATGGCAAACAAGGGACGGGCGTATCGGTAGAAGCCAAGGTCAAGCAAGGACCGATCACCACGCTGAATGTTACGCAGACGGGCGATGGCAAGCTGAAATTGATCATCGGGGAAGGGGAATCCACCGACGGCGCGATCATGCAGATTGGCAATACGCAGACCCCCGTTCGCTTCCGCAAACATCCCGACACTTACATGGAAGAATGGTTTGCTGAGTCACTGACACATCATTGTGCGCTCTCCGTTGGACATAATGCATCGCTTTTCCGTAAAGTAGGCACATTGATGGACATTCGAAGCGTAGTTATAGGAAATTGAACTCAATAACCATAGGAGGGTCAAAGATGGAGCACATTTCTTTCGTACTGCAGATCGATCCAAGTCAAGTGGAAGAATACAAACGAAGACACGAGCGTGTGGATCCAGCGTTGGAAGAGCAATTCGCTGTGGCCGGCATCCATCGGTACCATATTTACTTCCATGAAGGCATTCTATTCGCCTTTATGGAAGTTGATAACTTCGAGAAGGCGATGGCTCATCTGTCCAATCACCCTGCGAATGCAGCCTGGCAAGCGAAGATGGCTGACCTCTTGCTCGTATGGGAGAATGGCCAAACCGTCAAAATGATCAACGAAATGTATCGATACACAACAAGGGCGTCTGAATAAGACGCTCTTGATAACGATCGAAGGGGTGATTGAACGCAATGTGCGTTCTTCCGAACAACATTAGGGATCGGATTATCGAAGTTTTATCGCAAGAACCCTCCGTGAAAACCGCCATTTTATTCGGTTCCCGGGCAAGAGGATACGCTAGAGCGAATTCAGACATCGATCTTGCCTTGATCGGAAGCAACATCCCGTTATCGCTGCATACTCGATTGAGAGAAGCCGCAGGGTTGTATCGCATCGATATTGTAAGATGGGATGAAGTGGATAACGATGAATTGCGCGCAAACATAACCAATGACGGCGTGGTGTTGTATAGTAACGAAGAGGCATCTGCAATCGACAATAGATAATTTTACTCAGGCCGTTCAAGTCAATCTCTTGTACTGGTAAGGTGTTTGCTTGGTCAACTTTTTGAACACCCTGTGAAAATGTTGAACATTATTAAACCCACATTCCATACTGACGTCAAGGACGGACGATGCAGGGTTTTTCTTGAATAACTTCTTCGCTTCACTCACCCTTCGAAAATGGATGTACCCGATCACTGTCATTTGTGTGGTTTCTTTAAAAAGATGGCCTAAATAATACTTGCTCAGGTGAAAATGTTCGGCAATGGATTTCAGTGTAATCTCTTCACGGTAACATTCATCAATGAACGTCATCACCGACTGTACGGTTTGTGCCTTCATCGGAAGTTTCGCGCATTGTTTTTTTTCCTGCAAAGTGGAGATCAGGAACAGCAGGGAGCACGTGTTCCAACGCATCATCAGCTCTTTGTGTGACGACTCCAAACTTGTTTGCGACAAAGACCACAAAAACGAGAACAATGTGCGCATCGCTTCTCTTTGTTCCCGATTCGTTATTCTCACCTTGCCGTCCAACCCTCGGTTGAGCTGACCCCAGATGTGATCCATCTCCATTGCATCTAAATACCTTTCGATACATGCTTTAGAGAAATTGAGCACATAACGCGTGTAAGCTTCTCCTTGCTTGTAATGTATCCGATGCGAATCATACTCCTGTAAAAACATGACATCCCCATCTTCTATAACATAGAAGCGATCATTCAAATAAAGTTCGATGTCAGCTCTCTCAAAGAACGCAATTTCACAAGCATCGTGATAATGCACGAGCGACTCCTGTTGATCAATCACAATATCTTTAAAATCCACATGCAGACTCTGACTTCTTACGAATGGAATACTTTGCATCATGGATCCTCTCTATGCATATAAACATCATCTCTCAAAATAGTAAACGATTCCCCCTGAATCTGTACAGCAATATCGGTTATTTTTTCGGACAAAGAAAACTATTTTGCTTTCGATTTTATAACAACCTCCTTGTAAGATGAGACGTGTAAAGACTTTACGTGAAACCATCAACAATGGAGGGATATGATTGAAGGCCATTACGTGTAAGGAACCTCACCAATTACAATCGGTCGACACCCCTGTGCCCCAACGGCGATCAGGGGAAGCATTGCTTCGTATCCACAGAATTGGCATCTGCGGCACAGATTATCATGCATTTCGTGGCAAACAGCCATTCTTCACTTACCCTCGCATTCTTGGCCACGAGCTTGCTGCAGAAATTGTTGCGCTTGATGATAATCAAGAAGGTTTCCAGGTAGGCGATCGGGTCACGGTCATTCCGTATATCGCCTGCGGTCAATGTATTGCTTGTCGACGCGGCAAACCGAATGCCTGCGTGAAATTGCAAGTCATCGGTGTGCATATTGACGGTGGGATGTGCGAGTATATCAGCGTTCCCCTGCAGAATTTGATGAAAACCGGTCAATTAAGCTTGGATCAGATCGTACTGATTGAACCTTTGGCCATTGGTGCTCATGCCGTGAAACGGGCTAATATTTCCAAAAGTGAAGCTGTGCTCGTGATTGGCGCAGGCCCGATCGGATTGGCTGCGATGAAATTTGCGAAGTTGGCTGGTGCGCACGTGATCGCCATGGATACGAATGAGGAGCGATTGGCAACGAGCAAACGTTGGGCGCATGCGGATCACGGTATCATGGCCGCTTCGGATGTCATGGAAGCATTGTACGATCTGACGAATGGTGACCTGCCCACGACGGTCATCGATGCAACGGGGAATGCCGATTCCATGATGAAGTCATTCTCTTATGCAGCGCATGGCGGGAACGTTGTGTATGTCAGTCTCGTGCAAGCCGACATACGCTTTCATGACCCCGAATTTCATAAGAAAGAACTGACATTGCTAGGCAGTCGGGCAGCGACGAACAGCGATTTCGAAGACGTGATACGATGCATCCAGCAAGGCCATGTAGAAACTTCTTCTTATATTACGCACCGAGCTCCAATGGACGATGCCATCAATGCTTTCCAAGCATGGTTACAACCGACTAGCGGCGTGATCAAAGCCATTATCGAATGTTAGGAGAATGATGTGATGAAAATTATATCCGTAAAGACCAATGCATACCGTATTCCACCAAGTGTGCCTTGGGAAGATGCTACGAATAAAGTGAAAGCATTGGAACTTATTGTCGTCGAATTGAAAACCGATTCTGGTCTGGTCGGCACAGGAATTAGTTATACGGTAGACATCGGCGGAACAGCGATCAAAACTTTGATTGAAGACTACCTTGCCAACTTAGTCATCGGTATGGATCCGTTAGCCTATGAGGCGATCTGGCAAAAGCTGCATCGCCAATCAAGACGTCTTGGCTTGGGCGTAAACTCCATGGCGATCGCTGCGATCGATATAGCGGTATGGGATCTCATGGGCAAGCACTACAAACAACCGCTCTATCAATTGCTAGGCGGCGCAAAAACCCATATACGTTCTTATATTAGTGAAATTAATTTGAGTGATCATGATACGGTTCAACAACTCATGGATCGCGTCGATCAGTATAAGGCGCAAGGGTACCAGACCGTCAAAATCAAAATCGGCAAAGAACATATAGAAGAGGACATCGAACGCATTCGCAAAGCCAAAGAACGCCTTGGCCCCCACGGTAACATTCTCGTCGATTTAAACCAAAAATGGAATGTAGCAGAAGCCCTTAGTAAAGCCTCCATGTTGGATGCGCTGCATTTGGGATGGATTGAAGAACCGTTGTTGTACCATGATATCCAAGGCCACCAACTTCTAAAGAATGCTATCCGCACCCCAATTGCACTTGGCGAAAGTTTGTACAGTAAATACCAGTTCCTTGATTATCTGAAGGCGAACGCGGTCGATATTGTGCAAGCCGATGTGGCATTCGTTGGAGGGATTACGGAATGGCACAAAATTGCTCATCTTTCGAACGCCTATGGAAAACAAGTTGCCCCCCATTTCATGATGGAGCTCTCGATCCATTTGCTCTGTGGTGTCACGAATGGGTTTATGCTTGAGAATGTCGTGGGCGGTTCGCTTACAGAATTAGGCATATTGGAGATTCCAATCACCGTAAACAACGGCATCGGAATTCCATCGGATCGACCAGGCCACGGCATCGTACTCGATCAAGCGGTGCTCGCCGCATATGAAATCAATCCAATCGACATCCGCTCATCATTCGAAGGCGGAAGTAAATAAACAACTGTTGAGGTAATGAACATGACCCATTTAAAACACTTGCAAGGTCGAACCGCTGTCATCACCGGAGGAAGCGGTGTATTGTGTCAGGCCATGGCGTTGGAACTCGCCAAACACCAAGTCAACATCGTGATTCTAAACCGCACAGAGGCGAAAGGTAGGAAAGTCGCAGAGCACATCAAACAATGCGGCGGCCAAGCAATAGCTCTCGGTTGTGATGTGACGAATGTACAGAGTGTAATAGAGGCAGAGCGCGTTGTGATTGAGACGTTCGGTTCATGCGATATTCTCATCAATGGAGCGGGCGGCGGTCACCCTGATGGGAATACATCCAATGAAGTATTGAATATCCATGATCTAGACAACCCTGAAGTAAAGACGATCTACGACATCACACGAGAAGGTTTTCAACATGTATTCGATCTGAACATGTTAGGGACTTGGATCCCTTGTCAAGTATTCAGCAGACGAATGCTGCACAAAGAAGGTGCTGTTATCATCAATATTTCCTCGATGGCCTCACCCCGACCAGCGACCAAAGTGCCTGCCTACAGTGCATCCAAGGCCGCGATTGACAACTTGACGAAGTGGTTAGCCGTTTATTTTTGCGACGTTGGGATTCGTGTGAATGCCATCGCTCCCGGTTTTTTTCTGACAGAACAAAACCGTAAGTTGCTCACCCATGCAGACGGAACCCTCACCGAACGATCCAAAAAGATTATTACCCATACACCGATGAGAAGGTTTGGGCGTCCAGAAGATTTGCTTGGCACACTCATGTGGCTCGTAGATGAACAGGCATCTGGTTTCGTTACGGGTATCACAGTGCCTGTAGATGGCGGTTTTATGGCTTATTCCGGTGTGTAGTCATACACACTCTCATGACTCGAATACCAACAAACAAGTCACACGAGCGAATGTTCATTTCACTTGCCATCCGTTATGATCATGTTAAACAATGGATTGAAGATTCGCATCATATTGTAGGGAAACCGTTCGTCATGGGGGAATACAATACACATCGTAACCATGAAGTGTATTGGCAGGCGATGTTCCAAGCGATGGAAGACTTCGGCGGGAATGGAGATTTATTCTGGTGTTATCATTCCACGCGAGGTTCCAGTGGCCTGGATGTGCTGCATGGCGATGGTATTCTGGAACACACCTACAAACCTCATCAATACAGGATGAAGTCCAGAAATCTTTGACGACAAAAAGATGCTGAGCCATTGCGCTTCAGCATCTTCTCATATTCCCTATAGAACACTACATCACAACAGGCATGCCCGTCCTGGCCGATGCGTAAATCGCTTCCACCCATTGTATCGTCCGGATGTTGTCTTCCCCGCTTGAGATCGGCTGTTCACCTGATTGGATACAGGAAAGAAAATGGTTCATTTGGTTCAACGTAAAATTTCCGTAATCCGGTATGGCGACATCCTCGAGTTGACGTTCATGGGCTAGTACAGCTGATGTCGTCTGGCTCGTGACGATCTTCATGTTCCCTTTGTTGTCGACAAATAACGCTCCACGGTCCCCATACACTTGAAGCGGTCCTGCGTCTTCATTCACGAATGGTGTAGTTGAGGTCATCATTTGGCCTAAAGTTCCCGATGCGAATTCAAATTGAATCATCGAGATGTTCTCCGCATCATGGAGAGAGCGGTCACATGTATACTTGTTTTGCGCATACACTCGCTTCACTTCACCGAACACAAAGCGCAAGAAGTCCAAATTGTGTACAACGAGACCGATCACCGCACCCCCGCCGGACAAATGACCATCGTAAATCCAATGTCCCTTAGGGTAAAAATCGTGGAAATTCAGCACCCAATCCGAACGCACCATCTCGATCTTCCCCAACTCTCCACGATCGATGATGTTCTTGACATGCACATTCCAAGACGTGTAACGCCAATTTTGTGCGACCATGAGCGTCTTCTTCTGCTGCTTCGCTTCCGCGAGCATGGCTCGACATTGTTCCGTCGTATGGGCCATCGGTTTTTCAACTAATACATGTTTCCCCGCGCGCAAAGCCCGTATCGTCATCTCCGCGTGCAGGTGATGAGGCACGGCAAGCACAACCGCATCAATCGACGCTGACTGCAGAAACTGCGAATAATCTTGATAAGTCGCGATTCCCTCCGGCACTTGCGACAAGCGCTGCATGTCCATGTCGCAAACCGCATACAGTTTTTGCTCAGGAAATCCGTGAAGCAACGCCTGAACATGATTCATGCCCATGCGTAAACCCACAACGCCGACTCTTGTCATATGCTCTCCTCCAATGGAGTGTCAAATAAGCTTCGCGTTATACAATCGTGCACTCACACCGCCGTCAAGAACAAGGGTCGAACCGGTCAAGTTCTTGGATTCATCGGAAGCCAAGTACACACAAAGCATTGCGATGTCTTGAGGATCTACGATTTGATTGAGCACGTGCAAGTCTAGCATCTCGCGCTCACTTGCCTGTGGATCCGAATGGCTGGCTAACCAATGACGCAGATGCGGTGTTTCCGTGAACCCTGGGCATACGGCATTCACGCGGATGCCGTCTTTGCCGAACGTCAGTGCCATGCTTCGCGTCATGCCGTTGACACCCGCTTTCGCCGCGGCGTACATCTCCGTATTCGGTAACGTGGCCATCGCATGGCCGGATGAGATATTAATGATAGAGCCTTTGCGCGCTCGTTGCATGATCGGAATAAACTTCTGGCTGCACAAAAACACACCGCGCAAATCAACATTCATCAAGAAATCCCAATCTTTGAGCGTTGCTTCAAGCATCGGTTTAAAACTTGTAACGCCTGCATTGTTGACGAGCGCATCCACACGTCCATAACGTTGTTCCACTTGTGTAGCTAGTGCGGCAATGCTCTCTTCGGATGTGACATCGGTATGGATATATATAGCCCGTTCATCGCCAATTTCCTGGTTGAACGCATCTGCGACGCGTTGACCATCGGGTTCAATCGTGGCAATAACGACATAAGCGCCTTGGCGCACAAACTCATGAGCGATGCCTTTGCCAATTCCTTTGCCTGCACCTGTAACGACTGTAACTTGATCACGGAGTCTCATCTTCTCACCTTCCAACAAACTGTTCCTTATCATTACACATGGACTTCAATCACGTTCACTCGAACTTTCGCAGATATGTTCGTGGCATTCCACTGCATACCAGACGGCGTCATGGCATAGGAGATGGTGCCATAATCCGTCGGGGACCAATAAATATGTTTCGAGCCTTGACCGCTTGAAGCATAAATATCGACATAAAGCGTATCCCACTCACTGTTTTCTTCAATATGATCTTTGACATCTGTCGTCACGATCATGCTGCCTTCACGGATGAATATGGGCATATGATCGAGTGAACAATACACGTCAATCCATTGCTGTCCAGTATATCCTTTCCTCGTCCAAAAATCTATCCAGTTCCCTGCGGGTAAATAGACTTTGCGCACGCCTTCTTGCATAAACACAGGTGCAACCAGCATGTCGTTCGTGAATAAATATTGCGTATCCAGATTTCGCACATTGTAATCGTGCGGGTATTCAAGGACGAGCGCTTTCAACATCGGCTCGCCTTGGTTCACGCATTGAACGGCACTGCTGTATATTTGCGGCAACAAGCTGTAACGCAGTTCTGTATATTTCTTGCAGATCTGATACACTTCTTCCCCGTATTGCCATGGTTCGTGTTTGGCTCCGCCATGGCAACGCGAATGCGATGTAAACATCCCGAATTGATACCATCTAGCATAGAGATCCGGTGTAGGTTCGCCGACAAACCCGCCAATATCATGACTGAAGAATACAAATCCACTCATCCCTGCATTCAGAATCGCGCGCAATTGACCGGCCATATTCGGATAATTACAACGCACGTCCCCTGCCCAATGAACAGGGAATTTCTGTGAACCGATAAAACCCGAACGCACCCAGATCATCGCTTCATGACCCTTGATTTCTTGCGTGGCCTCGAACACGACCCGCGAATATTCTAGCGTATAAAAGTTGTGTCCTTCTATGCCTCGCATGCCGTTATAATATACCGCTTCATCCGGACCTAGTTCTCCTAAGTCCACTTTGATGACGTCACAACCTTCGCGAATCACACGCTTAATTTCCTCTTTAAACCAACGATCCGCTTGCGGATTGGTGAAATCGACATACACGAAAGGCGCAGACCAGAAATTCATCGGTCCTTCATTCACAATGACGTTGCCTTCACCATCTTGCAGGAAATACCCGCCTTGGATGCCTTCTTCGTACAATCGGCAATCTTGCGGTATGTAAGGCGCAACCCATAGACTCAACTTGAAGCCTAAGCTCCTCATCTCTTGGACCATGCGCTCATGTTGACTGAAATTATCGCCCCACTCCAGATTGCACACCAAGCTTTTCATATTCATCCACACGGGGTCGATGTGCAGCACATAATAGTCCAACATATCGCCATGCACTTTGATATTGTAAGACTCCGATGATTTGGACCCCATGTCAAAGAACGACTTCGTCGATTGATTCAATAAGATGCCGTACCCTTTGGTACTCATAAAGAACGGTACATTCTTATAAGAACGATACGTCATCGTGCTGGCAGGGTCGACGTTCCAAATTTCATGCACGAGCCCGCGTTTGTTCAAGTCCATGAATTTCTCACCAAAGCCGTAGAAATCTTCATCGTTAGCACGTTCGAACGATTGACACATAAAGCTTTCACCATCGACCAACACTTTACCGAGCGGAGGACTGTAATACCCAAAATAAATTTAACTGTTTCGCTTGAAATTCCTTCACCGGAAGCATCTCAGCCAAATTGATTTTTAAGCCGTCGTGTAGGATTTCGTGCCCATCATACATTTTTGCAATACTTGCAATCCCTTTGTTTAATTCCAAGCTAATATCATGTTGCACGTAAGTAAATTTCATCGTAATCCTCTCCATTCCCCACAATGTTTATTTGCGTTGATACCAATCATTGACTTCTTTGGTCATCTCTTGGCCGCCATTGGCATACCAATCTTCAACAAATTGATCGAATGCTTCAAGCGGTACGTTACCTTTGATGATGTTGACAAACACGTCTTTCTCCATTTTCTTGAGATACGCCCCTTTTTGTAACATGGTGTCTGTCGGCGCACCGAAAAATTCGTCGTATTTGTCATACAACCCTTGCTTTTCTTGTTGCTGATACAATTCGATGTTCAAGTTATGTCCTTCGATGTTTTTTCGCTCGACCAACGCCGAATATTCAAACCAATCTGGACTTCCTGAGCGAATCTGTTCCCCTTTTTTCATCGTTTCATAGATTCTTGCGTACGTATCATATAATTGTGTCACCCGTTGATTGATCCGCATCCCAAAGATCAAATGAACAGAATCGGTTTCGTTAATATTGTTGGCATTCGGAAAATTGAAATATTGCGGCCCTTCCCGTTTGTATCCATCCAACAACCCCAGCGGTTCATTATCGTATTTAAAAGCAAACTTCTGCCGCAGATCCTCGTGTGAGCGGAATAACGATTCTACGTATTCATTAAACTGCAGGATGACGGCCTCCGGATGATGCGTTCCTTTCGTTATGGCAATGCCTTCCCCAAACGGAAAGTTCACAATAAATGAAGACTTGCGATTTTCAACAAACAAGGGAACCGGATAAATCTTGGCTTGCGGGACGCGTTTCACCGTGTCCAAAAAAACACTGTGCACATACCACCAAGGTCCATATAACGACAAGGCATTACCCATAATAAAATCCTGATTTTCTTTTTTTAAGGTGAACTCCGGGTCAATCCATCCAGATGTATACCACTGGCGTAATTTGGATAACGCTTGTTTCGTCTCTGGTTGTATACTGCCGTACATTAATGTGTTGTTGTCGTTCTTTAACCAAGCATGGGGGAAGGAACCGAGCGCATTGGCTACGACTTCCATTCCTTGTATTTTATGATCGTTGATCACTTGCATATAATGCGGGTATTTGCTAGGGTAAACCGCTTTATAACGTGCCATCACCTTCTCGTAGGCAGCGATCGTTAATGGCATTCCCGCTTCCAGTTGATCAAGCAGATCGTTACGGATCCAATGGGTGTTATTGCTACCTGCCCATTTGTCCAAAATCGTAGGCATCGCATATATTTTCCCTTGATACGTCGTCGCTTCGAACAACTTGCCATCTACGGATTGATTGGCTTCGGCGAGCAAATATTTCAGCAAAGGTGAAGCATGCTTTTCAATAAGATCATCAAGCGGATGAATAAGACCTAACTTGGCCATGTTAATAATTTCTGAAGCCGGTCGTTTGATCACATTAGGCAAATTACGACTTGCAATTGCATAATTCATTTTTTGTTTATCAGACTCAAAATCATGTGCAATCCATTTGGGTTTCCAGATGATGCCCATCGTATCGCGCGACCAATGGACATAAGTATTGTTATCAATATCATGTCCCGGTGCAAACAGGTTTTCCCCTGTTGAAGAAAGGATATAGTTTTGTGTCAGCGTAATCGGAGGGTCATATCGGGGGATCCCATCGATGATTTGGTAAGCCGGCACTCCCGTTGGAGCAGGCAATGGAACCATGGGATCTTCTCGCTGCGTGAGGTACATGGCAGACAATAGCAAAATCCCTCCGCTCACCATGCTGACGATCACGTAGAATCGTATTCGATTTCGCATACGCATCACATCCTCCTGTCTTTATTCACTTGAACGCGACAATTGGTATTCCCTTGGGCTCGTCCCCACCATTTTTTTAAAAATCGTTTGAAAATGAGGTACGCTCTCGTAACCGATTTGATGCGCAACTTCATAGACTTTGGTACTTGCATCTTGCTTTAATAAATATTTGGCTTTCTCAATCCGCAATTTAATCATGAAATCAGATATGGACTGCCCTGTCACTTTCTTAAATAATCGTGACAAATAATTCGGATGCAAATACACTTCTTCAGCAATATCATGCACGGTAATATCCCGCGTAAAATTTTGTTTAATAAACTCGATCGCCTTTTCAATCACATGATTGGACTGTTTGAATTCCTGGCTCGCGATAAAATGCTCATACGTGGCCAACATGTGTTGTGTCTGATCTTGCATCTGGTGAAGTGTTTTGAATTGATCGATACCTTGGAAGAACGTGCGATCTTCACCGAGCCAGTCATCCAATCGGAATCCCCGTTTCATGCTGTCTTGCAAGATCCACAATATGATTAAATGATATACCGATATAAGAGATTCATAGGAGTGTTCTGCTTCGGACTTGATCCGATCAAACCACCCAGCCATTTGTTTCATGACGGTATCCGGACTCTCTGAATAAAGCAAGGATTGATGAATGAACGCTTGCAAGTGAGCCGCGAGTTCTAGTTGATGCTTTGCACCGCGCACGGTAAAGTCATCTGTTCCTTTAATCATCCCAAGCGGCAAAGACAAAGCCCGTTGAGCCACTTGTTTAACTTTCATATACACCGTCGGCAACCGGTACAATGCGTCAAATGGTGCGGAATAATAGATCGAGATGGTTGCGCCTAATGTTCGATATACCGTTTGTTGCAACAAAACAGCATTCCCTTTTACCGTACGTAGTACATCAAAAATCTGATCCTCACTAACGGACTGCACGATAATGAACAAATCTCCATACAAATCAACAAAGCTCTCGATGGCTTCTTTATCAGAGAACAGGATATCTTTCGCGAAATAACGAATCGCGGTTTCATTAACTTTGATCTCATTAACGTCAGGTTTTTTCTTCCATTGATCCACCTTGATCATCACCAGTAAAGTCGGATGCATCGCTTGAACTCGAAACGGGTACTTTTCCCAAATTTTTGTTTGGTTGAGAATTTCCGTGTGGCCTTGGACGATTTGGCCCAACAAATGTTCTTTGAGAAGAGGGATACTGTCCCGAATATACGCATGTGCCAATTCAAGTGCCTTCTTCTGCTCCAGTTGTTGCTCAATATCGATAATCGCAAGCCGAACTTCTTCGAGCAATTCTTCATAAGGGTACGGTTTCGTTAGATAACGAAAGACGCCCAGTTCGATGGCTGTTTTGGCGTATTCGAATTCGTCATAACCGGATAAAATCAAAACTTTGCAATACTTCCATGTTTCTTTTATTTTTTGAATCAACTCCATACCGTTCATGCCAGGCATGCGGATATCGGTAATGACGATATCAATCCGGTTTTTGTGCATCACTTCCAATGCTTCACGCGCTGAATACGCTTTATGAATTTCGTGAATATCAATCTTGCTCCATGGAATGTCGTAGACTAACCCATGCACAACTTTCTTTAGATCATCGACAACCAACAAGTTATACAACGATTTCCCCTCCGTCCTGTGGCTGAAGATAAGGGATATGAATGAAAACTTTGGTCCCGCCACCCTTGCGTGGTTCCATGTGCAGTCCCGCTTGTTCCCCATATTTCAATCTTAACCGCCAATGGGTGTTGTTCAATCCAACGCCACTTTCTTCGATATTCATCACGGCCAGACTTCCTTGAATGCGTTCGATATCCGAATCACTAGGGGTTTTACCATCATTCTCTACGATCAACAGAAGCACATGGTCTTGGATTTCTGTATAAATAACAAGGTGATTGGACGTTTTCTCGTCGGCTTCAATGCCATGTACGAATGCATTCTCCACAATCGGCTGAATCGAGAGGCGTGGGACTTCTACATTGGCCAAATGTTCCGGCACACGAAACTCATATTCAAACTTATCTTCATATTGAATTTTTTGTATTTTCAAATACGTCTCGACGTTCTCCAATTCTTCTTTCATCGTGACGATGTCTTTGTTCGATTTTGTCGCATACCGAAAATATCTGCCCAAATAAAGTGACATCTCGGATGCGCCTTCTACATTGCCGCTTTTGGCCATTTGGTAATTCATGTTGAGACAGTTGTAGAGAAAATGGGGATTGATTTGCGACTGCAATAATTTCAACTGAACTTGCTGTTGCTTTAGCTTTTCAATGTACACTTCGTTCACTAACGTATTAATTTTACTCGTCATGCGATTGAATTGATGATACATGAACGAAAACTCATCATTCCCTTTGACATCGATTTCGAAATCAAAGTTTCCTTTGCTGACGTTCTGCATCGCATTAATTAATTTTTGGGTAGGCGCCAATACTCTGCGATACGTTAAGAACGTGTACACGATGACCAGTAACCCCAAAACAATCACGAACGAGTACATCAAATAACGCGATTGCAAAATTGGTTGCATGAATGTTTTTAACGGGTACATCATGCCCAGTGTAATACCCGTATATTCAGACGTGTGATAAATCACTTGGTAATCCATATCATTCCAGTTAAGTTCAAAATGACCTTGCTGCACATCTTCCATGATCGATGATGCAATGTCGATGTCTTGAATACTCGTCTCTTTCGTGCTGTAGAGCATGTTCCCATCTGCAGTTCGCAAGAAGGCTATTGCTTCTTCGCGATTCACGATCGAGCTCAGTTCTCGTTTTAAACTGTTCGTTGGAATATCGACAATGACGTACACCCCGTTCTGTTGTTGGTTGTGTGCGACGAACGAGATCACTTCCGACTCCTGTCCCCCAACAGGCAACATATACGGCTGGTATATCCAACCGACGGCTTGGTCAGACATTCTCACTTTTTCCATGATGTTCGGATAACGGTCGAGAACCCAGACTTGTCCTGACGAACTGATAACACGACCTTTCATTTGAGTCACTACGGCAATGTTGCCATCCAACTCATTCGTACTTGAGAAGAGCACAAGACGCTTGACCAACTCTTCATATCGGTTGACGAGATCGACATTATTCGGCGACTGATTGAGCGCGTTGATATCTTGATCGACAGCCAGTGCATACGCGCTGGATTCAAATTTCTTCAGATTGTTCTCTAACTTGGTCACTTGCAAGAGCAACGCATGTTGATAAGAATCAAAGACGTTCTGCTTTACAATCACGAACGAGGAGTAATTGAAGAATAAATTGACGGCAACAATCGGAACCAAAAAGACGATGAATCCACCTAACAAGCGTCTTGAGATCGATGATTTCCATAACCAATTCATATTCATTACTCCTCGTTACAATGCCATTCAACGATATCTCTAGCTTACCAGTTCAACTTCATCTTGAACATA
Organism: Paenibacillus sp.; assembly: GCA_044353165.1. Taxonomy (GTDB): domain Bacteria; phylum Bacillota; class Bacilli; order Paenibacillales; family YIM-B00363; genus JBILCM01. Next base: position 53,318 of record JBILCM010000001.1, read on the forward strand.
CTTACGAGTTGTCCGACGGTCATCTCTGTTTTCGGTTGAAATTGGTCGGATAACAAATAGTGTAGAAATTCGTGAAACAAATAATTCGTCTCGGGCCTCTTCAGATCGTTGGCATGAGACATCTTGAATGTGGAGATGAATAATCTGCCTTTGCCGACGTTCACTTCGAATACATAAGCGAGCCGCTTGGCACGATTAAATGTATCGATCACTTCTACAATGGGTTGCAGTTGCGGCAATGCATCAACACAAATCGCAGGTGTAGCTTCAACTAGATGGAACCATTGCCAGTTCGAGAAGCGATCGTGCGGGAAATTACGCAGTAAAGGATGTTCATCCATGATCATGCCTAATGAGTTCCCGCTGATGCCGCAGAACAACAAATAATTCCAATGGATCGGCAAGTATCGCGTATGAACTTCATCATGTTGCTTGTCGGATTGCGCTTGCAACCAGACGGTTCCTCCGTCCACCAAATGTTGAATCGACATCGTATTCAATTGGTCAACAATCGCTAAATCCACACGTTCAGGTTTGAAATCGTGGCCGCCGATATCCCATTTCATATCGGACGAATAGATCGCTCCATAAAGCGTCGTGCGCAACGATTGAATATCGGTCCAAATACGCGACGTTTTCGGATGAAGTCTGGGACGTGGATAAGCCCAGAATTCCCAGTCATTCTCGAGTTGTATGGTTTGTGTCTTGAGTTTCACTTTCAGTTGTAACGCACTCGCACGGTCTGCAGCATAACTGAAATGAATACGGCCTAATAAACTGACAGCACCTAAGGGTGCCTGAAGACATTTGAATATGCCACTGCTCACCTTACGCTGTTGGTCATCTAAGACCTCCCAATCCACATTTGCCCCTTCAACGTCTGCATCACCATAATTAGACAAATCCAGATCGACAGCAATGTCATCGTCCATAAAAAATGTGCGCGACTTGCACCTCATGAGCAGCACTTGATCACCATTAAACAACTTGAATTTCGCAGGATCAATCAACCCTTTGCTATCCCAGAACATATCAAGAATTCCTGTCACCGCGTGTCCTTGACCCGGGAAATCACGCACATCCAGCCATTGAACGCCCGCTAAATTCGGTGTCCGACGCAACCGCTCGAAATTTTCTTTCAACGAACGAATCAGATGCGCACCTGAAGCTGCAATGAAATCATCGATGCGATGCGCCAAGCCCTTCGAACGTATGGAATCCATATTGACGTCGATAAAGCTAGGGTTCATGACACCGGTGTACTTCTTCTTCTCATGCGGATTAAAGTACATCGAATAATGCCCATGTTCATGTGCAATGAGCGGTTTGTTCTCCAATCGGGTGACGGCATAATAATCTTCCGTCGTATCTGGTGTAGCTGTCTGGTCCCAACCATATGGAGGGTGGAAATTTAACGTAGGTAGGAAATAATCTCCTTCACGATCCAAGGCTGGCAAATGGCCAAATCCCGTATTGTCGGTGTACAGCCGATGCGGATCTAACGCTCTGGCCAATTCTACGATATGATTCAAATCCGGATGACCGTCATTCGTAATTAATTCGTTCCCCAGAGACAACATGACGAATGACGGATGAAAGTGCAATGCTTCCAAAATACGCTTTAATTCGCGAATGATGTATTGATGTTCCTTGTTATCTACTGATTTGTATCGGTTGCCATAAAATCTTGGCCAATACGGAAGTTCTGTCTGCACGATCATGCCTTCTTCATCGGCAGCTTCCCAGAACGGTGCAGGGGGAGTCCAAGAATGTAGACGCACATGATTGATGCCATACGCTTTGACCGTACGGAATTGGTTGCGATAATGCTCGACGTCCCAACTTGGATAACCTGTCAACGGGAAGATACAGGAGTCCGCATATCCTCTCAAAAAAACGGGTTTGCCATTCAGTAGTAGATGGCGATGCTGCGGTTTGAAACTGCGAATACCGATACGTTGGTTCACTTCATGGATGACTTGGTGATCCCGGATGATGCGGATGCGCGCCGTATATAATTTCGGATTGTGATCGGACCATAATTGCGTTTGATCATCGAGTCCCAGGTCCATCGTGACCGGGATGGCACCGCCGGCTTCCTGCACGAATACTTGCTGTTGTGTGGTGCCCATCGAGATCGATCCGTCCAGCACCTCCAGATGGATCGTCGCTTCGGTCGCCTCTTTACTGAACACTTCCGCTTGTAAAGAAACCGACTTCGGGTGATGCGCAGTGTTCAATTTGAGATTGCGCACGTGTGTGGCCGGCACAAAAGAAAGTTCTACCCCGCCCGTAATTCCACCCCACGTATTCGACGTCTGATAAGAGTGGATATGGGTTTCGATCATATCTAACAACATCCGGTTATCGACGAAGATGACGAGTTTTTGCTCGCTTCCTGCTTTGACATAAGGTGTCAAATCAAAGTGATGGGAAGTCGTCAAACTTTCTCCTTCCCCGGCGTAATGTCCGTCCAACCAGACTTTCGTAAACCAACGCACGCCATGAATCGACAATGTGCAATTATGGTTCGCATGTTCTTGGGGAATCGTGATGTGACGCACGTACCAACCGCCGCCTTCATAAGCGTGGGTTCGTTTCCATGCACCAATCGGTGTATGTGTTGGCGCGTCCCCAATGCCTTGCTCTTCCCAAGACGCAGGAACTTGAATGAGAGATGTCGGAATCGGCGAATGTAGAGGGCTCCAATCGTCTATTACGTGCGGATCCGTTGCAAAAAACCAATCGCCGTGAAGTTTGATTGACGAGGACGCGTTCACTGTTTTCATGTTGTGCTAGCTCCTTAAATAACAGAATGAGAGGTCTTGTATGTTTGTAATAAGAGATTGATCACTGTCGCTAAACTCCAATTGTAATCCGGTGATCCCATGCCGGTATGCTCATCAAAAGCGGCACCCGTCTGGGAGTTATAACATTCATGAATCCACGGACTTTGACTGAACATCTCGAGTAACCGGTCGGCCACCCCATCCGCCTCTTGATGATACCCTGCACGCCAAAGTGCTTCGATCATCATATAAACGATATGAGGCCAAAGTCGTCCGCGCCAATAACTGTTCGGATCATATTGGGGATGATTCGCCGCTAGGCTGGGGAAAGGATATTCACGAAAAAATGCATCCGGATTGAGCATATGCCGCTCCATCAAGCGCTGGAGCTGTTCAGGCGGCAAGGGGACACCCGCCCAAATCGGCAAAAACATATTGGGTGTAATGACGCCGCTGAACTTTTGTTTCGTCCCTTCAACAACGTCCAAAAAAATGGCATCCTCTTCAAAGAAAAACAAATCAACGATTTGCTGCGACAACTGATCTGCTTTCATGCGCCAATGATACGCTTCCACTGTCTTCCCTAGAGCTTCTGCCATATTCGACAACGCGATCATTTCGACCACCATGAACGAGCTCAGATCCGGTGACTCGATCCGGTCCACGGGTTGATTGGAACGTTCTTCACCGTATAACGCATCGAATCTTGCGTCGTTATCTGCGATTTGACCTGCATTATAATACTTGGCGATTCCGCGTGCAGATGCATGATATGTGTACCAAAACTCGATATAACCCGCTAAAGTTTCATACACTCGGGCTAACCATGCAACGTCTTGCCTCTTCTCGAATACTTTCCAAGCTGCCCGACTCATGATTGGCGCTTGCCCTTCACCAGCGCGATGGGAATCTGCTAACGTTCCGGGCATACTACCGCGAGGACCCACATTGTTGACGAACGCTTCGATTGCTTCTTGGCACATCTGTGCATCAAAATGCAACGCGCCCATCACCGAAAAAGCGGTATCCCAGAAAAATGCGATGGCTAAGCCGTGTTTGGTCGTGTAAGGAATGCGCATATGATCTGTATACCCGCCATCCCCTTGGATAAACAAACTTCTTAACTGCGTCACAGCATGAATATACATTCGCTCATACGTGGCATTACCTTGAAACCGTTGCGCTATAGGCGGAAGCGAATCAAACCATAACTCGAGACGTTGCGTTTCGTCTGCAGACGTCCAACCTTGGTTCAATAAAGATTTTGCTGTTTGATAATGTTTTCGGGTATCGCCTCGCTTGTATCCGAACGCCATGACCGTTCGATACGTATGCGTCTCATTCGGATGGAGCACGAATGTCTGAGGTCGCAGATCGGCAATACAACATATCTCAAGGCTGGCGCCTTCGTTCATGCCAGCCACGAATGCCGCAATCCAACCATAATTGATTCCGTGTTCACGGTGCTGGAACAACGTGCTCCATGAACCCTCCATTTCACCCTCAAGACTTACAAAATGTCCTATCGGGAATGGACCTTCCCAATCCGGTCTTACGCCTTGGCCTGGGTACGTATATGATAGTGTCAACTGTCGTATAGCAGCAGAATGATTGGTTACACGATGTTCAATAATCAGCGCATTGCGTGATGGATAGGCGCAGGTCGTGACCATGCGCACATCTTCAAATTCAAGGGTTTCCTCTATTTTCTCTGGTCGGAACACACGATGAATAACTAAATGTTTCAGGACATTCCCATGCTCAGCAAGATGCCAGTCCAAACACTGATCGGCAATGATCGTTCCGTACCAACCAATGACGGCTTGTAGATGTTGTACACCCGACTGGTGTTCGTTAGACCAGGAAAACGCAACGTTCGAGTGTTTATCACTCCATGCCGCAGCGTGATGCGTATACGATACGATTTGGTCTTGAATATGCATATGGGTACTCACATACCTATCTGTTATTTTTTTGAATGATCCTTTTATTAACCTTTGACACTACCTAAGACAATTCCTTTGGTAAAGTATTTTTGCAAGAACGGATAGACGACTAACACAGGGATCATACTGATGAAAATTTGCGCCGCTTTTAATGTGCGGTCCGAAATTTCCCTCAATTGTTCAAGGTCTTCAACAGAAGTCGTGTTAATCAATACGGGGGGAGCCAGAATCGAACGCAAGAACGTTTGTAACGGATACTGTTCCGGGAAACTCATCAAGATAATCGCTTGGAACCATTCATTCCACGTACTGACAATAATGAACAAACTAATGGTGGCAAGGACAGGTGTGGAGGTGGGAATGAACACCTTGAACAATACACCCATGGGACCTGCGCCATCAATCAATGCGGCTTCTTCCATCTCGTCCGGCAGTTCGCGGAAGAAATTAAGGAGCAGAATACAATAATAAGGAACGACAAGTCCCGGAATCACAAGTCCCCAGATCGTACCTGTCATGCCGACGGCTTTCATCGTCAAAAACCATGGAATCAATCCACCGCCAAATAACATCGGAATGATCAACAAAGACACATAAATCATTCTGCCGCGAAACTTGCGGCTTGACCGCGATAGCGGATACGCCGTCATCACAGTAACAATCAACGTTAATGGCAATGCAATCGCAATACGCATGAATGAAACTTGGAACGCTTGCCAAAAATCTGAACGTTGCGCTACGTATTCATATGAACGCCACGTAAAATCAACAGGCCAAATACCGACAAGTCCTTTAGCAGCTTGTTCGGCACTGCTTAGCGACAGTGCAAGCACATGCAGAATCGGCAACAAACATAGGAGTGCAGCCATGGAGAGAATGGTCACATTGCATATTTGAAATATGACGCGTGATAAAGACGGTTTGATCATCGGAGCCATTCCTCCTCTAGAAAATTTTGTAACCTGTCAGTTTATAGGCGAGACGATACGATATGATAATCAAGAAGAATGCAATAACGGATTTTAACAAACCTACAGCTGCACCTAACGAGAACTGCGCTTTCTCAATACCGAGTCGATATACAGTAAGATCCAGAATTTCACCCGTCGAATACACCAGCGGATTGATAAGGTTGAAAACTTGATCGAATCCGGCATCCAACACACCGCCTAGACTTAATACGGTCACAAGAATGACGATATTTATAATGCCAGGTAACGTGACATGCCATAATTGTCGAAGTCGATTCGCCCCATCGACGATCGCTGCTTCATATAATGTTGGATCGATGCTCGTTAATGCAGCGAGGTAAATGATCGTGCCGTATCCGAAGTTTTTCCATGAATCCGTAGCGACTAATAAATAAGGGAACATGCCTGACTCGCCTAAGAAATAAATGGGCTCAAAACCTAACCATACAATGAAATTATTGACAAACCCGCGATTCGGATTGAGAATCTCAAGCAGAATGCCTGATACAATAACCCAAGACAAAAAGTGCGGCATATATACTAACGTTTGTACCGTGCGCACAAACAATTTTTTGCGGATTTCATTTAAGAGAAGTGCAAATAATAACGGAATAATAATCCCTGCTGCAATCTTCATGACAGCGATAAAGACGGTATTCGCAAAAATACGATCAATATCACTAGATAATAACAACCGTTTAAAATTGTCCAATCCATTCCAAGGGGAGCCGAATATACCTTCACGCGGTTTGAACTTTTTGAATGCGATCGTAATTCCATAAAGCGGCAAATATGAAAAAATCGTTAAGATCACTACGGCCGGTGTAAGCATCAAGTGATAGCTGAATTGGTTGATTAAATAATCTTTGCTCCATCGTTTCCTCTCCTTCAATATAAGCACGCCGATTATCACCGCTTGAATGATTAACGCCGCTACAATCGCAATCATTAACGTGGGACTCGGCTCTGAAATAAATTTAGGAATCGTCAAATCCAACAATGATCCTCACCCCTCCTAGATAAATATTGAAGAGGGAACGAATCCCTCTTCACCGTAGCACGATTATACTGATGGATTATTTCTTGTATGCATTCACTTCTTCTGTGACTTTGGCACCGCCAGCATCATTCCATTTCTTTACGAATGCTGCGAACTGCGCATCCAAGTCCCCTTTGGATGTAATCATCTTGACATACTCTTCGAGAACAATCTTGCTTAGCTCTCCTCCAAGTTCAACTTCCGTTGGGGAGGAAGGTCCGAAATAATCCCCAACTTGAAGATTGCTGTTTTTGATGGCATCGACATAAATCGTATGCGCACTGTTAGGACCGAATGCTGCATAAGCTTGCCACTTAGGTAACGTGCGGTCGCCATCCAAATAAGCTAGAACATCTTTAAATTGGGTATAACGAACAGCTTTACCGAAGTCTCCACCTGGCTGCAGCTTCGTTTCGTCACGTGATGCAATTGCAGACAAATATGCTTCATAGTTCGGAATATCTTTGTTAATATCCCAGTTGTATGGGAATGCAAACTGCCAGTAGTTTTCGCCATTCGGACCGGAGATGAATTTCTCTGCGTCCGCCGTTGCTTGCTCCCCAGCAAATTTTTCATAGAACTGGTTCAACATTTTGATTAAAATTTCTGGTTGTTCAAAATCAGCACTTACAGCCCAGTACAGTCCAGGTTTTCCTGTTCCGTTCAACTTTACTTTGGAACCATCAGCCGATCCGCTTGGAATATAGGCTGGCACCCAGTCAGCCACTTGTGTCTGCACGTATTGCACTTGACCTTCGGCGTTCTTGATTTCATTGCCATCTGCATCTTTCTGAGGGACTTTGTTGCCGTTCTCGTCCGTCAAGTTTACAGCATTAATAATTGGCCAGTATGGCGCCCACCATGCAAAATAGAAAATACCCGCTTGATTGTTCGAAAGTGGTGCATAAATATTGTCATCTGAAGCGAATTCTTTAGGAATTAATCCTTCCTTATAAAGCTCGTTCAAGTATTTGACTGCATTCTTTGCATTGTCTGTAGTCATGCCGTTGACTAACTGTCCGTTAGCATCTTTCACCCAACCTGGGAATACGTTGAAGCTGTTAAAAATACCGTTGAAGCTGTTCAAATCCGCTTTCGCAGTCACTGGAATACCCACGCCATACTTTTGTTTGAAGACTTTGGCAACTTCCTTCAATCCTGCTGTCGTCGTAGGAATTTGAAGTCCGTTCGCTTCCAACCAGTCTTTGCGAATCCACAGAACGTTGGTAGCATTCGTGGAGTTCTCAGCTAATGGAATACCCATCAGTTTTCCGCCGACCGTGGCTGTACCTAATGCAATCCCGCCATCTGCGCTAAGAATTTTCTTAGTTAATGGGGATGCATATTTTTCGTAAACTTCAGTTAAATCAGCCAATTGATCGTTGGAAGCTGCCGTGTTGAATTCAGGCGTTCCTAATTTCAACAAATCTGGTAAATCATTAGTACCGATCAATGCATTGATCTTCTCCGTAGCTTGCGCTTCAGGAACGACTTCTTTGTTGACGAGTGTTACGCCTAATGTTTCTTTGTAATAACGGCTCCACACGTTATCATCACGCGTGTTGTTCTCTGGATAAGCAGGATTCGCTACTTCGATCGCCAAAATTGTGGCTTCGATGTCTGGATCACTTGCACTGTCTTTGCCGAAGAAATTGACAGCACTCGTTTCTTCCGTCTCCGTCGATGGCGTTGTTGCTGCTTGTTCTTCTTCTTTTTTCTCGCCACAAGCCGCGAGCATGGACACGAGTAAAGCAAGAATAACGAGCAGTACCGTAAGTCTTTTTGCGTTCATTCCGTTTCCCCCTCATAAGGATTGTAAATTACGCTAGTATCTTATCATTCGTAACAATATTGTAACAATTCGCTCAACTGAACAAATCTTCTGGTTTCGTGACTTTTCGTCATGTCAAAAAAATCTGTTCGCAGGGAACAGATTTTAGAAATTGCTTAAAAACAATGTTCTATAAAACTATGAGATCTCGGATCGCATCAATACGTTCCCAGCGTGTGACTCCCTTATCTGCAATAATGGATACAGGAACGCAGCAACCTCGATTACTCAATATCCCAAGCATGCTTCGAAACTCTTCGGCATCTATTGAACCGTCGGGACGTTCGATAGGCTTAGCGTGAACCGAATGAGCGAAAGATGCACCATAGGCAATCCCGTCCGATTTCTCTTCAACAAGAAAATTCCCAAAATCGATAATCGTCGGAACCGTACCGTTAAGTTTTTGGACAATCTCGGTCCAGCTGCTTACCGTTGACGTCAATTGCCGGAAGTTCTCAGTCACAATACGAACCCCTAACTGGGCGCCATATGCTGCAAGCTGCTCGAGCGCCTCACAGCTTCTTACGATCGCAGCTGCTTCTCCCGCTCGTTGCTCGCCGGCAACTACGCGAACCGCAGTTGCGCCGGCTTTGGCCGCTACGTCGACCCATCCGCGAATATAAGACAAGTCAGCTTCCCGCCTGATCTCGTCCGGCGAAGAAATATCGCCGTAGTCAACCAGCAAGGTGTGAAATCCAAGCCCCGCCCGCAAAAATGATTGTTTAAGATGTTCTAGATATTCCTTCTCCACAGAAGGTATCTGAAAGTGGCACACCTCCAGGTATTGCAGTCCATGCCGCCGCGCCTCCTCAGGTAACGCTGTGAGCTCTATCTCCTGAGGTTGCATTTGTTCCTGAATCTCATGTCGGCCGGCCTCCTGATTCCAGACGGTCCACCGTAACGGTCCTAGTGATTTGCGCATACTCCAAGTGCTAATCGACAATGGAAAATCCATTCATGTATTCCTCCCTTCCTCACTCATTCAATGCACATATTTGTGCTATATGCTAGATACCACATAAAAATCATCAAATGAAACAAGTATAATTTAACAACAATCCCTATAATTAAGCAAAGGTAAAAACGTACGTTCGAGATCGAAGGATATAAGTCTGAGGAGGATCATAGAAAATGAAGCAACATGTAATTCGGACTCGCGAACCGCTGCTTGGTTTAAAACAAGCGCTTGCCAATGGAAAGGTCAAAATCGGTGTGCTAGGCGGTTCCATCTCCTCGCCAAGTCAGAACAATAGCGCTTGGCCTGATGCACTTGTTACTTGGCTACTTGAGAAATACCCCCATGTCCGTTTCTCGGTTGAGAATGCGGCTGCAGGATCAACTGGAAGTCAATATGCCCTTTTTCGCGCACAAGAGGATATTATTGAGCGTGATTGTGATTTGATTTTTATTGAATACGCAGTCAATGATTCAATAGTTTCGCCGGAAATAAGAATGCGGACGCGGGAAGGGTTAATTCGCAAGATTAGATCTGCCACGAAAGCTGATATTGTCATTGTGTATACATTCATGCAAAACATGTATGATGATATGTTGAATGAGCAGATGCCGCCCTCGATAAAGGAATTTGAGCAATTAGCCGAACATTACGGCATAAGCTCTGTCTGGATGGGGTTGCATGCATTGGAGGAAGTTAAACAAGGACGAATGACCTGGGCGCAATGGTTACCAGATGGACTTCACCCACAGGAAAGGGGAAGTTTGAGTTACGCATAAGCTGTGTGCAAATTCCTGGAATCAGAGTTGGATAACCCCGACGTACAATCCGACAAGAACACGCTTCAGCTTATTGAACCACTTGACGCGTCCCACTGGCAGAATAGCTTTATGTTCCCATTCGACGAGATGAAATTGACCGGCCCATGGGTCGCTCGGCGTCGAAGAGACATGACTTCTGTTAATCAAGAACTGTTTACATCTGCGCCTGGAGCTAGGCTGTCCTTTGCTTTTGAGGGTAGAGGATTAACGTTAGCATCACTGTTCAGCAAGATGTCTGCAGAGTATAGGTATAGGTTAGATCAGGGAGAGTGGATATTTTCAAATCGGGACCGATCCGGTTGGTGTCCCGATCTTTTAGGATATCCACGTCTTGACCTGATCGCAGACGATTTACATGCAGGGATGCATTCGTTTGAAATGGAGATCGTACATGGGAATGGTTTGCATTGCAAGAGCACGAATTTCCATCTCATCTTTGCCGGAATTGTTCGCTGACTTTTACTCCATGCTAGCTATATTTAACGAGCGAATCTTCCTAGTGCTGACTTTCCGATGTAAGCACCTGCAATTTGTTCGTGAATGCGTAACATCTGGTTGTATTTGGCTAGACGCGAAGAACCTGCGACGGAGCCGATCTTGATTTGTCCGCCGTTCAGTCCCACAGCCAAGTCGGCTAACGTCGCATCTTCAGTTTCGCCTGAGCGTGCAGAGATGACCGTCGTCATGCCGGCTTCTTTGGCAAATCGGACGGCAGCAACCGTCTCGGTCAGCGTACCGATCTGATTCATTTTGACCAATACCGCATTCCCTGCTTGCTCTCGCACACCTCTAGCAATCCGTTCCACGTTGGTCGTATACAAATCATCGCCAACCAACTGCACCCGAGAACCCAACCGTTCCGTGAGATGCGTCCAACCGGACCAATCATCTTCTGCTAATCCGTCTTCAATCGAACAAATCGGGTAGTGATCAACCATCTTCGCTAACATGTCGACCATGTCCGAAGAGGTCAGCTCCCGTTGATCCGCGCCCAACACATAGCGTTGCTTCTGTGGATCGTAAAAATGCGAGGAAGCAACATCCATGGCAATCGCGATGTCTGTCCCGAGTTGAAACCCTGCTTGCTTAATCGCTTCACAAAGGACATCCAACGCTTCATGATTGGAACGCAGGGCTGGACCGAAACCACCTTCATCGGCCAACAAACGTGCTTGATACCCAAGACGCAGTAACACCGATTGCAACGACCAATACGTCGCTGTGATCATTTCTAATGCTTGGGGATAATTCATAGCACTCATCGGATAGATTAGGAAGTCCTGCATATCGATATTTTTGCCGGCATGCAGTCCGCCGCTGATCATGTTGACCATTGGCAGGGGTAACGACAATTGAGCTTCATTCCCTAAGTACGTTCTAGCAATATAGCGATATAGCGGGAGAGCCGATGCAGCGGCGGCCGCATGTGCCACTGCGAAGGAAATACCGAGAATGGCGTTGGCGCCCAGACGCGATTTGTTCGCCGTTCCATCGTGTTCGATTAATGTTCGGTCTAATTTTTCTTGGTCATACGCATCAAGCCCAATGACAGCTTGCGCGAGCTCGTGATTGACGTGCGATACGGCACGCTGAACACCTTTGCCACGATGACGCGAGGCGTCTCCATCACGCAGTTCCCACGCCTCATAGATCCCTGTCGATGCGCCCGACGGCACCATCATACGGCCGGTATGACCTGAAGCGAGCACCACATCGACCTCAACCGTTGGATTGCCTCGTGAATCTAATATTTCTCTCCCTCGGACTGAGACAATTTTGTTCATGCCTGTATCCCCTTCCGCATAGAGCCGATTTGTTGAACAATATCTGTCGTCTGTGAACTTGTTAGCAAAAGTACACCTAGCTTACGAATCTGATCTTTCAGTTCCGTCGTCCTCACATACTCCACAGGTGACTTGCCATCTACACGTGCCAATAACATGACGCCCAGATGTGCATGCAAGTTGGGTGAATGTTTTACCCCATACCCATCAAGGAATCCCTCGATTAATGCAAGCGATGGTTGTTCTCGATTGAATACGATCCCTTTCAACAAAAGATGCGCCATACAGAATGCGAGATCAAATACCGGATTGCCCCAATGGGCCACTTCATAATCCAATAAAATCACTTGCTGTTGTGCAACAAGCATATTCTTCGGGGAAAAATCGCCGTGGACAAGAGCCGTTCGTGCATGCAACAGTTGGTCGATACAATCATCAATCCGGGATGCATATGCACGATAGGCGCCTTCACGTAAATAAATATAGAACGGATCAATCCGCAATTGCTGGAAAAACCGAATATCCTCTAACTGATGTTTCTCCTCCAACGTCTGGCTGCCTAGGTGAATGGATTTCAATAAAGACCCCGCCTGGGCTGCAATATCCCGGTCATACTGACCTTGCAACAACAATGACTTCCAAGTGACAGCATCATCAGGTGCACAGGTCATGACGTACACATAAGCTTGTGCATCTTGGTGAACGATGTGCGGGATCGCTTGTTGCGGTACGAGTTTGGCTATCGCCATCATCGCATCTTGTTCACGAATAATTCGCTCCACATCAGAATACCAGTCGACTTGCACTTTTAATTTCGCCAGCGCTTGTTTCATGACCCATCGGATGCCGTCGGAAGTTTCGATCTTCCACACCTGATTCGAGACGCCCCCGGTCAATGGAGTCACTTGGATGTCTGCGGTTGGGTTCACCCATCCTTTATGGATGACATACTGACTGACTTCCTCGGGAAACTCCATGAAATTCATCTGTATTCCTCCATAAGAATATTACACAAACGCGTTCCACGCGGTCACATCATCCACGTGGAATCGAGAAGACGGATACCCCGGTTTCAATGCTTTGCCTACGGCGATGAGCATCACCGGGACATAGCGCTGTGGAATCTGGAACGCCTCTACAAACTGCGGAATGTTAAATCCGCGCATCGGACACGTGTCCAATCCCATAGCGCGAGCAGATAACATCAATTGCATCGCGGCCAATGACGCATTCAAGAACGCCTCATCACGCGCCACTTGCGGATTCGCATACGCGCCGTGAATTTGGCTGACGAGTCGCTCTTTAATCTCCGGTGTCATACGACCTTGCACAACCGCCTGTTCGTAGATTGGCTCCGCATTGCGGTAGGCTTCCAGATCGCCAAGAATCGCGATCATTGCGGATGATTCGACCGTCTGTTTTTGACCATATGTAATCGGAAGCAATCTTTCTTTCTGTTCCGGTTCGTCAATTACAAAAAATTTCCATTGCTGCAAATTCCATGAAGAAGGCGCCTTTATTGTTACTTCTAGCAATTGTTTGATCTCTGCTTTGGACAAGTGAAACGACGGATCATACGCCTTCACCGACCGACGCGATTCCAATACTTCAAAAAATGTTTGGTTCGTATCCATAGAAAAACCCTCCACCTGGTCAAATTGTTCTTAAACAATGTACCATGGGTAGAAGATCGAATTCAATTCATCTGATGTTCTTGAAGATATCAGATGGAAACAACGGTTTCAAAATTTTGAGAAGGCATTCCGCTTCTTGGCTGCTGGCCTGTCCATACATACCCCGTCAGATCTGGAGAAGGCAGGGATTATTCAAGCGTATGAATTCACATTTGAGTTGGCTTGGAAAACGTTAAAAGATTACTTAGATGAGAAAGAAGTTAATGTGAAATATCCGCGTGATGTGATCAAAGAAGCTTTCCGCTATGAGATCATCGAAGATGGAGAACTGTGGCTCGATATGTTACAAAAAAGAAATTTAATGGCCCATACCTATCAAGAGACCCATGCTGAGGTAGCGATCCAACTTATTAAAGAATCATATTTTGCAGCCATTGAGCAGTTGTATGTCCATTTTCGAGGTGAACCATGATACCAGATCATGGAATTACGCCTCAATCGTATCGTCTCATGATCGATGCTATAGCACAGCACCCAGAAATTGAGTCAGCAATCTTGTTCGGCAGCAGGGCAAAGGGGACCTTCCGCAAAGGGAGCGATATTGATATTGCAATTAAAGGGAACGCGTGCACGCCCGATATTGCTCTTCAATTAAGTGCAAGACTGAATGAAGAATTACCTATTCCTTATGTTGTGGATATCGTCCACTATGATACTTTGCAACACCAAGAACTTATGGAACATATCGATCGCGTTGGTGTGCCACTTTATGAAAAATACAAGTCATAATCGGATTGCGCGCCGTTGTGGTAGACGAATACATGTCCATAACGGCGATCCGCAAACAAAGCGCCCCCGAGTTTTCGAATGTCCGAAGGGGTGAAGATCCAACTGGATGTTCCTGAATCAAGAAATTCGGTGTACAGGCCGCACCTTGACAAACACGAAGTCAATGAAACAGCACCAAGTGGATTGTGAGTAGCAAGACCGGCATACTAAACCCTCACGAAATCCCCAACGCGCAAACAATCATTCACCCGTTTCGATAGGAATGGAGGTCGATTATGCAAAAGTGGACCGGTGCATAGACTCCGATTTTGATTGCTGTATAACCTGTTTCTTTACAACAAGCACCACTCAGTATTTCATTGTCCGATGTCCGCAATATTTACCTTTGATATCTCGTAACGACTTCTCAACGCCACTCATAGCAATAACAAATGCAGGACCAGCACGATAAATGATTCCTATGAACAGCGGCTCTATTTCCATTGGATTTCGACTGTTTTGGCTCTACCCTCTCCGATCGGCCCCGCAACCATTAATCTCCTTATATTTAAATATTTTAATAAACAAGAACTCAACATGATTATTTAAGGAAATGCCCCCCCAGCTAGATGGGTTGACCTCCAAGTAACTGATCTTTCGTCAATTGAAGCACCGGCGGAAGATTGTCTACCATTCCAGCATCGGTCCGCCGCAGTTCGGCAATCATCTCTTGTCGACACTGTGCGAGCAACCCGTGCTGACCCGCCTCGAGCGACAAATTAAAGAGCTCCTCAGGATCATTCTCCAAATCGTACAATTCTTCAATCTCTCCCGGAACGAGCCAACGAATATATTTGTAATTTCCTGTCCTTAGGGAGATCCACCATGGAATTGCGCTATTCGATTCACCCATAGCTTGATCCGTATCTCGACCGAAGGAACGATTCGTATTCACGAGCAGCAGCGGACGATCCCATGACTGCTCCGGATTTTTGAAGAGCGGGGTAAGATCCTGACCGTGCATCTTCCAAGGCAGAGGCAAGCCCGCCATCGAAAAGAAAGTCGGAGCCATGTCTTGTCCGCCCACTGGAGTCCTACATACGGTCCCAGCCGAAATCATCCCAGGCAGACGAACAATTAGCGGCGCAAGCAGGTTAGCATCGTAAGGTGCGAACTTATTACGGAAGCCGTGCTCCCCCCAAGCAAACCCTTGATCAGAGGTGAACACGATTAAAGTATTGTCCAGTTGGCCAGTCGATTCAAGTGCCTCGAGAATTTGTCCCACACCTTCGTCAACCGCGCGGATCGCCTGATTATACTGCTGTAGCCATTCGGTCAACGTGCGCCCGTCGTCCAGCCCGACCGGTTGGCCATTTTGGGCTGGCTTCCACATACCAAACGTTCGCATATGAGCAGCCTTGGTCGGTCGGGGCGGATATATATCTGTGGGTATCGGTTCCTGCGGAACGTTGGAATAATCGCCGATATGCCGATCCGCAACCTTCCATGGACCATGCGGAGCATCGTAGCAGAGCCATAAATACCAGGGGCGATCCGGATCGGCCGCCCGGTCATGGATGAAGTCGAGAGCGTAGCGAGTATAGTTGTCGGTAGAATAACCGCCAACCGGGGTCGGTTCCCCTCCGTTAATACTCATCTTCTGATTGGTATAATACTTTCCATAAATATTCGACTGGGAATAATCCCAAATTGCAGAGTAATCCCAATCACGGCCGTGGCCGTGATCACTGCCGGTGTGCCATTTGCCAACAATGCCCGTATACCAACCTTCCCGGCGAAACACGGATGGCCAGAACTGCAACTCCTCTGCATCATAAATGTAATTTGGATAACCATACGGCAGTCTCATGCTGTGAACAGCGTGCTGCAACCTGCCTGTCAGAGCCGTTGCTCGAGACGGAGCGCACCATGCTCCGGTGTAACAGGTGGTAAACCGCACACCTTCTTGAGCAAGTCTATCCAGGTTGGGGGTATGTACCCAGGAATACGCCTCAGGGTAACTGCTTACCGTTCGAAGACTTTGATCATCTGTGAAGATATAAAGAATATTTTTCGGAGAATTCGAAAAACGAGATGCAGAACTGCTTTGGATCATTGGTTCTCTCCTACCCTTCCTAAATGTATATTTTCTTTTTTATTTCATTGAATAATCACAGCATCACTTGCCATTGGTGCGGAATTGACTCGGAGTTATCCCCGTCATTCTGCGAAACATCCGAGAAAAATATTTGACATCCTGAAAGCCGACTCGCTCTGCGATTACCTCCACTTTAAGTGAAGTTAAAGTCAGCAACTCTTTCGCTTTGGCCGTTCTCAATCTCATCAGATAATCGGTAAAGCTAAGCCCGATCTCCTTCTTAAAAATGTGGCTTAGGTAGTTCGGACTAACACAGATTTTTCCGCTGACAACTGAGACACTTACGATTTCATGGTAATGTGCATGCATGTGCTCAATTGCTTTGTGGACGTGGTCGCTCACCTCATTCACTTGGCCTGCTATGTTTTGCCTGTTGCTACGAAGGCGAACATAGTCCCTTAATCCGGCCATGGCTTCAACGAAGGTCTCGTATTTCGGCTTCAACACACCTCCTGAATCCTCGCTACTTTTCGGCACCGTAACATCTTCAGCAAGCTTAGCGATCAACGTGCACATATCTTTGGGTCGCAGATACAGTAACAAGGGAACAACTTCTGATTCAAACCACTCATCCAATTGTGGTCCATTCGCATCAAAGTTCATCGTCTCAAGCTTTTCCCGAATCGTTCGTTCCCGCAGGTGGCTTAGTGAGAGCATGCTCCTGCCACCCCATTGCTTCCATTCGAAAACATTCGTATCACTTTGGTAAAACTTCCATTCAAGCGACTGCTTCGCCTCGGTCAGTGCATCCTTGAAGCGGTCACCAAATACCGACCACAATTGCGCAACATGAACAGCGCTCAGTCCAATGGACACTGTGTAAGGAAAGTAGCTACGCACGTGCCCCTCCACCAATGTAACATATCTTTTAATGTCGGCTTCAAAGTTTCGTGTAGAATTGCTTCCATAGAGCCATAACCCGATCTGCGTTTCCTTCCAAGAGAATGACTTCACCTTTCTTGGACCGATTTCAACCTCCTCCAATAGCTTCATACAGCCATAGCGAAAGAGTTCAATATCAGATGGGGTGTAATTCCTGATCAGATTTGTTGAGTATTCTATCTCCAGTATCCCGACAGAAAAACAAGTCCAAGATTGGTCATCCTCGACATGAAAGGCATCCATGAATGTTCTAAGCTCGTTAGGTCTACGGTACACCCCAGTAATTAGATTGTTGACCGCATTCTCGCGCAAAGCAAAGTAATTTTTTACAAACTGCTGTCTCAACTTTATTTGTTCCTGTATATTTCTGCGGTCTGCTTCAATTTCTACCCGTGCTCGTTGCAGTGCATTCAGAATTTGAGGGTAACGCGCCTTCACCTTGAGAATGTAATCGAGAGCTCCCAAAGACATCGCCTTGCGGGCATAATCAAATTCACGATGGCATGAAAGAATGATGACCTTGATACTGATCATCTCCAATTTAAGCGCTTGAAGCAGCCGTAAACCATCCATACCCGGCATGACGATATCGGTGATGACAATATCTGGTTTTAAATCTCGGCAAAGCTTAAGTGCCTCTTCTCCATTATCCGCTTCTCCGACTAGAACAAATCCATCTGAGCGCATAGGAAATGCTTTCTTGAACCTCTCTCTGACCAAATCTTCATCATCCGCTATTAGCACCCTCATGAGACGCTCCATACTGATCACCCCACCATTGGAAATCGGATTAGAACGGTCGTTCCTGCCTCTGAAGTTTTTTCAATATGCAATCCGTACTCTGCACCATAATGGAGATTCATACGGTTGTGAACATTGGATAGGCCAATGGAGCGGTTTGTGTTCGATTCGGGAAGATCCATTTTCCCTGAGAGCAGTGTTTTATTCAGATTAGGAGGAATACCAGGACCATTATCCGACACATACATCTCTACCGTGTTCCTTACGATCCTGCAACCAATTCGAATACGACCATCTCCCTTTTTCCCTCTCATTCCATGAAAAATTGCATTCTCCACAATCGGTTGAAGGCACATCTTCAAAATTTTGCAATGGTGTGTAGAAGGATCAAAGTCATATTCTACGTCAAACTTATTGGCGTAGCGAACCTTCTGGATATGGATATAGTTCTTCAAAACGAACAATTCTGTTTCAATGGTGACAAACTCATCGCTTTTATCGGAAGAATATTGAAGCAGCTGGATGAGTGAATCCAGCACACCGGGCACCTCGTGAATCCGATCCAAGTCAATTAACGCATTAATGGAGTTCAAAGTATTATAAAGAAAGTGGGGATTGATTTGTACCTGCAAGGCTCGTATATGATATTGCCTCTTCTGCATCTCTATTCGATTATTCTCATTGATCAAATAGTCAATTCTTTCTAACATGCGGTTGTACGTATTCGCCATAATCTCAAATTCATCGCGTCGATTTAATTCAAGTCTTTGTCTCATGTTGTCAGGCCGAACCTTGTTCATCTGCCCAACCATTAGCTTGATGGGCTTGTTAATATATCCGGAAAGAATCAACGACACAATAAAAATTAAACACGTGAAAAAAAGTGTGAAGCCTAACGTATATCGTTTCAAGTATTGCGTTTGTTCAAATAACTTGTCCTTCGGCGCGAAAAAAACAACATGCCAATTAAAGAAGCCAACAGGCTCTGAGTACATAATATAGCGGTTGTCAGGCGTATTGATAAACCTGGCCCGGTAGTCCATATTTTGTGTCAGTTTCTGAATTTCAGGGTAAACGATACTATACTCGTGATGGTTGAGCTTGATGTTACTGATGACTGGCTTTCCGTTATCAGCGAGCACAATCATCGAAACATCGGGCAAATTATTGATCCTTTCGAGTGATTCGTTAAATACTGGAATATTGATGTCAGCCGATAGCACACCGTTCGGATCGATCCCAGACCTCATTTTGGAAGACAATGTCAATACGGACCCCTTGCGTTCCTTAATGATTGGACCATCTACGAACATGAAGTAAGAAAAATGCTTCGCTTTGTGATATATGTCCTTAACATACATATGCTCAGCAGTCAGCTGCTGCCGATTTATCCCGCTCATTCCGTAGACGTCCTTTTCCGTAACAAAGTACATATCCGTCGTCAATGGCGAGAATAAATATTCACTTTCTTCAAGAATTGCGGCTATATCGGCCTCCGTGCGCAAAGAACTCAATGGTCCAGAAAGATTGGACAGCATCGTTTGAAGTTGCATCATGTATTGGTTAACATGTTCCCTAATATTTCTGGATAGCCTAACAATGGTTTCATGCTCCTTCTGAACGAGCACGTCAAACATATACTGGTAGGCGGTTGCTCCCAACCCAAGCAAGGCCGCCAGCATAATGACAGTATGAATAGTAATAATTTTGAAGCGAAGTTGATGAAAAAAAGGGATTCTCATGCTTACTTATTCTCCCGACGAGGCAGGATGGACTTCAAGTATTTATTTTTGATTATATCATGTGCATGGTCAGGATAGAATTAATCGCCTTAGACTTAACAATTTAATTGATTCCATTGTATGTCATCCTTTAATTGCGCCTTCCAGACCACGAATAAAATATTTTTGAAAAAAGAGGAAAACAACAATAATTGGGACAACTGTGATCAAAGCCCCCGCTGATAGTCCAGTCCAATCGATCGCATCTTCTCCAAAGAAGGAGTACATACCGACGCCTAGTGTGCGTAGCTCTGGCTTGTTGAGAGTGAGGATTAGGGGCATTAAGAATGCATTCCAAGCTCCAACAAAATTGAATATCCCTACAGTGGCGATCAGCGGTTTGGCCAACGGCATCATGATTTTGGCGAAAATAAACGAGAATGTCGCACCATCCATGACAGCCGCCTCCTCTAGTTCTTTGGGCACTCCAGAGAAAAAACCAAAGAAAAGCAGGATAGGAGCAACATGTGCAGGGAGCGCCAAAGCTGCGATTACGCCCGCAAGCGTGTTGTTAAGGCCCAGATCCGTGATCAGATTAAACATCGGAATCATGGTTACGCTCTTAGGCAAAAACATCGTTGCTACTAGTAAAGCAATGATCACTTTTTTCCCAGGCATTCTCCCCCGCCCTAGGCCATACCCAGCGGCGGAGGAAATCATAATAACAAGAAATACGTTGGCGAGAGTCACAATGACCGTATTTAGGAAATATGTATCAAACTGTGCTGAGTCCCAGGCTCGGATAATATTATCGATGGTTGGTTTATGAGGAATAAGATGTAATCCTCCTGCGAACATCTCTTGCTGTGTCTTAAATCCAGCAGAAGCCATCCAAAGAAAGGGGTAGCTCCAAATGAGACACATCACTACAAGAAGCACATGGACAATCCATGATTTCGTAGCTCTATACAGGTTCAACGCGAAATCCCTCCTGTTGCTGAATCCTTTTTGACAGTATAGTTTCGAATCAGGACACCCACGATTGTCATTATAATGACAATTAGTGAGAAAGATACACCTGCTGCTGACGCAAGGCCATGTCTCGGTATCGAACCACTCGAATTAAAAGCGTTGCGGTAAATATAGGTATCTACAACATCAGTTGTAAAATTGGGTCCGCCGGCCGTTAACGTTTGAACGAGGTCGAACGGATTGATCGCGTGGGTGAACGTGAGAAGCATAATAATCACACCGTATGGCAACACCAGCGGAATCGTAATATACAACAACTCTTGGAACGAGTTGGATCCGTCCATCCTCGATGCTTCATAGAGCTCGTTCGGAATGGTTTGGAGGGCCGCCGTCCAATAGATCAAGCTTATACCAAAATGCTTCCAGATCGAAACGGAAATGAGTGTGGACAATGCCAAGTCATTGGAACCGAGAAAGTTGATCGGTGATCCGATCAGCTTCGACTGCAACAAAATCTCGCTAATCGGCCCTCCAACAGGGTTCAAAATAATTGTGAAGATGATACCGACAACCGCAGTCGTTGTCACGACTGGAAAGAAAAGTAACATCCGAAAAACGCTTTTCGCCCTCACATAAGCTCTTGTCAAAAGAACACCGAACAAAAGTGTAATAGGGATCTCTATAAAAATATGCGAAAAAGCCAGGATCATAGCATTCCTTACCGCATTCCAGAAATAAGGATCAATGAGAAGTTCCTTATAATTACCGAAACCAATGAAATTATCGCGTGGACTGAATCCGTCCCAATCGTAAAATGAATACTGTAAAATTCCTACGATTGGCCACAAAGTGAATATAAGAAAACATATAAGCATAGGCGCAGTAAATAAGTAGTGCCATCGATGTTGATACAAGTTTGTAAACATTCTATTCTTCACCAAAGTCTTCATTAGGGTTCCAATTTTTCGGGGCGATGAATATGCTTCTAGTCACTTGACTGCCCCTTTGCTTTAGATCTGCCTGGACATCATCAATGATCTTATCGACTTTCTGATCATATTCGGCAGCAATATCTGAATAGTTTTTGTTTCCGGTAATCCCTAGCATGTAAAGATCCTGCAGATTCGGCTTTGGAAGCTTGCTTAATACGTTGCTAAGCAGCTCTTCACCGTCCGGATGCATAAAGCCAGGGTATGGAGCGACCTTCAACGATTTGTTCGCGTTGCTCATAATATCGATCGTATACGGTTTTATGAGCTCCTTGGGATAACTTTCCCATAAGTAAGTTGGACGAGCGGTTATTTCGTAGAATTGAGCCTGGAAGTCACTTGAGGCATAAAATTCCAATAGTTTCCATGCTGCTTCAGGCACTTTAGATTTTGAACTAATTCCGAAATATGGCTCTGCAGCATTGTAGAGATACTTATATCCACCTCGACCGTTATCCGGGAGGGGAGGTATCGTGATTCCTAAGTTAAACTTTGGATTGATTTTATAAATTTCTACTGGGAAGTAAGCTTGCCCAATCATCATGGCGACTCGACCGTTGGCAAACTGTTGAATGGCCATGGTCGCATCCCAAGCTTCCCAACCTGTCGGCATGATTTTGTTGTAATGTAGATCTTTAACATAATCCACTGCAGCAATGCTCGCAGGATTATTAGCTGCCGACTTGCCAGATTTCATATCGTAAAGCATACTGCCCTCTGTAATATGAGCATCCGAATATTGGTTAGCCGCATAGTCTGACAAGGACATAATGCTGACAGAAGCCACCTTTCCAAAGGCTGTGAAGCCGAATACTTTCCCATTCCCTTTAGCTGTAATATCTTCCGCCATTTTCTTCAGTTGGCTCCATGTCCTCGGCGGCTCGTTATATCCGTATTGTTTCAAGATATCGATATTATAGTAAAACGGCCGGAATGCATTAAATTGAACATCCATGAGCGGAGTACCGTACATTTCTTTACCGACAAATAATCCGCTGTTTTCTTTAAAGAAGGTGCCAGGCATCTTTTTTCTGAACTCGGGAGTAATAAATTTATTGAGCGGCATTAACCAGCCCTTCGAGTAGGAAAGTGTCATCTTGGTCGGGTATGATCCGCTGATTCGGAAAATATCAGGTGGCTCGTTCGATGCAAACATGAGCTGTATGACATTCCCATATTGTGTAGCGTCTGAAGGAGCAGACACAAAGTCCACCTTGATATTTGGATTTTGTTTCATAAAGATTTTATGTTGTTCTCGGAACATCTTTTCTTCAGCGGCGGAGCCAGGAATCACAACTGAGACTGTCTGGATCTCTTGTTTTGGGGTTATCCCAGATTTTTGAGCTGTAGCTTTCTCTGCTGCTGCTTTCTCTGCCGCTGCTTTCTCTGCTGCTGCTTTCTCTGCTGCTGCTTTCTGCGAAACGGCCTTGGCTACGGCTTCAGCTGTCGCTTTCTCGAATGCGATTTTCTCTGTTAACAATTTCTCAGCGGCAGATTTCTCTTCCGCACTTTTTGCCTCTGCGAGCATTTTCTCAGCTTCCACTTTCTCAGCTAACGCTTTTTCCGCCGCCGCTCTGGCATCTTCCTCAGCTTTCATTGTTTCTGCTAATAATTTCTCAGCTTCTGCTTTCTCAACTTCCGCTATTCTCGCTTGATCTTCAGCTTCTTTCGCTGCTGCTTGAACAGCCTCCTCTTCAGTGGACATCTGTTCGCTCGCTCTCTCATCTGTAGTTGAGGAACAAGCAACTGAATAAAAAACAATTGACAACAACAAGATTAAGCTAATCATTTTCTTCATAATTAACCCTCCATTTGCGCTTTTGGAAATAATGTAAGTATGTTTCATAATGATTATAGCAATTGATTTTTATGGTGAAACATCCCTCAAATCTACGATTCAGGGGTAAGATTCTGTGTTGTTTTATTTGAAAATAACAATCCCTTTAATAAATGGAACATAACATTCAATCGCTTTCTCAGATTTCTAAACAACTCAGACGTATCGTCTTAATTTCGTTATTTTTATGTTAGAAAACCACTTGAATCACTTTAGATCGAACGCAAATATTATCTCAACATAATTTTGAAAACTATGCATATTGTACAAAGAAGCCTGGAGGTGTTCCTTTAACGGATCATCTCCAGACTTCTTTGTATACTATTATTAAAGATCATGGCTCCGGAACTTAGGTATAGCCAAATCCCGACTGAACGTAAAAAATTATCTACATCGCGCGCATTGACTACACAATGAGTGCGCCGCGGAACGCCCTGACACCATAATACGATTGCGCGCCGTTGTGGTAGACGAATACATGTCCATAACGGCGATCCGCAAACAAAGCGCCCCCGAGTTTTCGAATGTCCGGAGGGGTAACAATCCAACTGGATGTTTTCGTATCGAACGCGCCCAGTTGTTGTAATTTCCGATATTGTTGTTCCGTTAACATTGTGATACCCATAGCAGCTGCTAAATCCATCGCGTTATGTTCTGGTTTATGTTCCTTCCTCGATTCTAACCCCTCGCGGTCGTAACACACATTCCTGCGGCCAATCGGAGACTCCGCTGCGCAATCGAAGAACGTGTATTCATCCGTTGCTTGGTTGTAATCGACCACATCCGGTTCACCGCCGGTTCTTTCCATCTCATGCAGTGACCACAATTTATCAGGATTCATCTCCAACTTTCCTCGCACGCTCTCCCATGCCACATGCGGATGACGATGTTCATTTTTCTCGAACCTAGCTTTTAACAGATGAAGCAGTTGCTCAAGTTGTTCTGATGTCAATTCAAACGCATCGGAATTCATCTTCATTCCCCCAATGAATACATGAAATACGTTAATTTTGAATTTCTACGACGTAATCCACCGTGAAAACACGATCTTCGTGCTGAAATTGTCCCCAGATTTTGTAAAGTCCAGGCTTGGGGAACACTGTATGAAAGACAGCCTCTGGCCCCGTTGCTTTCCCATTCATCGGATGAACATGCACATATTCTTCAGCATCCGCGGAGATGATGACGACATGGCCAATCGCCCCGAGATACGGCTGTAGGTTCGTGATCGGTGTTTGGTCTTTGGCGTCACGAATCGTGAATACGAGCGAAACATCTTCCCCCGCCGTCAAGGTTGCCGCCTTCATGGCCAGCTCCACTTCCTTACCGTCCACCGATTTCAACACGCGACTCTCGATATTTTTCACGTCCGCAACGAGATCTTGATTCGGCACGGTATCGCCTTGAATGTTGACCACGCCGCTTGCGGTTGTCGCTTCCCCGCCTTCGGGAACAAAGTCTGCGAACAGCTTGTATGCTCCGCCAGCCGGAAACGTGGTTTCGATGGTAAACTGTCCATCATCCTTGTATTCAGGATGGATATGTGAAAACCAAGATAAGTCTTCGTTGACCGCAATCAGATGCAGCAATTTCTCATGGGATATTTCAAATTGTTCAACGGCCGTACCCGATGCATCTTGGATCACGATCCCCAATTGCGCGGCCGTACCCGCTTCGGGCTGACCGCTCGGGAACGAATACGTAGCTTGATAAGCTGCTGATTTGTTCGCTTTCTCTTCCTGGTTCCCCATATGGTCATCGTGTCCGGCATGATCCCCTCCACAACTGGAAGCCACCATCGCGAACCCGATCATTCCTATACCAAGTGCAATTTTCTTCATCATCTATATCTCTGCCTTCCTTCATGATTGTAGATGGATCCGCTGCAACCGCAACGCATTGAGCACCACGGCAACGGAACTCAGCGCCATTGCAGCGCCGGCGACCCAAGGAGCCAACAACCCCAAGGCTGCAATCGGTATCCCAAGTGCATTAAAGACAAGTGCCCAGAACAAATTTTGCCGGATGTTGCCCATCGTCCGTCGACTCATCGTCATCGCATCCGCAATGGCTCGAAGGTCACCGCGCATCAGTGTAATATCCGCCGCTTCGAGCGCAACATCTGTGCCTGTGCCCATCGCCATGCCGATATCCGCGGCCACGAGCGCCGGGGCGTCATTGATGCCGTCTCCGACCATCGCCACCTTCATTCCGGTCGCTTGCAGCTGACGAACCTGCTCTGCCTTCCCTTCTGGCAGCACGTCTGCAATGACCCGATCGATACCCACGGAAGCTGCCACTGCCTTCGCGGTGCGTGTATTGTCCCCTGTCAACAGAATCACCTGGAGTCCCATCCGCTTCAACCGCGCCACGGCCTCGGCTGACGTTTCCTTCACAGCATCTGCTACGGACACGATACCCGCATATCGTCCATCCATCGCCACGAGCATCGCCGTGCGTCCCTGCGCTTCTTGTTGCGCCAACATCTCTTCTGCCGCCTCGATCACGATGCCTTGCGATTGCATGAGCCGCCGTGTACCGATGAACAATTCACGCCCCTCGACCGTCGCACGCACGCCAAAACCAGGCATCGCTTCCAGATGATCGACCGCCGCAAGTTCTATCCCCCGCGACTTGGCTCCGGCCACAATCGCCTGCGCCAACGGATGCTCAGAGCCTTGTTCTGCGGATGCCACCAGCCGTAGGAATACTGCCGGATCCTCCTGCGTCGCATCCACCGCATCCATGAGGACGGGCTTGCCTTGCGTCACGGTGCCCGTCTTATCAAGCACGACCGCATCCAGCTTATTCGTGCGCTCCAAGTGTTCGCCGCCCTTGAACAGGATGCCCATCTCCGCCGCGCGTCCCGAACCCGCCATAATCGATGTCGGTGTCGCCAAGCCGAGCGCACACGGACACGCGATCACCAAGACGGCGATCGCCTTCTCCAGCGCCCCCGCCACATCGCCGGGTGCGGCGAAGAGCACCCACACGCCGAATGTCACGGCGGCAATCCCGACCACAACCGGCACGAAGATGCCGGATATGACATCGGCCAGCCGCTGGATCGGCGCCTTCGAACCTTGCGCTTGCGCCACCGCTCGGATGATCTGCGCAAGCGCTGTATCGCGGCCAACCTTCGTCGCCCGCATCCGGAGCAGGCCATGTTGATTCATCGTGGCCCCGATCAGGGCATCATCCGCCCGTTTCTCCACGGGCATGCTTTCCCCGGTGATCATCGATTCGTCCACCGCAGATTGACCCTCGAGCACGATGCCATCGACGGGAATTTGAGCCCCTGGGCGCACGAGGACGACATCGCCAAGTTTCACCGCATCGATAGGCATAACGTGTTCCTGCCCATCACGAATCACGGTCGCTTGCTTCGGTTGCAGCCCCATAAGCGTCTTAATTGCGAGGGATGTGCGGCGCTTGGCCTTCACTTCGAGCCATTTGCCGAGCAACACCAATGTAATCAAGATGGCGCTGGTCTCATAATAGAGCGCCGGTCCATGGTGGGTGGGTGCCGCTTGCACCGCCCAGACGATCGAGACAATCAAGCTATAGCCGAATGCCGCCGACGTCCCTAGCACGACAAGAACATCCATATTCGCACTGCCGTTCCTGAGCGCTTTATAAGCGCCGATATAAAAACCTCTACCGATGTACAATTGTACCGGCGCGGCAAGAACGAGTTGAAACCACGGGTTCATGAACAACGCCGGTGTCCAAATCCAACCTGTCAGCTGAAAATGCCCCACCATCGACCACAACAGCGGGAAGGACAACACGGTAGCTACGATCAACGTCGTTCGCTGCTTGCGAAGGGCGGTCTCGCGTTCTCGATCCACATCGTCTGGGTCAGGCATGAATGCCGCTTGATAACCCAATTTCACAATGTGCGATTGAATGCGCGCGCGATCGACGGTCGCTGGGTCAAAGTCGATCATCGCTTCTTCCAATGCCAGATTGACTGTCGCTGTGTTGACCCCTTCGAGCTTGCGCAATCCCCGCTCAATCCGGTTCGCGCAAGCTGCACAAGTCATGCCCGTGATTTGTAACGTAGCTCGTTCCATGTTATGCAATGACATCATATCCTTGCGTCTCGATCGCTTCTTTCAATACCGCTGGATACAGTGTTGCCTCATCGTATTGGATGAATACCGTCCCCTCCTGCAGATTGACGGTCGCCTGTGCCCCGACCTCCCGCAATGCACCCACTACCGCCTGCACGCAATGTCCGCAACTCATGCCTTGAACTTTCATGGTGATGGTTGCCATCGATTCCAGTCCTCCTCTGTATCTTATTTCGTTAACTTGTGAATCGTTGTGAGTAATTCATCGACCACGTCTTGATCGCCCTGCTGAATTCGCTCAATCACGCAGCTCTTCATATGATGTTCTAATAACAAGCGGCCTACCCCGTTCAACGCGGATTGCACCGAAGCGATCTGATTGAGCACTTCATCGCAATACGTATCGCGCTCGATCAAACCGCGAATCCCGCGAATTTGCCCTTCAATGCGATTCAAGCGACTCGTCAAATTGGACTTCACTTTCTCGGAGTGATGGCTTTTGCGCTTGTGATGGTGATCGTGATGTGATGCATGCGGTTGCGAAGACATTGTATCCATACTCCAATCCCCTCCTTTTTTCAATATAGCATACCCCCCGACCCTATATCAATTTCAAGAAAAATTGAGTGATGTCGTTCAATAAGCATACGTCGCTCATTCATGACTGCCCGAAGGTTGTGTAACATAGCGCAAATAATCATTCGCGCTTTGCTGTAACTCATCTTCACTGAGATCTGGAGCACGGTAGACGAGAAAAGGCGGAATATAAATCATTCCCGTCAGCAAGATTGTCGCTTTAAAAGGAAGAATCAATTGCTCAATCGTATACAAGCTCTCCCCGTCCGGTCGATACGATTGTTGAGCGCGGCCAATACTCAAAGCAAGCCCGAATTCTTTGCCCCTTAACACATTGCCCTCACTTCCATAAGCAAAACCATATGTATATACTTCATCAACCCATTTTTTTAGAAGGGAAGGCGAGCTGTACCAATAGAACGGAAACTGAAAAATGATGCGCTGATGGCTCGCCAGCAACTGTTGTTCTTTGTGCACATCGATCAAATCATTCGGATAATTTGCATACAAATCATGAACTGTCACTTGTGGAGACTGCAGAAGCTGTTGTTTCCACGCTTTATTCACTCTGGATTGTTCTAGATTCGGATGTGCCAAGATGACAATCGATCGCATACGATACCTCTCCCACGCTACTCATTCATGCCTCGAAATAAGTTCACAAAATATCTGCAGCGGTCTCCGCGAATAACGGATTGGGATAACTCGGCCGGGATATTGTTCTTGATAAAGCCGATCCGCTCTACGAACAATGCCGGTGAGCCTTTAGCAACTTCCAATAGCTTAGAGTGATAATCGTCAATGAGGACCGGTTCAAAAAAATCAATGACATGTTCCAAACGCGCTTGGAAACGTTCAGACAACGTGCCATATAAAGATCCATGTCTTTGAAGATCATGCTGTGTCAGACCGGTAAACAAATATTCTGGCAAAAAACTGTGCTCGAATAAAATCGGTTCCCCATTCACGAGTCGAAGTCGGACAATTTTATAAACAAGTTGTTCTTTGCTTAAATGCAATTTCTCGCGAACACTCGCTTTGGGCAACACGACCTCGAAGTCGATAATATTCGATTCGGGGTTGAGACCTCTGTCAGTCATATCTTGGGCAAAGCTGTACACTTGACTTAAATTCGTTTCGATCTTAGGTCGACTCACGAATGTCCCTCTGCCTTGTTGCTTGACCAAGTAACCTTCATAGACAAGGCCGGTAATCGCCTGGCGAACGGTATTGCGACTGGCTGAAAATTTCTTGCAAAGTTCAATTTCGGTAGGAATCGGATCACCGGATTGAAACAGACCGCTTCGGATGTCCTCTAATATCGCTTCTTTGATTTGTACATAGAGAGGAAACTTATCCGTTCCGCTCAGGTGTTGGGCTAAGGGTGTGCCCTCAAATTCATATGGATTCATATTGGTAGGTACCTTTCTAATAAATTGCACAGTAACATGATAAATTATAGCAAAATGACATCGATTTTGTACAGTTTCATTTTCATAAAAAGGCTTACAAATTATAAATTGACAAGATATCGTGGTATTTCTATAATACATACATACGTTTCTCGCTAAACGTGCATACATATTTTCGTTCGTTTATCATTATTCCCATTGAGGTGATCTCATGAACAAATCAGCCCGGTTGAATCGGATGTTCGCCAGTGACGGGCGATGCCTTGATGTAGCGATTGACCACGGTGTATTTAATGAATTGACGTTTGTCAAAGGGATTGAGAACATGCATGCTGCCATCGAGACGATTGTCGCATGCAATCCGGATGCAATCCAGTTATCCGTCGGGCAAGCGCCGTTACTGCAGAATATTAAGGGAAAGCATAAACCGGCTCTTGTCTTGCGTGTAGATGTTGCGAATGTATACGGCAAACAACTTCCGGAGCATTTGTTCTGCGAGTTAATTGCTGAACCTGTAGTCCAAGCGATCCGTTATGATGCGGCTTGTGTCGTGGCGAATCTGATCTGCAACCCCGGACAACCGCAGTTGTACCATCAATGTGTACAAAATATCGTATCTTTGAAAGCTCAGTGCGATATGTATGCCATGCCGCTCATGGTTGAACCGCTCGTCATGAAAGTGAATAGCGAGAAAGGCGGTTATATGGTCGATGGGAATATCGATTTGATCTTGCCCTTGGTTCGCCAAGCCGCTGAACTTGGCGCAGATGTCATCAAAGCGGATCCTTGTGACCCTGTAGACCAATTCCATCGTATCATCGAAGTTGCATCGGGTGTCCCTGTATTGCCGCGTGGCGGGGGCGTCACTTCGGAGCAAGCTTTATTCGAATCTACTCAATCATTAATGAATCAAGGATCCCAAGGTATCGTATACGGCAGGAATATTATCCAACATGCTCGACCCGCTCAGATGACGCAAGCGCTCATGGGCATTGTGCACGATCAGCTCACTGCTCAAGAAGCGCTGCTCGTGTTGCATGGTGAAGATAACAAATAAGATTCAATTTATTTGTTGATGAACAAACAGAGAGGATGTAATAAATATGTCAAAAGTTCGTGTCGCAGTTGTTGGTTGTGGTAGCGTTTCCAATAGTTATGTGCCTCATCTAGCGAATAACCCTTATGTGGAGCTTGTCTCTGTGTGTGACAATCGAATCGAATATGCGAAGAGGCATGCAGAGAAGTTCAACATTGCAACGCATTTTTCAGATGTAGATCGCATGATCAAAGAAGTCAAGATTGATTTGCTTGTCAATTTAACGTCGATGCCATTCCATGGCCCACTGAATCGCAAAGCGCTGGAAGCCGGCATGAACGTCTGGTGCGAGAAGCCGATTTCTACGGATTTAGCGGATGCGCATGATTTGATGAAACTAGCACAGCGCAAAGGTGTGAATTTATGGGGCGCTCCCAACTCTCCTCTATCCCCTGCATTTGCTGAATTATCGAAGATTGTTCACAACGGCGAAATCGGCAAAGCGTGTGCCGCACAAGGGTTTTACGGCCATGGCGGTACGACTTGGGGCCCTTGGTTTTATCGCAAAGGCGGAGGGAGTTTATTCGATCTAGGTGTATATAATGTCACCACACTCTCCGCTTTGCTTGGGCCTGTCCAGAGTGTCATGGCGATGGCTGCCATTGCTGTTCCGCAACGGGTCATCGAAGGAGAGAACGTCGTCGTCGAAGCGGATGACAATACAGCACTTGTCATGGACCATGGGCATGGTGTGCTCTCCGTGATCCAAACCGGATTTGTATTCCAACGGCAGAAGGAAGATTGGACGATTCAAGTCATGGGTACGCAAGGCGCAGCCGTCATGGAAGGGTATGATTGGGGGCCTGCAGGCGTTCAGATTTGTGATGGACAGACGGGAGTTTGGAGCCGGCGTTGTACAGATCAACAAAACTACGCTTGGGAGGGCGGCGCATCGTACATCGCAGAATGCCTCGCTACAGGCAAACAACCGCGAATCCACGGCGAACATGCACTCCACGTGTTGGAAATTATGTTATCCGCCTTACAATCGTCAGAAACCGGTCGCAAAGTAAACATCGAATCGAATTTCCCTTGGGAAACGTATCGATACTAGATGCATGACACGATATTGCATGAGAAAGTTGAGGAGAATGGATGAAACTAGGAATTTTTACGATGTGGATACAAGCGCAATCCATTGAGGAACTTGCCGAGAAAGTGAAACAGCATCAATTGGAATGTGTAATCCTTGATGCTTATCCAGGATTGGATATTGATTTAGACAACCCATCCAAAGCACATACGACGCGCATACGACGTGCATTCGAGGATCAAGGCATCTCGATCGCAGCCGTAGGCGGTTATAGCAATTTAGTTCATCCCGATCCAATGAAACGCAAAGCTGTCCATCAGCGATTCAAAGGATTGATGAAACTAGCACACGAAGTCGGTTCACCGATGCTCTGTTCCGAAACCGGAACGTATCATCCGTTAAGCGATTGGCATTGGGATCCAGCGAATGCAACAGAGCAAGCGTTCCAAGAACTTGTCGGCACGGTCAAAGGCTTGTTGCAAGAAGCAGCATCCTACGATGTCACGCTAGGGTTCGAGCCTTATGTGATGAATATCGCTTATACCCCCGATCGCGCCAGAAGATTTATTGAAGCGTTACAATCGCCCCTGGCCAAAATCGTGATCGACCCTGCAGGAGTCCTGACACGTGCTACACTACATCATCAGGCCGAAGTTTTGCAGGAGATGTTCACCCATTTATCCACTCACATCGGGTTAGTCCATGTTGAGGATTGTACAACAAATCCAGAAGATCATCTGAATTTCCACGGCGCAGGTCAAGGTGTCATCGACTATCCTCTATTTATGAAACATATTGTGGCATCGAACTACAGGGGTCCACTCATTCTTGAGCACCTCCAAGAACACCAAATTGCCGCATCTCGTCAATATGTGATCGACCACCTCCATGAAGCATTGTCGAAAGCAGGTGAAGCCCGACATGATTAAACATGCAATTATTTTTAATATACGCGAAGGTATGACCCACGAAGAATGCGTGTCGATTATGGCATTAGGCAAACAACAACTCTCATTGATTCCAGGTGTGACCGGCATTACTTCCGGAATTGCTGTCAATGGAGATCAGGCAAAATATAAGTATTATTTCGTTGTCGATTTTGCTGATGAAAGTGTCATTGAAAGTTACAAATATCACCCGATTCACGTGCGTTATGCAGATGATTATTTTAGACCGATGGCTCAAGATCGTATCACGACTAACTACATTATTGATTGAGGCGAATTATGGAACTGCGTGTAGCCCGAAATTATGAAGAAATGAGCCTGATCGCAGCAACTTACGTGGCCTCCATCATCAACAACAAGCCGGATGCACATATCGGGTTGACGACGGGCAGAACACCGGAAGGTCTCTATGCAATTCTTGCAGATTGGAACAAACAACAGAAAGTGAATTTCACAAGAACACACATTTATTCACTAGAGGAATATTTGGGCGTGTCACCGCGTGATCCTCACAGTCTATACCATTGGCTCGAACGCATGTTTCTTGTGCCTTGCCACATTCGAGATGAACAAGTGCTCCGAATCGATGCACAACATATTGAACCTCATCTTGCTTGTGCAAACTTTGATGCTGCGATTGCTCTTCATGGCGGACTCGATCTCGTCATCGAAGGCATAGGAACGAATGGGCATATTGGTTACAATGAGCCCGGTTCAGATGCGCAAAGTGTCACGCGAATTGTCAAACTAACGAATGAAACGCTAGATTATAACTTTGATTATTGGAATCAACAAGTTCCAACTTATGGTATGACGATCGGGATGAAACCGATCATTGAAGCGAAACATGTGATTCTTATGGCATCCGGACAACGCAAAGCACAAGCATTAGCTCTTGCCTTGCAAGGCCCGCTTACGTCGGATTGTCCGGCATCTTATTTGCAGCTGGCACAACATCTGATTGTCATTGCAGATGAGGCGGCCGCTTCCATGCTGTCTCATATCAGAGGAGGCGCCTAAATGGATGTTATCGTCGGCATTGACATCGGAACAACACGCGCAAAAGCGAAAGCTTTCGATCCAGAAGGTCGAACGTTGGCTGATGGTAGCGCGCAGATCGAGACTTCCCTCGATCAAGACGGTCATTATGCGATGCAACGTCCCGAACAATGGTGGCATGCGGTTGTATCCGCCATACAACAGATGTGTCAACGACTAGGTAAGCACACGCAACACATCAAAGCGGTCGGTTTATCGGGTCAATGTCCGACGTTCACCTTGCTTGACGCTGATGAAGGGCCTCATGCGCAAGCTTGGTTGTATACGGATAATCGAGCGACGATACAATCAGAGCGGTTCATTCATCAATTTGGGGAAGCGTTCATACACGAACGAACGGGTCAAGCGGCTTCCCCATTCTTCATCTTGCCCAAACTGCTGTGGCTTCAAGAACACCAACCTGCAAGGCTGAGCGGTTCCCCTTGGGTTGTGCAACCGAAAGATTATATCGCTTGGAAATTAACGAACCGGATCGCGACGGACCCTACACACGCTGCTTGCACGTTACTCTATGACATCCATACGCAACAGTGGTGTGAAGACTGGATCCAAGCTTTAGGGCTGCATCCATTGCAATTCCCTGAAATTGTTCCCATCGATGAACCGCTCGGATCCATCACAACCTCCTGTGCGATGGAAACGGGGTTGCCTGCCGGGGTTGTTGTGGTGAATGGACTGGCGGACAGCTTGGCTGCTTATTGCGGAGCAGGGATGACAAAGACGGGCGGTTTGTTGGATATTTCAGGGACATCGACTTGTTTGCATATGGGCATCAGCTCACCGATCCCGGAGTTGACCGTCAATACGTACCCGCTTCATCGCCATCAACCATGGGTTGCTGAATTAGGGCTAAACTCTACGGGGAGCGCCGTTCAATGGCTCGCCACAGTATTGGGGTGTTCATTGGAAGATGTCATCACGTTGGCATCCCGCGCCGATGCTGGCGCTGATCAACTGATCTTCTTGCCTCACCTCGCTCATGGTGAAAGAGATCACCCGCTTCGCCGTGGGGGATTTATCGGGCTCACACACCAACACGATCAAACACATATGGCCCGTTCGGTATTGGAAGGCGTCGCTTTTGCGCTTAAATATAGAGCTGATTTGATTGCAACATTCACTCCCGTGAAATTTGTAGTAAGTAGCGGAGGCGCTACAGGCAGTGATTTGTGGAACCAAATCAAAGCAGATGTCTTTGAACTAGAATGGGAGGTGATTCAGTCCACAGACACAACGCTTGTAGGTGCGGCAACCGTGGCAGCAAGCGGTGCGGGTGTCTCCTTCGATCATCGAGGGGGTTCCAGCACCACTTACACGCCCAATACCCGGAACAAGAACGTGTACCAAACGATGTATCAGCGCTTTTTGCATTACGAGCAGCTCATGATCTCATAAGGGGGATTCAAGGATGAAATTGAATTTGCGCAGCTTACTCTTGATGGTTTTGTGTTTGGTAATGATAATAACGGCCGTCGCATGCGGCAAAGCCACGGATGAGTCAACGGAATCTGAACCTGCCGAAAGCACGGTTGCATTAGATCCGAATGCTGAGCCTGCACAAGATGCATTCGGGAAATACGACCCGCCGATTGAAGTGACAACCATTCATACCAACAATTCTTCTCCGCAAGGATTTTGGTTTAAGGATGGTGACACCATCGACAACAACATCTACACTCGCACCTATGAAGAAACGCTTGGCATCAAGTACAAGTTCTTATGGACAAGTCCGAGTGATCAAGCCAAAACAAAGTTGAATCTTACCATCGCCTCAGGCGACCTCCCAGATGTGATGTCTGTGGATATGGAGAACTTTGAAAAACTGCATCAAGCTGGATTAATTGAAGATATCACGCAACCGCTGCAAGATTACGCAACCAAATACACAAAAAGCTTCATGTCCGGCGAACTCGCGATTATGTTGGAACCCGTAACGAAGAACGGCCGCATCTATGGCATTCCTAACGGATTCTCCTATAAGGATAACGGCGATATGCTATGGATCCGTGCGGATTGGCTTCGTAACGTTGGTTTGGAAGCGCCTACAACACTTGCAGAACTTGAGAAAGTCATGGATGCATTCGTGAATCAAGACCCCGACAAGAACGGGAAGAAAGATTCCTACGCCATCGCGTTGGGCGGAGCTAACGGTGCAGGCATTGGGAATGCCTACTACAACATGTTCCATGTGTATCCGAATCTTTGGTTAAAGAACACCAAAGGCGAGCTGGAGCACGGCATGTATGGAGCCGAGCAACGCGTAAAAATGACCGCAGCGCTCAACAAACTTAAAGAATATTACAACAATGGTTACTTGAACAAAGATTTCTACACCTTCGATGACAATCAAGTGCAACAACAATTGTTCACCGATAAGGCAGGTCTTGTGTTCGGTGGGCTGTGGGATGCTTGGTGGCCGCTCGTCCAACATCTCGATGTCAACAAGAATGCCGAATGGATTCCGATTCCGATCCCTACCTCAGATGACAAACCTGCAAAAACGGGTGTGAACGCTGTATCGGTCAACAACGTGCTCGTCGTGAAGAAAGGTTTTGCCCACCCCGAAGCCATCGTCAAAATGACCAACTTGTATCATGATCTCAACAATAATCCTGAGACGATTCAAATCGAAAAATACGGCATCGACCCAGCAGACAGCAATCAAATTTTTAACTACTATCCAATGCATGTTTATGATCCTAGCTTCAATTTCACCGGTTATACACAGATTATCCAAGCGCTCGAATCCGGAGACGGCAGCAAACTTAGCCCCGCCTATAAGTTGTTCTATGATCAAGTGCTGGATTATGAAAAGAACAAGACGCCAGGAAGCTTCCCATCCTACAAATCGTATACAAAACACGGCAGTATGGGCGTAGTCGATACGTACATCAAGGAAAAGCGAATCCAGATGAACGAATATACGGCAGCACCTACCACGACGATGGTCGAGAATGGAGCCACGATTCGCACACAATTCGAAGAAACCTTCTTGACGGTTGTCACAGGTCAAGGAAACGCTACGCTCGACAGTTTCTTAGAGACGTATGATTCGTTATTGGGCGTCCAAGCCACCAAAGAAGTGAATGATTGGTTCGTGGCCAAAGGTAAAAACAGTATTCAAGATTGGTTCGAAAGCGAATAAACGTGAATTTTGGGGAGTGTCGTAGTTCTCGACATGCGAGTGTGCGGCACTCCCCCTAATCTTGAAATGAAACGGGGGTTGATCAGATGGATACGTTCCGATTCACAGCGCAAGACAAACAATTTTACGACGAGTTCGGATATTGGATCAGTCCCACTATATTCTCGGACAAACAAGTTGAAAAGCTGCGCATCGCGCACGAACGCATGTGGTCCCGTGATTATGACGGGGATGGTTTTCCTTTGACAGATTGGGTATCGAATGGTGAATCGACACAGTTGCGTAAAATCGATAATGCCTGGTGGATCAATGATGCTGTGTACGAAGCCGTAACTTCGCCTTTATTGGGACAGTATGCGGCAGCCTTGATGGGAACCGATGAAGTACGATTATGGTACGATCAGGTAATTTACAAACCAGGAACGCAAGGTCAATCGTCCACAAGGTCTGGCAATGTTGGTTGGCATCAAGATTATGTATATTGGCAATGTACCAACAACACCCATCTGGTGACAGCATGGATTGCGTTACAAGACACGGATGAATCCAACGGCGCGATGGTTGCGATCCCCGGCTCGCACAAGTGGGAACTCAGTCCATCCAGTGAAGGATTTTTCAACACAGATGTAGAGAAACAGAAAGAGCAAATCAGAGCACAGAACAAAACGTGGGAAGAAGTACCGCTGATTTTGAAATCGGGTCAAGTCAGCTTCCATCACGCCTTTACGTATCATGGTTCAGGGCCGAATCGTTCGGACCACCCTCGCTTGTCGGTGGTCGCGCATCTGATGCCGGAAGGAACCGCTTATCAAAACCGCGGACACCATGTAGACAATATCCGTCTGTTAGGACCTAGGCCCAAAGAAGGCCAACGATTTGACAATGCTTATTTCCCGCTAGTGTATCGAAAACAGTGAACGTAGTATTACTGCGTTCAAGCCAGAAGGGTGTGCGTGCATGAATTCCATATCTCGATGGAAACGAGAAATCCCGTTATACCTCATGATTGCTCCTCCATTGGCCATCTTATTGATTTATAGTTACGGACCCATGTTCGGATTGGTCATGGTGTTTCAGAAGTTCATCCCTGCTTTTGGCTTCTTGGGCTCGGAATGGGTCGGCCTGAAAAATTTTGAACGCATATTTATGATGCCCAATATGGATCGTATCATCTGGAATACGTTCTACATCGCTGTACTCAAAATCATCACCCAGACGTTCGCGGCAATTGTGATCGCCATTCTGCTCAATGAGATTCGTCAGCGACAATTCAAGAAAGTCGTACAAACCTCTATTTACTTCCCATATTTTTTGTCCTGGGTTATTCTGGGAGGCATTCTACGGGACATCCTAGCCCGTGACGGGTTTTTGAACATTATGCTCGGCAAATTCGGTGTAGACCCGATTTTGTTCCTAGGAAAAGCCGAGCTTTTTCCATATTTGCTCGTGTTTTCTGAATTGTGGCAAGTGACAGGGTTTTGGACGATCGTCTATTTGGCGGCGATTGCCAACGTAAATCCGAACCTTTATGAGGCTGCCTCTATCGATGGTGCGAGTCGCCTCAAACAAACATGGCATGTGACACTTCCTGGTATGAGTATGACGATCGCTTTAACGGTCATTCTCAGCATCGGATATATTCTCAACGCTGGATTCGAACAAATTCTGATGTTGTACAGTCCTGTCACGTATTCTACAGGGGATGTCATTGATACTTGGGTGTACCGAGAAGGTTTGGTCAATGCACAGTATTCACTGTCTGCCGCCGTCGGACTGTTACGCTCAGTTGTCTCTTTCTTGTTGATTGTTGTTTCTTATTACATTGCCTATAAGAAAACAGATTATCGTGTATTCTGATTGCGAAGAACGAGGAGGGTGAACCATGGTTGATCGTTCTTTAGGCAGGCGAGTTTTTCTCTCGTTGAACGGTTTGTTCTTTATTCTATATGCCTTGTTGTGCCTGTTTCCGATTATTCATATTTTGTCGATCTCATTAAGCTCAAGCGGTGCAGTCATTGCAGGTCAAGTCGGGTTTTGGCCCGTTGATTTTACGACGAAATCTTACGATTTTATATTAGGGAACACGGTGTTCTGGCAAGGGTTTATGGTATCGCTCCAACGCATATTAATCGGAGTTCCTTTCGCCTTGGCGATCACCATCTTGGCTGCTTATCCATTGTCCAAAAATACGAGAGACTTCCGCCCTCGCACGATCTTTGTATGGCTGTTTCTTTTCTCCAGTCTGTTTAGCGGAGGAATGGTCCCAACGTATATGATCGTGAGGAATACGGGACTGATTGACACGATTTGGGCGCTCATCCTTCCTTCCGCCATTGCTGTTTTTAACATTCTGTTGTTGATGAATTTCTTCCGCAGTATTCCCAAGGAGATTGAGGAGTCCGCGTTTATCGACGGAGCCAGCCATTGGCAATTATTATTGAAAATTTATTTGCCGTTATCGTTACCGGCGCTTGCGGTGCTCACCGTATTTTCTTTTGTCGGACATTGGAATTCGTGGTTTGATGGCTTGATTTATATGATGGATTCCAAAAATTATCCTTTGCAGACGTATCTACAATCGATTCTAGTCAATCCCAATGCCAAATTAACGACGCGTGCCAATGCCGAATTGATGATGTTAATCTCAGACCGAACGCTCAAGGCAGCGCAAGTTTTTGTAGCTACGCTTCCCGTTCTGTTGGTATATCCATTCCTGCAACGTTATTTTATTGGCGGCATTATGCTAGGCAGTGTGAAAGAGTAATTGAATGAATGATGAATTGAGGATCTTCTTCTATGCGTTCCCTACATGACAATGACACGTTGCAACTGTCGTTACACTTTCATGTCGACTCAATCTTATGTCGGGGTACGTTACACCTCCCCCACGTCGTCACGGATCAGCGCGTTCCTGGCATCTTGATCATTCCTGGTTTTGCCGACACCGCCGTAGGGCCTCATAATTTTCATGTGCAGATTGCGCGTAAATTACAACAGCTGGGGTGTGCTGTCCTGCGCTTTGATTACCGAGGTCAAGGCGAAAGCGAAGGGGATTTCATCGACTTTACGATTGCATCAGGCTTTGCCGATGTGGAGCATGCATGGCAGCGATTGTGCCAGTTTCCGTTCATTGATCAGGCTCGCATGGGTGTGGTCGGTTACAGTCTGGGCGGTCTGTATGCGGTTGAATTGGCAGCGAAGCAACCTTCGATACGCGGCGTGGGATTGCTCGCTCCTGTAGCGCATCCAGAACGTGTGTTTCGTTCTTTCTTTACTGACGAACAGCTCTTAGAGGCGGACCGGCAAGGCTGGATCGATTGGTTGGGGTGGCCCGTCGGGGCTCCCTTCATCCAGGGACTTTCAACGATACAGCCTTTGCCATCCATGAGGACGCTTCATGCTCCGGTCCATATTTTCCATGGCACGTATGACCGTGAAGTTCCCCCAGATCAAGCGATCGCATACGAACAAGCCGGCGCAAAAATCTCTTGGATCGAAGCAGGTGATCATGGTTTTACGTCTGTGGCGCAAAATCAACGTATCATTGAACAACTGTCTACTTGGTTAGCGCAGCAAGTGAGTACGTAAACACTGAAAAAAACCGCCCCACACATCGGCCGCTTCAGGAATTTACCTTAGCCGAGTTGCATTGGACGGGGGAATCATAGGCGATCTTTAAATTAAAAAGAATGGCAGCGCGAACAACAGCGTAATTAATGCCAAGTCCAGTGCGAAGGCGCCAGCGAAAGCACCCGGACCCGGGCCATATCCGGGGTATCCCAATCCTAGTGGTGGGTACACTTTCGTCTTTGCTCTGGGATCTTTCCCTTTTCTTTGAATACCTGCCAATTGTTTCTTGGCTTTCACTGCACTAACTGACAACGTGCCGGGTCCTTGCACACTTTCAGACAAATATAACTTACCACCGTCCACACCTGATAAATAGCCATAATAATGTGTGCCATTATTGAGTACGACACAGACCGGTCGACCGATATGCGGCGCGCATGATTCCGCACACACCGGTTGAATCACTTCCATACTACCACCCCTCATTTCCTGTCGTTAAGGCAGTATATGATGAAGGCGATGTATTGGTTTGTGCGAATGCACAGATGGGGTAGGATGCACCATCGTAACTACTCTTGTATAGGAAATCTACCCTCAAATACCGTATCGATGAGCGGGTATCGGGCGGACGGCTTCTCACGCTCCTGGAACTCTGGATCGAGCATGGCAACATCACCGCGGTATCCAATTGCAATAACAATGAGCGGTTCGTAATTATTCGGAATACCGAGCGCTTCCCTTGCTTTGTCTTGCATAAAACCCGCCATCGCATGTGTGATCAATCCTTGCCGTGTCGCCTCCAATGCGAGATATGCCCATGCCGCGCCCGTATCGAAGGCATACGTGCGATTCAGTTTACCGCTCGCTGCATTCATCCGTTGTCCCGCTACAAGCACCAGCACCGGTGCGCGTTCACACCACTGACGATTCTTCTCGTGAATGAACGAATGGAACGTAAGCCGATCCTCTTCACGCTTAGCAACAATAAATCGCCACGGTTGCACATTGCTCGCGGATGGCGCGTAACGCGCCGCTTCGAACAGACTGGTCAGCAATTCATCCGACACCGCCCGCTCAGCGAAGGCGCGAGGTGACCAACGGTTTAGAATGAGGGGTTCAATGTCCTTACTTACACTTCGGATCGCTTGCACTTCAGGGGTAACTTCATGTGTTGACATAATACGATCGACTCCTCTTTGTAAAATTTAGTTGTTCTGCTGTGACTTGCGTACTTGGGAAGGCGGGAATCCCTTGAACTTGCGAAACACCCGGTCAAAATAATTAATATTGCCAAACCCGGTCTGCTCCGCGATCTCCGTAATCGATGCGGTGGACCGCAACAACAACCGCTCCGCTTCTTCGACACGGATATGTTGCAAGTACTCCACGAACGTCCGCCCGGTTGCTTTCTTAAAACATTTGCAAAAATGATACTCGCTAAAATTGACCCCCCCCGCTGCTTCTTTCACCGAGATCGGTTCCGCATAATGCATCTGCAAATGTTCAATCAACGGTTTAAACCGTTCCGCCAATTGGATGCTGGCATGCCATTCCCGGGTTGGCACGATCGCGTGCGAGCGTTTTAACTGTGCATATGCAAGGAGCAAGTAAGCCTTCACCGCCTGCTCGAACGCTTCCTCTTTGCGCGCGAACTCTGTCATAATCCCCTCGATGGCTTGCAACAAAGCGCCATGAATCGGATGATTCGCCGAGATCCATGTTTGGAATGGCACGCCCTCCGTAATCGTTCCCCAGAACGATGGGTGAAACACAATGGCCACATATTCGCCAGCACCGGTCGTGTCGGATGTGCCTGTATGCAATTGTCCGCTATCGACAAAAAGAATTTCACCCGGTTGCATCGCGAAAGCTTGTCCATTCACCAGGAATGTCGCTTTCCCCCGCCGAAAATAAATGAGTTCGTAATGCTCATGCCAATGCAAACGCATCACATTCCCATTCAAGCCGTGGAAAGTATTGTGAAATACATTAATCGGGAACTTGGCTGCATCGATCAGTCGAGTCTGTTCATACAATTGTTCCGGATGCATCATACAATATCCCCCCTCGATAACAAGATCAACCGCAAGATCAGATAAAAAAATCGCAAAATGAAATAGAGAAGCTCAATCTTGAAACCCTTATAGTATAAATTAAGAATAGCATATTGGAGGGGTATCATGAAACCGTTTCGCGTGATTGTAGCCGGTTGTGGCGGAATGTCGAAAGTGTGGACCGATTTTGCGAGTGAACGAACAGATGTGGAAATTGTCGCACTCGTGGATATTCGAGAGGAGAGCGCTATAGCCGTTGCACAGCGATATCAATTGGATGTACCTACATTCACTGATATTGAGACTGCGCTGCGTGAGGTGCCCTCTGCGAATGTCGTGTTCGATGTCACGATTCCGGAGAGCCGTTATGAGATTGTGACTGCGGCCATGCGCGCGGGTTGCCACGTATTTGCGGAGAAGCCGATGGCTGTAGACCTCGAGGAAGCAAGGTCCATGGTTCGGTTGGCTGAACAACATGGCGTTTCTTATGCCGTGATGCAAAATCGTCGTTACATGCCCACCATCCGCGCAGTACGTAGCGGACTTGCTTCCGGGTTGATTGGACGTGTTGGGGAAATGCATGCTGATTTTTATATCGGGGCGCATTTTGGCGGGTTCCGTGATGTGATGGATCATCCGTTAATACTAGATATGGCCATACATACCTTCGATCAAGCGCGTTTTATGATTGGCGCGGACCCTGTATCGGTGTATTGCCACGAATTCAACCCGCCAGGATCATGGTACCAAGGGAACGCCTCTGCCATCTGTATCTATGAGATGAGCGACGGCTCTGTCTTCACCTACCGCGGATCGTGGTGTTCCGAAGGTATGAATACGCCTTGGGAAGCGAACTGGCGGATCATCGGTGAGCGCGGTACAATGGTGTGGAAAGATGGCGAGTGGCCGACGTGCGAGTGTATCGATGAGAGCCAACCTTTGAAATTCATGCATGCGTATAAGCATGTTACCGTCCCGGAAGCTAGTGACGTGGTGCGTGATGGTCATATGGGATGCCTCGATGAAATGTTTGCCGCGATCGTCGCAGGACGCAAGGCAGAGACCGATGCGCGCGATAACATCCAAAGCATTGCTATGGTGCTTTGCGCCATTGAGAGCGCTCGCACCGGACGCAAGATCGCCATTAACGCGTTGGCATAAGCGCGTGGGTCCGTATGTTCAAATTTTGATGATTTCATCATCTCCCGCCTCCAATTATAATTACATTGACCTCTCGTTTGAAGGAGAATCCAACAAAACAAATGATTCTTGCCATTGACCAAGGCACGACGAGTACACGAGCCATTCTGTTTGATCACAGTGGAGCCATTGTCCATATGGCGCAACAGGAAATTCAACAATACTACCCGCACCCGGGTTGGGTGGAACACGATGCCGATGAGATTTGGGCATCTGTATTGCATGTGATGCGTTCCGTTGTCGCCGATGCGGGCATCCAGAACCAGCAGATTGCGGCGATCGGGATTACGAATCAACGCGAGACGACCGTCGTCTGGGATCGGCATACCGGTCGTCCGATTCATCGAGCGATTGTCTGGCAATCCCGTCAGACCGAAGCGATCTGCGAAGCGTTGCGTAACGATGGCCATGCACAGACGTTCCGTGATCGCACAGGTCTCCTCGTCGATCCTTATTTTTCAGGCACGAAAGTGCGATGGCTCTTGGATCACGTGCCTGGCGCAAGGGAGCGTGCATCACGCGGCGATCTGCTGTTCGGCACGATCGACACGTGGCTGATCTGGCAGCTTACAGGTGGACAAGCTCATGTCACGGATGTGACGAATGCCTCAAGGACGTTACTATTCAACATCCATGAACTTCAATGGGATGAAACATTACTATCGTTACTGCATATTCCTGCCTCGATGTTGCCACAGGTTCGTTCCTCTTCCGAAGTGTACGGATGGACTTCGGCATGCATCTTCGGGCCCGGGGCCCAAGTGCCCATCGCCGGTTGTGCAGGAGATCAACAAGCCGCATTGTTTGGACAAGCTTGTTTTGATGAAGGCATGGTCAAGAACACCTACGGAACCGGTTG
Organism: Paenibacillus sp.; assembly: GCA_044353165.1. Classification (GTDB taxonomy): domain Bacteria; phylum Bacillota; class Bacilli; order Paenibacillales; family YIM-B00363; genus JBILCM01. Next base: position 98,183 of record JBILCM010000001.1, read on the forward strand.
TTTTCTGCTCATGAATACGGGGAAGACTGCCGTTCGTTCCCAGCACGGATTGCTGACAACGATCGCTTGGGGATTGAATGGCACCGTTAATTATGCGCTTGAAGGCAGCGTGTTTGTCGCAGGATCTGCGATCCAATGGTTGCGCGATGGGTTACGTATGATTGACAACAGCCAAGAAAGTGAAGAATACGCGCAGCAAGTAAACTCCACAGAAGGTGTGTACGTGGTTCCCGCATTCGTGGGCTTGGGGACGCCTTACTGGGATAGCGATGTGCGGGGTGCCGTCTTCGGCTTGACACGCGGCACCACGAAATCGCATTTCGTTCGTGCGACGTTGGAATCGCTCGCTTACCAGACGAAAGATGTCATAAGTGCGATGGAAGAAGATGCCGGCCTGACACTGAACGTACTTCGCGTGGACGGTGGGGCAGTGCAGAACAACATATTGATGCAATTTCAGAGTGATCTATTGAATATACCGGTAGATCGACCTGTAATCCGTGAAACAACGGCCTTAGGGGCAGCCTATTTGGCAGGATTAGCTGTTGGGTTTTGGATCAACCAACAAGATATTCGCAACCATTGGCAGTTGTCACAGCGATATGCGCCGGCGATGGATGCCCCAACAAGAAGCAACTTATATGCAGGTTGGCGCAAAGCCGTGCGCGCCGCACAAGCTTTCGTCTAACACCTGCCTCTAGCCGATGAGCACCTTCTCTTCCGGGTACCCAATCTTCATCTCCCGCTTGCGACGCGCTAAAGCGTATGCTAGCGTCAACGGGCCAAGGCGTCCAGCGAACATCGTGATCATCACAATGACTTTACCCATCCAGGTCAACTCAGACGTGACCCCAAGCGACAATCCCACTGTGGCGAATGCAGAAGTCGCCTCGAACAACAATACGATGAAATCGTGATTTTGCCGTTCCGTAATCGTTAACAGGAATGCCACGACGATGACCGCACCCAACGAAATAATAATGACGGCCAGCGCCCGCAACACGACGTCATTGGCGACCCGACGATCAAACACATGCACCGACTCTCGTCCACGGATACTGCTATACATCGCGAGCACAAGCACCATGAATGTGTTCGTCTTAATTCCGCCAGCGGTGGAACCCGATGAACCGCCGATAAACATAAGCGCGATCATGAAAAATTGGGATGCAGTCAGAAATTGACTAATATCGAAAGTTGTAAATCCGCCCGACCGCGGTGCCACTCCCTGAAAATACGCCACCCACACCCGCTCGCCCCAAGTCAATGATGAACCCGCAGGATTGAGCAATTCCAAAATAAACAGGACGAAAAAACCTGATAACGTTAGTAGGGTGGAAGTGAGGAGCACAATTTTGGAATTAAGCGACAATTTCTTCCAGCGTCGGTTCTTGTACAAATCAATAAGCACTGTAAAACCAATCCCGCCAATGATAAACAGCATAGATATAACGAGATTGATCACGGGGTCACCCATGTACCGGCCCATACTGTCTGGCCACAAGGCGAATCCCGCATTGTTAAATGCAGAAATCGAGTGAAATACAGCATAATAGATCGCACGGCCGAGTCCTAACTCTGCATGCCACCGGATCGTAAGGATGATGCTTGCGATCACCTCAAACAAGAAGGCAATCATAAAGATATTCAAGGATAGCTTGACTAGCCCTTGGACAGATGTGGACTTCGTTGATTCTTGAATAAGCAGACGTTCCTTAATGCCTATTTTCTTACCAAGCAAGATGGCAATGACTACACCGAACGTCATGAAACCCAGACCGCCAATTTGAATCAGCACCAATAAGACAATTTCACCGAACATGGAGAATGTGCTCGCCGTGTCGACCACGATTAAACCCGTCACACAAACCGCCGATGTCGCTGTGAAGAGTGCGTCCAATAATCCGACCCGCTCACCCGTCGCGGATGCGATCGGTAGCGTTAGTAACAAACCGCCCACTACAATGATTGCCGCAAAACCAAGGATGATCCATTCATGCACACTTAATTGATATTTACGGCGCTGGTTATCCTCCATGGTGGCACCTATTCCTCAAAACCTTTCTCAAAGCGACCGATCCCTTTGTTATGTCCGATCACCACGAGAATATCGCCTTCATATATTTTCTCATCCGCTAGCGGCGAAACCTTCATCGTATTGTCTTTCTTGCGAATTGCCACGATATTACAACCGTAACGGGCGCGGATATCCAGTTCTTTCAATGATTTATCGTGCATCGAGTGAGGCGCAATAATCTCCACCAACGTGAAGTCGGGTGCAAGTTCAAGATAATCCACCAAATTGTTCGTGATGATCTGGTGCCCAACACGGATACCCGTATCGCGTTCTGGCATCACAATACGATCCGCCCCGACGCGCTCAAGGACACGACGATGATACTCACTTGTCGCCTTCGCCGTCACGAAAGGGACTTTCAAGTCTTTAAGAATCAGTGTGGTGAGTATGCTCGCTTGCAGATCGTCACCGATTGCAACGACGGCATGATCCATATTCTGCACACCTAGTTGTTTTAATACATTCTCGTCAGTTGAATCAGCTTGGTACACATGAGGAAGTATACTTGAGAATTCCTGCACCAATCGCTCACTGCGGTCGATGGCCATCACTTCTTGACCAAGCGAGGCTAGTGTCTTAATTACACTACCTCCGAATCGCCCCAATCCGACAACCACAAACTGTTTCTTCACTTAGCGTCGATCCTTTCCTTATGAACAGGTCCCTGTTCTAGCACATATTGACAACGTTACTTAACTTTTTACGCAATGTAAAGCGAGAATTCCTGCGATATAACGGCAAAGATGTTCAAATGGGATGAAAAATGATGCAAGAGAACCGCGTGATGCAGCCACTCTGCGCTATAATAACGTTATACTTCAATAATGAACGAAACTGAAGGATGGAATACATGCATGATCTATCGTGTCAGCTATTTATCAAGTCATTTTCGTGTGAAGGGTTATCTGGCGCTCCCTGACGATCTTTCTTTAACAACATCCGAAATCAGTGATTATCTTGAATGCCATTATCAAACAGAACATCTTCGTGCAGAGCCGATCGCATGTACATGGCGTTCGGGTTCGGGACGAGCCTCAGCTTCATCGCAACAACACGATATGTGCAATCAACGATGGCCGGTATTGTTGTATTGCCGCGGTGGTCTTGGACAAGTGGGGAAAGTGAAGTTGGATTGGATGGCTTTGTTCGCCGAGCGAGGTTACCTGGTATTCGCACCTGCTTATCGGGGCAACGAGGGCGGAGAGGGACGCGATGAATTCGGAGGGGCGGATCGTGAGGATGTATGCTCGGCCTATCGATGGCTCCGTTCGTTAGCTTTCGCCGATCCAGCGCGAATAACCGTAATGGGCTTTTCACGCGGCGCGTTGAACGCATCCATCACGGCCGCCGCAAACCCCGGGGTGTATCGCTTGGTGCTGTGGAGCGGCGTAGCTGACCTTACAAGTACCTACGAACAACGTACTGATTTAAGGCGAATGCTGAAGAGAGTGATTGGCGGATCTCCTGTGAAAGCACCGGAAGCATACCGCAGTCGATCGCCGATTCATATGGCCGATCAAATTCAATGTCCCGTCTTAATCATGCACGGCTCAGAAGACCCACTCGTCCATGTGAGTCATGGACTTGCCATGGTCGAGCGACTGCGCCTTGCAGGGAAACAAGTCGATCTTCATCTGTACCTTGGACAAGGACATCTTTGGCCGTCACCATTACACGAAGCGGCGATTGAACGTATGTTTGATTGGATAGCAAAGCCTATGCTTCAGGTTGATGAACATCCATAATGACAGGCAGAATGAGCGGCGTTCGACCTGTTGTTGTTTCGCTGAAGGACGCTAAGGTGTGAATCAACTGTTCTTGCCACAAATTTTTGTTGTATTGTGACTTCTTCTCTAATCGTCCAATCGTTCGCTTCAACATTCTGGTAGCTTGGTTGATCATATCTCCGGCTTCACGAACATAAATAAATCCTCGCGTCACCAAATCAGGACCCGCCAACAGTTTATTTCGTGAGGAATCAACAACCAAATTCACGATCATCACCCCGCTGTCGGACAATAATCTGCGTTCTTCCATCACGGTACTTTCCCACTCGCTGATCGAAGAGCCTTTCACCAGCACTTCTCCTGCTGTGACCGGTTTGCCCAATTTGGCCATCCGTTTGGAAACGTTCAACGTTTGTCCATTGTCTATAACAAAAATATGATCTCTTTGCATACCCATCTGTTCTGCAATCTGTCCATGTTGCACGAGCATGCGGTGCTCGCCATGAATTGGCATGAAATAAGTCGGTCTCATGAATGAATGCATCAGCTTTAAATCTTCTCGACAACCGTGCCCCGAGGCATGGATGTCCAAGATTGAACCTGATACAACATCCGCTCCAGCGCGTAAAAGACGATCGATACTCCGATTCACATTCTGCGTATTCCCTGGAATCGGTGAGGAAGAGAAGATGACTTTGTCTCCGGGATAGATGACGACATGCTTATGCGAGCCGCTTGCAATTCGAGTCAGCGCTGCGTTGGGTTCCCCTTGGCTTCCTGTACAAACCACAACAATACGGTTATCCGGATATTGATCGATCTTGCTCGCATCGATTAACATATCTTTCTCAGGTCGAATATAGCCGAGCTCTTGTCCGATCCGGAAAGCCCGCTCCATGCTTCGACCGATGACCGCGATTTTCCGTTCGCAAGCCACTGCCGCTTCAACGACCTGCTGCAAGCGGTGAACGTTCGATGCGAATGTGGCAAACAAAATTCGGCCGTCACAATGTTCGAACGTATCGCGGATCGCGTTACCGACAGTGCGTTCCGATGGGGTATATCCAGGGCGTTCACTGTTCGTGCTGTCAGCGAGCAGAGCCAACACGCCATTGCGTCCAATCTCTGCCAGTCGCCCCCAATCGGCAGGTTTGTCTACAGGGGTCAGGTCAAATTTGAAATCTCCGGTATGCACGATGTTCCCATGCGGCGTCTGAACTACAACGCCTAATGAATCTGGAATACTATGGTGCGTGCGAAAAAACTGCACAGTCATACGATTGAATTGTACCGTGGAGTTCTCATCAATCAAATTCAACTCCACGCGGTTAAGCAGACCGTGTTCCTCCAACTTGGCTCTCACAAAACCAACCGTCAGAGCGGCTCCATACAGCGGAACGTTGAGTTGTTTTAGAACGAACGGCAACCCGCCGATATGATCTTCATGCGCATGAGTCAGTAATATCGCTTTAACTTTGTCTTGATTTTCGAGCAAATAACGAATGTTGGGGATGATATAATCTACGCCTGGCATATCCGGGCCTGGAAATCTTACACCGGCATCGATGACGAGAATTTCATCGCCATATTCAATCGCGTACATATTTTTGCCGATTTCATCCAGACCCCCAAGTGCGAAAATTTTCACGTGGGTAGGTCTTTTCTTGCTCGTATGGTGCATCGTCGTTCCAGTTGGTGTTTGCATAAGATTGTTCACACATCTATTCCTTCTTGGTTTTTATCTAAATTATACTGCATCTCGATTTAAATTTAAAATCATTGTTCCATGAAGAAAGCTGCCTCTATGTATTGGCGCATCGGCGCAACATGAGACAGCTGTGCAATCCATTACAATTAAGCCCTTACCGCACTTTCAAATTTCCCTTTGTGTGCGCCATTGCAATAGGGCTTATTTGCGGATAAACCGCAACGACACAAATATGTAGTTTCTTTCGTTTCGATCTTGTTGCCTTGACCATCCAACAATTCGATGCCTCCGTTAACGATCAACGGCCCGTTGTCTGCGATTGTCACTTTCACGTCTGCCATCTTCTTCACCTCCCTTCCATATAAGAACCCTGTCAATCAAGTCCACTTGGCTGCCCAGATCTTCATCTGGTCGAGGATCGCATGGAGATCCTTCCCCTTAGGTGTCAATGAATATTCCACCGTCACAGGAACCGTTGGGTAAGCCTTGCGTTCGATCACACCAAACTCTTCTAGATGGCGGAGGGTGTCTGTTAACGCCTTCGGACTAATATGTTCTACGCTTCGTTGCAACTCACAGAATCGCTTCGTACCTTTAAACAACTCTCTCAATACTAAAAATGCCCATTTCCCACCGATCACATGCAACGTTTTTTCAATAAAACACTCGATGATCTCTGGCTCGTTCGACAGGTTAGAGCGCGGCAGGGTCATATCAGTGCTCCTAAAATTAATTTTATACTTACTATATATTTTATAGTAACTTAATTTATTAATAATTGCAATCCATCCTTATAACCATTCTCGATTACGCACCCGTTGACGAGAGGACCCCCGCCACAACGAGTGCAGTCGTGCCAATGATCAATTCCCATTGAACGCCCAACTTAAATCGCTTGAACAATGCAAACTTGGACATTCCTGATCTCTCCGACAAATCAGCTAGGGAAGGAATAAAGACCCGCCGGTGAAAGATGCCGATACCAATGACCACGAGTAATAGGGCTATCTTTACAATCAAAAGTTGACCATATCGTGTTGTGACCAGTTCGTCCCATGACTCGAGTCGAGCCCAGATCAGTCCTGCGCCTGTTGCGATCATGGCTAGGATCATCCAAAGTGCAATCGAAGAAAATCGTCGGATGACTCCATCAACATTTTTCCAATCGGCACCTTCGTTATGATGATGTTGACGCAACGCCGCAAGCAAACCTAACAAACCGCCCATCCAAACTGATGCAGCAGTCATATGCACGACGTGCATACTGATGGATGACCATACGATCTCCCTAATGCCACTCATCGCATGTCCTGATAAAGCGAACAATGTCAACAACATCATGGCCGCGGTCCCTTGAAGCACGGTTTGGACCATCCCATCCTCGCGCGGCCCGTAGGAAAGCACCAGTAAAAAACCGATAATGATTATTCGAAACCATGTGGCGAATCCAACCGATGGGGTTTTGAGCAACAGCCATATCTTAGCCCATGGCTGACTATCCACCTCGCCAACGAGAACAAATGTATCGGCAAGTAACCACAAACGCATGAAACCACTAGCAACGAGCACCATCAATAAAAAAATGTATATTTTTTGTTCATGATGCTTGTCAAATAAACGTGGCATGCTTTGTTCAGCCCGCCGCCACAAGATCAGCTTATTAAACAATAAGCCAACAACACATGTCGCAACCAATACATCCATCACTCGGCTTGCTTGAAGGAGAATCGTTCGCCAATCCATCTCTGTTGCTGCAGTTGCGACATGTGGATGATGGTGTTCTTCAGCATGAACATGTGTCTGTATTGTTTCGGACGGTGATGTGACCTGCACTTCCTCATGCAATACTTCTGTCGATTGGGCTTCTGCTGCTACTTCAGCTTCTGCTGCTACTTCTGCTGCTACTTCTTCTTCTGCTGCTACTTCTTCTTCTGCTGCTTCAGCGCCTTCTTGTTCCAACGGAATGAAATCTTTGACCTTAGGTAAACCGCTTCTCTTCATTTCAGGAACAGCCTCGTCTTCGGGTGTAGCATCCAGTGCAATGGTCTCGCTAGGCCGCTCCACCTCCAACTTCACGCCAACGGAAAACAGGAATGATCCTTCCGTCACATGCGAATCAACAGATAACACTTGCCAGCGTACCTTATAAACCCCATCTACCAACGGGGGAATCGCATAGAGCAATCCATCTTCTCCATTGGCAAAAAGCTTGCCCGCAATTTGACGTCCTTGCTCATCTTCAAGCACAAGGGTGCTGACCGACGGATCGATAGCTTCGGTGAACTGAATGCGGATTTCTGCTGGAGATTCGCTAAGTTCTGCATTGGCTACAGGCGTCGATTGGGCAACATAGGCATGTGCAAACACGGAATCTGCACCTATAAAACCATTTAAAATCATAAGTATGCCAATACATAGAAGTTTCGCATAATAATTTCGTCTCATTCTAAGACTTCCTTCCTGCACGCAAAAACGCAGCCGGTCCATACCCCCGGCTGCGATCAAATGCGTGGTTATTTATAAATATGAATCGCTGCTCGATTGCCGCCAACAGCATTCAAAAACTCAATCGTTGCGCCTTGTTGTTCGGCTATTGTACGAAGTGGTGTGGATTTCCCTTCCGCAACATTCACATTGAACAATTGTTTCACCAAAGCAGCATCCGCTTGTGCAGAACCGTTGACAATCTTGACTCGCTGACGATCCATCAATTTCCCATTGAGATAGACTAGAGGAGCCGCGTTCACTGCCTCATTAACGAGTGCTGCGCTTCCATTCTGAACCGTGAATGTCATTGTGGCTTCATAGTTCGTCACACTATATTCCCCTTCTTTACTTTCATTCGTAGATGGTTTGGCGCGAACCAGGTAGTAATCTGCCGGTCCTGTCATGAACGTAACTTTACCCAACGCATCAGTAGTTACATCTTGTATGTTGGTATTGTCACTCCGACGAATCACGCTCACTTTCGTATTCGCGAGCGGCTGCCCTTTCATGAGCAATTGTATACCCACGGTTTGATTGGGTTTCACCGCCGCCGGATTAAACAGCGGAATCAATTCCGCGCGATCGGGGCTTACAGCTTTTGAAAAACCACGAAGTGCAGATACGCGTTCCAACAAGGGGATATCGCTCACCGCTACGAACGATTTGGCGCTGCGGAACGTTCGGCTTGACGACGTTGCGCTCTTAAAGATGCTATCCGCCTCCACGGAAATAATGTATGCCCCCGGAGATGCGGCTGAGAAGGAAGCAATAAATCCGTTATTTCTAGCAGGCGCAGTTGGAGTTGCCGGTTCTCCTGTATAAAATCTCGTGCTTGTAATGTCCTTCTTCACACCTGCCGGATTCATAACGAATACTTTCGATGTATTCGTGCTCCATTGACCATCAATACGATAACTGCGGTGTTCGTTCGAATGATTGCCAAACAGTAAATCAATGTAAGTCGTTTCGCCTTGGGCTACAATCGGTGCATTCGTCTGTGACCAACCGTCATGCGCCAGGGCGGACGAGCTTGCGCCAATGGCAATAAGTGCTGCAATGGACATCAACAAAAACTTTCGTTTCAACATATTTCTTCCTCCCATAGGATTATATAATTTACTTGTTCATCATATCCGAGCCATGGAAGGGAAGAAATCGCCCAAAAGAGCTAGATGGGACGCGAAATTGTGAAAAATGTATGACCTTAATTTCGAAACCGCCAACCTTGCTCATAAGCGTATTTCGCCAATTGCACGCGATTGTTCAAATGAAGTTTCTGCATAATGTTTTTTAGATGATTCTTCACGGTATTCTCTGCAATATGCAATCGCACTGCAATGTCACGATTGCCCACACCTTGCGCAACCAACTCTAGAATTTGTCGTTCGCGGCTTGTCAACGGATTTTCTTGTTCACCCGACGACTCATGCATGGAGAACTCGTGAAGCAACATCTCCGACAGCTGTTTGGAAACAGGCATTTCATCCAAGACAATCGCACGCAAATAATCTATCCAGGCTTCAGGTTGTAAATTTTTAAGCAAATACCCTTGTGCGCCTTTCTTTAATGCCTCGAACAAATCTGCGATATCATCCGATATGGTCACCATCACAATCTTTACATAAGGATAGCGATACTTCAGTTCTTTCGTTGCTTCAAACCCGTTCATGCCTTTCATGCCAATATCCATAAGAACCAAATCAGGTAAACATTCCGCAGTCAGCCGAACAGCATCCTTGCCATCTGTTCCTTCTCCGACCACTTCAAAAATGGGATCCATCTGCAATATTTCTTTCATCCCTTCCCTGGCATGGGGATGATCATCAATGATTAGTACCCGAATCGGTTGTACCATCTTTTCCCCCTGCTTTCCCAAAGCGAAGTATCGTCCAACCTTGCTCTCGGCCGAATGTGATCATCCAACCTAGCTCCTGGGCACGTTCTTGCAACATTCTGAGTCCATAACTTCCTTCATTCGTGAATGGATCACCCGTAAATCCTCGGCCATCATCGCTAATTTCACACATCCATCCTTGATCCTTTTCGAAAGCCCTAATTCTCACACGTTGTGCTTTCGCATGTTTTTGCACATTCAATAAAGATTCTCGCACGAATGTTGAAAGCGCCATTTGTTCATGGATGGATAATCGTTGCTCTGGTAAATCCCAAGCTTGCGTCACTTCGACTTGATTCTCATGAATAAATTGTTCAATGAGTTGAACCAATGACTCTTTCCAAGAAATCGTTGTAGTTTGTGGAGAGTAACGCAGACTCGCAATGGCTTGTCGGACGTACTGATTCACCTGATAGATGCTCTCAAGAATCGATTGATAGCGAAGTTCCTGGCCGGGATGCTGCTCTGATAATCTCTTCACTTTCACATGAATGAGAAACAAAGATTGAGCGATCCCGTCATGCAATTCACGCGCAAGTTTCTCCCGCTCTTGCAACGCGGCCGACAACACCATGGATTGTTGCAATTTGGCTTGATAAGTTTCAAGAATGCGAAATAACCTTGTGAGTAATAGCATGGTGACAAGAAAGACAATAACCGGAGCCAACAGATTTCCGAGGTCCATCGAGATGTAGGATAACAAAAACTCATGCCGGACATACTCCCACAGTCCTATCGTTAGGGTCGGAATAATCAGAATGAGCCATTTGATCGATTTGTATGACATGACATAACGTTCCTTTCCATTACAGCGAATTAATACTATCGTTACAGAAATTATATCATGATGCTATAGCTCGAATGAGCTATCTGCTTGCCGAATTAATGTGACATTTTCCGTAATAAAAGGATACGCTCATGCGAATGTTCGCTTAGACTAAGAGAAACTTCAACGTATCAAGGGGGCATAATGATGCTTAGAGGATTATCCCGGGCGGGTCTTGGCAATATTGGAAGCGATCAACAGTTGATTGAGAAAGCGGCAGCTTTTGGCTTTCAGTCGGTGGATCTAGACGCAGCAGGCCTGGTTAAAGCGTTGGGAGTGGACCAAGCACGTGAGTTGTTACGGCAGCATCACATGGAGATCGGTAGCATCGGCCTTCCCGTGGATTGGCGTGGAAGTGAGATGAAATTCCGCGATGATTTACCGAAGTTGCTGGATCAAGCTGTGGCGTTGGCCGCATTGGGAGGATCCCGATGCTGCACATACATCCTTCCGTCTACAGATTTGAACGCAGCGCATTTCATGGCGCTCGCCACCAAGCGATTGCGAACGTGCGCACAAATTTTGGGCGCTTACGGCATTCGCCTTGGTCTTGAATTTGTCGGTCCGCATCATTTGCGCACGCGCTGGAAACATCCTTTTATCTGGACGATGGGAGAAACGCTGGATTGGATTGATGCGATTGGCGAGTCGAATGTGGGTTTGCTGCTTGATGCGTATCATTGGTACACCACGGAGATGGCTGTTCGCGATATCGAAGCACTGCAAGCGTCGCAGATCGTCCATGTGCATCTGAATGATGCGAAAGATGTGGCGGTAGAGCAAGTGCTGGATAATGATCGCATGTACCCTGGCGAAGGTGTGATTGATCTGGTTGGCTTTCTGCAAGCCTTACAGAAGATTGGGTATACGGGGATGGTTGCGCAAGAAATCTTGACGCCAGCGCCATTGACAGATGCTCCCGACGTATTGTTGCGACGATCGAAGGAAGGTTACGATAAAGTGTTTGGTGCTGCGGGGTTGTAAAATCGAAATGCTATGGGACCATATGGGATATGGTCTCTATTTTTTTGAACGAATCAAACTCTCTATGGACACGATTCACAAGGTATTCAAAAATACATGCGTTTTCTCAAGGAATTTTATATAAATGGATTGAACAATCTGCGCTCGAATGATAGAATCTTCTTTATATTTTATGTTCATGGGATCACTTCTATCATATATTGGGTAACAACCCAGCTACATTTCAGGAAGAAAGGTTGTCACGAATGAATTATCACAGCTTACCCGAGAAACAAGGACTCTACGATCCTCGCAATGAGCGAGATGCCTGCGGTATTGGCTTTGTCGCGAATATTAAGGGACGTCGTTCCCATGAGGTTGTTCGCCAAGCGTTGAATGTGCTTTGCAATCTGGATCACCGCGGTGGCCAAGGTTGTGAGAAGAATACCGGTGACGGCGCAGGGATCTTATTGCAGATTCCGCATGACTTCTTCAAGAAAGCTTGCATTCAGCAAGGGATTGAACTCCCTGAGCCCGGCATGTATGGCGTTGGCATGCTCTACCTGCCTCGTGAGGAAGCTTCTCGCAAGCATGCAGAAGCGGTTATGGAGCAGATCGTACGCGAAGAAAACCAAGTCGTGCTAGGTTGGCGCACCGTTCCTGTCAACAACAGTACGCTTGGTGACAGTGCTAAATCGGCAGAACCTTTTGTACGTCAATTGTTTATCGGAAGCACGCTCTCCACGCAACAGGAAGATGAGCTCGCGTTCGAACGCAAACTGTATGTTATCCGTAAGCGGATCGAGAACAAGGTTGCACAAGAACAACTGGGATGTTACTTCTCCAGCTTATCGAGCCGCACCATTGTATATAAAGGAATGCTTACGCCTGAGCAAGTAGACGCCTATTATATTGAATTGCAAAACCCGGCTTTGGAAAGTGCGCTAGCCCTTGTGCATTCCCGTTTCAGCACGAATACATTCCCAAGCTGGGAAAGATCTCATCCGTATCGTTATTTAATTCATAATGGTGAAATCAATACATTGCGCGGTAACATCAATTGGATGCGAGCAAGAGAAGCGATGCTCGCCTCTGATTTATTCGGCGATGATATTAAGAAAGTGTTGCCGATCATTGATATGGATGGCAGCGACTCGCAAATTTTTGACAACTGCTTAGAATTCCTCATGCTTTCAGGCCGCTCATTGCCGCATGCTGCGATGATGATGATTCCTGAGCCATGGTCGAAACATGAATCGATGAGCCCACAGAAGAGAGCCTTCTATGAGTACCATAGCACAATGATGGAACCATGGGACGGTCCTGCCGCCATCGCCTTCACAGACGGACGGATGATTGGCGCCGTGCTGGACCGGAACGGTCTTCGACCTTCCCGTTATTATGTTACTTCCGATGACACCATCGTACTCGCTTCTGAAGTGGGTGTATTGAACATCCCTGCCGACAAGATCGTCCGCAAAGACCGTCTGCGCCCCGGTCGGATGTTGCTCGTAGATACGATTGAAGGAAGAATTGTTTCGGATGACGAGATCAAAGACCGCATTGTGAACGAGAAGCCTTACCAAGATTGGTTGAATGAACACCTGATCAGCTTGGAAGATCTTCCTGCAGCTGATGTGGTGCCAAGTACAGACCATACGACGGTTCTGGAACGTCAACAAGCTTTCGGTTATTCATTCGAAACATTACGCAAATTTTTAGAACCTATGGCATTGAACGGTGTAGACCCGATCGGTTCCATGGGTACGGATGCGCCGCTTGCTGTGTTGTCAGACCGACCGCAGCTCTTATACAACTACTTCAAACAATTGTTCGCTCAAGTCACGAACCCACCGATCGATGCTAACTTTGAAGAAATCATCACAGCGCAAGGCACCACACTGGGTCCAGAACGGAATTTGATTCAACCCGTACCTGAAAGCTGTCGCCAAATTCGCATCAAGACGCCTTTCATCACGAATGCAGAATTGGCCAAACTTCGACATATTCAACGAGACGGCTTCAAAGCGGTCACTGTGCCGATTCTGTTCCCTGCCATCGACGGTGAGGCCGGTTTGAAACCAGGCATGGATCGACTGTTTGCTGCTGTTGACCAAGAGATTGAGGCAGGTGCTAACCTGATTATTCTCTCTGATCGCGGTATTAGTGCAACATTGGCACCTATTCCTGCATTACTTGCTGTAGCAGGAACGCATCACCACTTGATTCGTCAGGGTACACGGACGAAAGTCAGCTTGATCCTTGAATCCGGGGAGCCTCGCGAAGTTCATCATATGGCCGTGCTTCTCGGTTATGGTGCCGGTGCGATCAATCCGTATCTTGCATTCGAAACGCTGGAAGACATGATCCAACAAGACATGATCAAGGGCGTGGAATATAAGAAAGTTGAATACAACTATCTCAAAGCAGCAACCAAAGGTGTTGTGAAAGTGCTCGCCAAGATGGGCATATCCACCATCCAAAGTTACAGAGGCGCACAAATTTTTGAGGCGATCGGTCTCGATCAATCGTTGGTCGATGCTTACTTTACATGGACAACTTCCCGCATTGAGGGGATCGGTATCCAAGAGGTGGCTCGTGAGACATTGATGCGTCACCGCCGCGCTTACTCCGCACAAGAAGGGCGCGACCGTGTACTCGATCCAGGCGGAGAACTGCAATGGCGCAAGGACGGCGAAGAGCATCTATATAGTCCTGAAACCATTCATGCCCTTCAGTCAGCCGTTCGCACCGGAAACTATGAACAATATAAACAATTTGCTAGATTTATTACTCGCGACAGCGAGAAGCAGTTTCACCTGCGCGGTTTACTCTCTTTCAAAGAAGGACGTACGCCTGTGCCTCTAGAAGAGGTTGAACCGGTTGAATCCATCTTCAAACGATTCAAAACCGGTGCCATGTCCTATGGTTCGATCAGTCAAGAAGCGCATGAGACGCTAGCGATTGCGATGAATCGCATCGGCGGTAAGAGCAACACCGGCGAAGGCGGAGAGCACCCGAACCGCTTCAAACGTGATGAGAACGGCGATTGGCGCCGCAGTGCGATCAAACAAGTGGCTTCCGGCCGCTTCGGTGTCACTAGCAACTATTTGGTGAATGCCGATGAGATTCAAATTAAGATGGCGCAAGGCGCAAAACCCGGCGAAGGCGGTCAGTTGCCTGGCAGCAAAGTATATCCGTGGATTGCAGAAGTACGCGGCGTTACCCCTGGGGTAGGACTCATCTCACCTCCCCCGCACCATGACATCTATTCTATTGAAGATTTGGCCGAGTTGATCCATGACTTGAAGAATGCAAACCCTCGCGCGAGAATTAGCGTCAAGCTAGTTTCCGAAGTCGGTGTAGGTACGATTGCAGCCGGCGTCGCCAAGGGGAAAGCCGATGTCGTCTTAATCAGCGGCTATGAAGGCGGTACGGGCGCATCACCGCAAACCAGTATCCGCAACGCAGGCTTGCCTTGGGAATTGGGATTGGCCGAGACACACCAGACGTTGGTATTGAACAACTTGCGCAGCCGAATCGCCGTGGAAACAGACGGTAAGTTAATGACGGGACGCGATGTTGTCATTGCCGCGATGCTCGGTGCCGAAGAATTCGGTTTTGCGACAACACCACTTATTGCGGTCGGTTGCATCATGATGCGTGTATGCCATCTCGATACATGTCCTGTCGGAGTGGCTACACAAAATCCGGAACTACGCAAGAAATTTACCGGTGACCCGCAACACGTTGTTAATTTAATGAAATTTATTGCACAAGATCTAAGAGAATTGATGGCGTCGCTTGGATTCCGCACCATTGAAGAGATGGTCGGCCGCACGGATGTGCTAGAAACGAAGAAAGCCATCTCTCACTGGAAAGGTAAGGGTGTTGACCTCAGCCCACTCCTGTACAAGCCGGATGTATCTGATGATGTTGGACGTTATTGCAGTATGGCACAGGACCACGGCCTAGAACGTTCGCTTGACATGACACAATTGCTTGATATCTGCAAACCAGCTCTGGATAACAAAGAGCACGTTCATGCCATTCTGCCGATTCGCAACACGAATCGCGTCGTTGGTACGATACTCGGCAGCGAAGTCACGCGCCGTTACGGTGCGGAAGGTTTGCATCATGATACGATTCGCTTACACTTCAATGGGTCCGCGGGACAAAGCTTTGGCGCTTTCGTGCCCAAAGGTATCACGTTGTCACTTGAAGGCGATGCGAATGATTATGTTGGCAAAGGACTGTCCGGGGGTAAAATTGTCGTGTTCCCGCCTGAGCGCTCGGGATTCGTAGCCGAAGACAATGTGATCATCGGGAATGTTGCCCTCTATGGCGCCACAAACGGTGAAGCTTACATTCGCGGTATCGCAGGGGAACGATTCTGCGTGCGCAATAGCGGAGCGAGTGCCGTTGTGGAAGGTGTAGGCGATCACGGTTGTGAATACATGACCGGTGGACGAGTCGTTGTCCTTGGTTCAACGGGACGCAATTTTGCTGCAGGGATGTCCGGAGGCATTGCTTATCTTTATGACGCTGAAGGTACGTTGCGAGATCGTGTAAATGCAGAGATGGTTCTCTTTGAAACGGTTAGTGAACAATATGAAATCAATGAACTTCGTACGATGATTCGCAATCACGTGAAATTTACAGGAAGCACCGTCGGTCACCGAATACTCGAAGATTGGGAATCTGCTGTGTTCAACTTCGTCAAGATCATTCCTAAAGACTACAAGCGAATGTTTGAAGCGATAGAGAAGGGTAAGAAGACGGGACTTTCGAACGACGATGCAATTTTGGCAGCATTCGAACAAAATATGCGCGACGTTTCTCGTGTGAGTGGAAACTAAGCAGCGGAGAGGAGGATCAATTCCATGGGAAAACCAACTGGATTTATGGAATATCAACGTCAGATTGCAACTGAAGAATCACCTTTACTTAGGGTGTCGCATTTTAACGAGTTTGCCCAACCCCTATCAACCGATCAACTTCAACAGCAAGGTGCTCGTTGTATGGATTGCGGCATCCCCTTCTGTCATACAGGTAAACTCATCAGCGGTATGGCGGCAGGTTGTCCTGTCAACAACTTAATCCCTGAATGGAACGACCTGGTTTACCGCGGACAATGGCGCGAAGCGCTTGACCGCTTACACAAAACGAACAACTTCCCAGAATTTACAGGCCGTGTGTGCCCTGCACCATGCGAAGGTTCTTGTACGGTTGGATTGAATGACTCACCCGTGACCATTAAATCGATTGAGAAAGCCATTATCGATCGCGGATTTGCAGAAGGTTGGGTGAAACCAGAACCGCCCGCGGTTCGCACAGGAAAGAAAGTGGCTGTCATCGGCTCAGGCCCGTCCGGGCTTGCTGCCGCGGCACAATTGAACAAAGCCGGTCATACCGTAACGGTGTATGAGCGTGCCGACAGACCGGGCGGTCTGCTCATGTATGGCATTCCTAACATGAAGTTGGATAAGAAATATGTACAACGGCGCGTTGACTTAATGAAAGCAGAAGGCATTACATTCGTGACCAGTTGTGAAGTCGGGAAAGACATTTCCGCTGAACAGCTGAAACTTGAGAATGACGCCATTGTCATGTGCGGCGGAGCTACCAAAGGTCGTGATTTAACGATTGAAGGGCGCAATCTGCAAGGCATCCATCTCGCGATGGAGTTCCTGCACAAGAACACCAAGAGCTTGCTAGACTCTGAGCATGCCGATAGTCAGTATTTAAGCGCGGAAGGCAAGCATGTGATTGTGATCGG
>JBILCM010000120.1:0-4992 GCA_044353165.1 Paenibacillus sp.
TACTATAGCGCTTTTCAGCCGTCTCCAGCGCAAAAATCGCATAATCAATTTCATCAGAACTGACAACATGACTGAGCCGCTGCTGTGCACAAAACCATTCTAGATGCGCTGCGCGTATTTGCTGAACAAGGTTGCTGACCCCTTCTTGATTGATACGTCGTTTGTAATACCGATCGGTCCAATATTTCCATTTTGAATGATTCAACACGCTTCGCCACATTCTATCCATGAGCATGTCCCCTTTCGCAAACCGAAGTCTCTATCCTAACTTTCACCTTATCATTAGATATAGAGAACTACGCTGCAAATTAGAACCTCCAAAATTCTGTTTACAAAAAAATCCCGAGGTTTCCCTCAGGATCACTCACGTATAGGTTAAATTTCTCGACGACCTTCCAAAGCCCGGGATAATGTGACTTCGTCGGCATATTCTAAATCGCCGCCAACTGGCAATCCATGAGCAATACGCGTCACTTTCAGTTGAAAAGGTTTCACCAACCTTGATATGTACATGGCAGTGGCTTCCCCTTCAATATTAGGGTTCGTAGCCAATATGAGTTCTTGAACCTCATCACTGGACAATCTTCTGAGCAGTTCGGCAATTCGGATGTCTTGAGGCCCAATGCCTTCCATGGGTGAGATCGCGCCTTGCAACACATGATATAATCCATGAAACTCTTTCATTCGCTCCATAGCGACTAAATCCTTCGCATCTTGAACAACACAAATCACAGAAACATCACGTTGGCGATCCGAGCAAATCCGGCAAGGATCTGTATCTGTAATGTTACAACAAACACTGCAGTAAATTAAGTTCCGCTTTACACTCACCAGCGCCTTAGCGAAGTTAACAACATCATCCTCTTTCATGCGCAATACATGAAAAGCGAGTCGAGAAGCTGTCTTTGATCCAATGCCTGGCAACCTGCTGAACGATTCAATCAACTTCGCAATCGGTTCTGGATAAAACAATGGGGCGTGTCTCCTTAGAACAATCCCGGGATGTTCATACCCCCGGTGAATTTGCTCATATCTTTGTTAGCCAATTCTTCCGCCTTTGTGAGCGCGTCATTCACAGCAGTGAGGACAAGATCTTGCAGCATATCAATGTCTTCCGGATCCACCGCTTCCGGCTTAATTATGACTCGCTCAATTTTTTTGTGTCCATTGACGACTACGGTTACAACTCCGCCGCCTGCGGTTCCCTCAATGGTCTTCGTACCGAGTTCTTCTTGGGCCTTCATCATTTGCTCTTGCATTTTTTTCATTTGTTTCATCATTTGGTTCATGTTTCCCATATTGCCCATATTACCGCCACGCATCATCGTCTACTACACCTCATTCATAAGTTTAAAATGTTACTCCTTCACCACAACAAGGTCCTCGCCAAACAAATCGATCGCATCACGAATCCATTCCTCTTTGTGCTTTGGTTCAGATGGAAGGTCCTCATCGTCAGGGATCAATTCAAGCACTTCCGGTGGGTTGCTTTCCTTCATTCCCGCAGCAACATGCTCCGCAGCTTGCCACTCTTTCGTCAGTACTGCAACCAAGACGCTTGGTTTACCGAACAGTTCTGTCATCATGCTTTCGATCAGTTCTTTATTGGTAGGTTTCGTCGTCGCTTCCCGGTGAATCTCGTTCTTAAATCCGATGAGCACCTTATCCATTGTCGCTGCGACCGGCTCTCCATCCACCAACCAAGCGTAAGTTTGCACTCGTCGTTCCTTCAAACGCCGGAGAAGTTCTGGCCATTGTTGGACAACACGTTGTAAATCTTCCGCGTTCCGTTCTTTCAAGAAAGGTTGTAGGACTGTACCCGATATTTCCGACACGATCGGAGTAAACGCCCTTAGAGGAACAGCTTGTTTAGGTATCTCCTTGGGCACTTCATTGCGTCGTTGTTCAAGTTGCTCCACTCGGGTGGTGAGTTTGCGAATTTCATCAAAGATTGGAGATGGATCATATGGGTTATCTTGACGTAGCTTATCATTAGATATAGAGGGTTCAACACACAACTTCAATAAAGCGACATCCAAGACAGCTTGTGGTTGCAAAGCGTACTTCATCTCGTTCATGTATATATTGGATGTGTCGATCATTTGAAATAAACGTTCAACCTCAACCCCAGCCACAATCTGTTGCAATCTTTCGCTTTCGGATGAAGATAACCGATCCTTGATCGCACGCGAATCAGGGGCAAGTTTAAGAAGCAACAGATCGCGTAAATACGTTACTAAGCCTTCCAAACATTTTTCTGCACTCATGCCTTCCCGCATGATCCGATCGGTAAACTCCAAAACTTGCCCCGCATCTGCTTGCATGATTGCCCATAGCAAGGAGGCATAATAATCACTCGATACCACACCGGTCATGGCTGTGATACTCTTCGCCGTAACTTGATTGCCTGTGTAAGCGATCGCTTGATCAAGCAAGCTTAGAGCGTCTCGCATGGCACCTTCAGAAAGACGGGCAATGATCGCTAACGCCTCTTCCTCCACCGTCACCCCTTCAGCATCGCAAATCATTCGCATTCGCTTTGCTTGTTCCATGGGCGTTATACGGTGAAAATCGTATCTCTGACATCGCGACTGAATCGTCATGGGAACTTTGTGCGGCTCTGTCGTGGCTAGAACAAAAATCACATGCGCAGGCGGTTCCTCTAAAGTCTTAAGCAACGCATTGAAAGCAAACTCTGTAAGCATGTGTACTTCGTCGATGATATAGACCTTATACCGAGCTTCCGTCGGAGCGTAATGTACTTTGTCGCGTATGTCGCGAATTTCCTCCACACCACGATTGGATGCAGCATCAAATTCGTTCACATCCAAACATGCGCCTGAAGTAATACTTACACAATTGGAACATGTGTTACATGGTTCTACAGCAGGGCCATACTCGCAATTGATCGCTTTGGCCAAAATTTTGGCTGTGCTTGTTTTCCCTGTCCCTCGTGGACCATTAAACAAATACGCGTGGGAAATTCGTCCTTCACGGATCGAATTTTGGATCGTCTGGGTAATATGTTGTTGGCCGATTACATCCTCGAACGTTTGTGAACGCCAAGCCCGGTATAACGCCCTGCGTGTCATGCGATCCCCTCTTCAAAACGATTCTTTTTATTATACCAGTTCCGCACGAACAGCGACAGCATCGATTATGTATAGGGAAGCGATATAACGAAGATCGTGCCAAACCCTTTGGAAGAAACGCGGATGGTGCCCCCCAAATCGTGAACTATGCGCTGACATACAGACAAACCAAGTCCTGTGCCGTTCTCTTTCGTCGTGAAGAACGGATCGAATATTTTATCAATTAAGAAGGGCGGGATTCCGGGTCCTGTGTCCTGGATAAAGACGTGCAATCGTTGCTCTTTCGTGTCCATACGCTCCGTAATGCTTAACGTTCCGCCTTCGATAGACATCGCTTCAATTCCGTTCTTACAAATATTAATGAACACTTGTTTTAACAGTTCCCGGTCGCCAACAATGTGTGGCAAATCTAACATCGACTGATATTCGACCCAAACACGATGTAGAATAGCCTCGTTGTTGATGATCGGCAAAATTTCGCGAATGACTGCTGAAATATCGACTTTGGTAAATATAGTATGCTTAGGCTTACTTAAAAACAGAAATTCACTGACGAGTGCATTGATTCGATCAATTTCACTCAACATAAGATCCGTGTACCCAAGCTCCTTCTCCATGCTCTTATTCTGGAACGTCTTCTTGATAATTTGTAGGAATCCTTTGATCGAGGTAAGCGGGTTGCGAATTTCATGCGCAGTACCGGCAGCAATCTGACCAATCATCGCAAGACGATCACTTCGTTGCACCTGCTGCTCCAAAGAACGCAGATTGGACACATCTTTGAACATCACATATGCGCCGACCGCAAGGCCTTCTTCAGACTTCAACAAATGCGTATCCATGATCAGTTCATAACGTTCCTGATTGTTCGTCCACGAGATGGCATGGTTCTTAACCAGCACACCTTCTAACAAACTTCTTTGCACCAGTTGATGTTCCGGGGGCATGAATGAAAACACTTCGTCGAGCGGTCTGCCGAGGACATCGTCTCGATCAACACCGAGTACTTTGCATGCAAGTTGGCTCATCTCAACAATACAAAAATGGGTATCGATAAGAATTACGCCTAGGTTCACATCATGCATGAATGCATCTACGAAACGATGTAGAATGCTCAGTTTGTGACGGTCGGTCACGTCCAACACCGCCTTCAATAACCCAATTGCGTGCAACGAGATCGGTCCTTCATTGCATCGGTTGCTCACGGCTTTATTCTCAATCTATAGAAAAACAGAATACACGTCAATCCGACGTGTATAAAAAAATAGAGCCAGGTTACCCCCGGCACATGAGACTTCCTATTTACGGCTGCTTCCTTCCGGACCTGACCGGGTTCATAGGCACCCATTGCGGGGGACCCGACCTTGATGAGTATATACAATTCCATCGGAAATGGCAAGTGACTTGTGCCATCTGTTATTCCAAGACGATCTTGTAGTCATATCTTGGAACATGTCCTTTCAGTAGGGCAAAGACTTTGGAACGGATGACTTCTGCGTGTTCCGTCCCCTGTTTCTCGTCCCAACGAATGAAGATTTTTACTTGTGTTCCGTTCATGAAAATCCTTGTTTGCTTGTCTAAGCCCATCTCACGCAACGCTTGTCTCATCAATACTTGATCTTTGCGATAATTGTGGTGCGTCGGGTTCGTACGAAAATTGGGATTCGAGTTACTTAAGCCCATGTAACCATCTTCGCCATAGGCCTTCGGTTTCACCGTTTTGTCCGTTTTTCCCGTTCCTCCGCAACCCTGTAGACAGACAGCGATAGACAAGCTAAAGATAAAAATCATAAGTTTATACACAAAAATGACACCCCCTAGGTGTATGTTCGCCATAGGGAGTGTCCCGTATCCAAGGTAATTTTCGCTTAGATTCCGTATTTTTTCTTAAATCGATCCA
>JBILCM010000049.1:0-16355 GCA_044353165.1 Paenibacillus sp.
AAACGTTGAAAAAGACGTTATTCAAACCCGATCTCATCCATCTATCGGACGAAGGGTATTCCGTTTTTGCTGAAGAAATAAAACCGCTTATTTATGAGATTCTGAAAGGGAAAAAACCATGACGCAATCCGAACTTTTTGAACTAGATTCTATTTTTACAGATCATATGGTACTCCAGCGAGACAAACATGTTAGCGTGTATGGATACGGAGGGCATGAAGGGGAAAAAATTGAAGTTAGCTTTAACGGGCAAATAAAAGCCTCCGTCATCCAGAACGGTCGATGGGTAGCTGTGCTTGATCCGATGCCTCTCAACAAGACGGGACAAACTTTAGAAGTGAAATCAGAGAATAAGATATTGCAATGCAACGATGTTCTCATTGGCGATGTATGGTTGCTAGGAGGACAATCGAATATGGCGCGGCCTTTTAGAGATTATCCTGCGCTTGATTCGAGCGTCGTGAATCATCCACTGATCAGAATTGTGAATGTGGCCGGTCAATGGATGCCCGTCGTTGAGCAACCTGTTGAGAGGCTTCGAAGGGTCAATGATCTTCCGTGGGTTATTTATAATACGCATGATCCAAGTGCAATGGCAGCGATTGAAAATTTCTCGCCACTGGGCAGTTATTTCGCAAAACATGCTGTTGAGGATCAAGATGTTCCCGTCGGTTTAATTTTGGCCGCCAGCGGAGGTACAGCCATTGAACCATGGGTATCCCATGACATTGCGAACACCTTCACCAATAAACCTGTCATTTCAGATCAAGAAAACTTAAAACGGCTGACGACACCAGCTCATTTTTACAATCAAATGATATATCCGTTGAAAAATTTCAAGTTTAAGGGTGTTTTGTGGTATCAAGGCGAGAGCAATCATCTGGATCCTGAAAATTATAACGAGAAGTTCCGAAAGCTGATTCGTTCTTGGCGAGAGTTGTTTCGCATGGGGGATATCCCTTTTGTGTATGTGCAGATATCTTCCTATGACCCAACAAATTGGGGAGAGTCGGACGGACACGGGTTGAAAAAACACCGCAATGGATGGATTCGAATCCGGGAGGAACAAGCCAAGGCGTTGGCTGAACCGAATACAGGCATGGTGACGACCTACGACATTGGTGATCGCGAAGATATACATCCCGTTGGCAAAATAACAGCGGGATATCGTCTATATCACAAGACGAAACAAGTTGCCTATAACCATCCTGAGTGGATTACAAGTGGGCCGGTTTATGATCGTGTTCAGTTCGTGCAGAATCAAGCGATTGTGCGATTTAACAATGTGGGCGGCGGACTTATGCAAGAGAAAGGGGATATGCTTCGGGGTTTTACAATTGCAGGTGATGATCAAGTATTCTATGAAGCTCAGGCCACAATCGTGGGTGTTACAGTGGAAGTATCCAGCGCGCAGGTGAAGGAACCGATCGCTGTAAGGTACGCTTGGCAGTCGTACACGGAAGCGAATTTATACAACAAAGAAGGATTCCCTGCAGAGCAATTCAGAACGGATGATTTCGTCGTTAGGGTGGAGTAATTCGACGATCGCGCAGCCGCGCGGTTGGTGGCCTCACTCTGTGGCGTCGTCGGGCGATACACCATCCTCAACGATGGGTGTGTTATCGCTCGGGTTTGCAGGTGGTTTGGGCATCTGAAGAGAGCCCGATTCGACGTTCGAGGCGTAGAGCTTCGGTTGTGATTTGTAGGTGTCACGCGATATGAGTTCTTTATTCACGATGCGCCCATCGATTTTCTTGTAGCGGAACGTCTCAACAACAAGTCCGGGTTGACCGGCATGGAGAAGCTGGACCGTCCCCTGGCGCAAGGTAGGGTTGCGCACGTATTTGGCGGGCGGCTCCATTTTTTGTAAGATCACCGTCTTTAATGTATAGGTGACATCGCCTTGCATCGTCCCGAACAGCTTCACCACCAGTTTGCCGCGTGCGCTGCTCGTGCGAATGAGCAGATGCCGCTCTGTGGAGTTGCGGAATTTGAAATTGATATGACCGCTCGCGAACGTCGCGTCCAATCCTGGCGGGGCATAACCAATCGGCAGCGAGTGATTGCGCCGCTCCACAATCTCAAGTCCAGCCCGCAAAGCAGCATTGTATAACGTGCTTGACACTTGGCAAATGCCGCCGCCAACGCCCGGCACAAGACGGCCGTTCAAGATGACAGGCGCCTCGCGAAAGCCGAACTGCTGCTTCGTCTGTTGGACGGCTTGGCCAAAATCAAACATATCGCCAGGTGCAAGGAGCATGTCGTGAATGACAGAAGCCACCGATTCGACGTTATGTTTCCTTCCCGCTCCGCTTGCGCCGAACGATGTGGAGAACGATGCAATTTTTCGTTCAATGCCTTGCGCCTGAAGCGTGGCGACCGTCACAGCAGGTGTAGCTTCGTATACAGGCACGTTCAATCGCAACGCATCTGATGTGCTGACATAGCGGGATGGATGCAGCAAGGTCTGTGCTGGCAACGCTGCGATCAACTGCAACCGAAGCGCATCCTCCGCTATACGCTGAACCGACGTCTCCGGCACATAGGTGACGGTATCATCCGCATCGATCACCCGCCGTGCGGGCTTGGGCTCGCCAGCATATAATTCAGGCCATGACCGCTTGAGCGTTGCCTGCATCAAAGCATGGTCCACGTCGATGCGGAGGGCTAGCTCACGTGGTTGACCCCGCCAATATTGCATGGCACGTTCCCAAGGGGGGCCTTCCAGCATACGCGAAATCGTGGCCATCGCTTGATCTGTATTCACACGGAACCCGAGTTCTTCCAAGGGGACGCTTCGTTCAACGTTGGCTCCACCGCGATCATCCATGCGAAGTGAAATTTTCGTAGCAGCGAATGCTTCAACCTTCTGTTCCAAACCCATGCGCACTTCTGCCATCGTCATTCCTTCCACACGCCAGCCTGACACGGACATCCCTTCGGGAAATGTCGATTTTTGGGCATATAATCCAACAATACCGCCGATCATCAATACACCCATGAATCCAAAAACTACAATCCTAAGATTTCGTCTGGCCATCTTGCACCTCTTCGTCATTTTTGTGTTAAAATCCAAAACTTACAGGTATAATTTCTGACAAAATCCCATCATTTTGCCGTATTGAAGTGTTATAATGACGAGGAGAGAGGAATTACGCAGATTTTGTCGAATGTAAAGTTGCACGCTTACACAGGAGTGATCCGCATTGATTGAGATGCAAGATGTATTCAAAACGTACCCCGATGGCGGACTAGCGCTTCAAGGCATCAATATCAGAATTGAGCGCAATGAATTTGTTTATCTTGTGGGCCCGTCAGGCGCCGGGAAATCCACCTTCATGAAATTGATTTATCGCGAAGAGCGACCGACACAAGGTACCATTTTTATCAATGGATTTGATTTGGAGAAATTGAAACAACGTAAAATCCCTTACCTGAGGCGCAATATCGGCGTGATCTTCCAGGATTTTAAACTGTTACCGAAGATGACCGCTTATGAGAACATTGCGTTCGCGATGGAAGTAATTGAAGCACCATCCCGCATTATTAAAAATCGTACGCGCGAAGTGCTCGAATTAGTCCGACTCAAAGACAAAGGCAATGCGTATCCCAATCAACTCTCCGGTGGGGAGCAACAACGTGTGGCTATCGCGCGTGCGATTGTGAACAATCCCTCTGTCATTGTGGCGGACGAGCCCACAGGAAACTTGGACCCGGAAACATCCCTGGGGATTATGCGGCTTCTTGAAGAGATCAATTTCCGCGGCGCGACGATCTTAATGGCGACCCATAACAAGGAAATCGTCAATACGATTCGCAAGCGAGTCATTGCCATTGAGAAAGGTCAGATTGTTCGAGACGAGTTGAAAGGGGAGTACGGTTATGAGGATTAGTACGCTCGTCCGTCATCTCCGAGAAGGTTTCAACAACGTCTGGCGCAACGGATGGATGACGTTCGCTTCCATTAGCGCGATTTCGATATCTTTGTTCATTCTGGGTGTTTTTATGATTGTGGCGTTGAACGTGAACAAATTTACCCAGGATATCGAGAGCGAAGTGGAAATTCGTGTGTACTTAGATGTGAGTGTTGCCCGCGAACAGGTGCCCAGTCTACAGAATCTCATCGGTGAGCTTGAGGGCGTCAAGCAAATTGTCTTTATCTCCAAAGAAGAAGGTATTGAATTTCTTAAAGAACGACTTGGTGAAGAAGGCAGGCAGTTGTTGGAAGGCCAAGAAGGCGATAACAATCCGTTACCCGATTCATTCACGGTGGAAGTTTATGATCCGCGCACAATTGACCAGGTGGCTGAGCGTATTCTGGCCATGAACGAAGGCAAAGACCCCGCACCGATTTGGGAGCTGAACTATGGCGCTGACACCGTGCGAACGCTGTTTAAGGTAACGGATACAATTCGCAATATCGGTCTTATCTTGGTTCTTGGATTGGCCTTGATGTCGACGTTCCTCATTGCCAATACGATTAAGGTCACGATCGTGGCTCGCCGGCGTGAGATTGGGATTATGAAGTTGGTCGGTGCGACGAACAATTTTATTCGCTGGCCTTTCTTCGTTGAGGGCGCATTGCTTGGCATCGTCGGATCGATTATTCCTGTCCTGATTCTTATTTTTTCTTATCGTGGATTGGTTTCATACGCAGAATTCGGTTTGGGTTTATTGCAAGTTGCTTTACTCCCGACCCAAGATATCGCACCAAGGTTAGCGCTTATCTTAATCAGCCTTGGATTTGTCATCGGCGTATGGGGAACGACACTATCCGTCCGAAAATTCCTCAAGGTATAACGACAAGAGGGAGGGAGCAGATTGTACAGAAGGATCACCGTATTCATCATCGCTATTTCACTTTTTGTGACATCGTTAGGATTCCCGACAGCCAGCATCGCGGCAAGTTCGGAGTTGGATAAAGTCAATACGCAGTTAAAGAAAGTGAAAGAACAGATGCAAAGAGTTGAGGCTGCCGAGAAGAAGGCAAAGCGCGAAATTTCGCGAATTCGCGGACAGAAAGCAGCTTATTCGAAGGAAGTCGACCGTCTTGAGCAAGATATCGCCGTCACTTCACGAAAAATCGATAAACTCGATCAGCAGATCATTCAAGTGGAAGACAACTTGGTCATGACCGTTGCGGAACTCGAAGACGCCAAACAACGGGTGATCGATCGCGACGCCTTGTTGAAATCGCGCATGCGGCTGTTGTATGTGAACGGCTTTGTCACTTATTTGGATGTGTTGCTTAGTTCTGCGAGTTTCTTGGACTTTCTGGATCGTGTAGACGCCTTGCAGTCCATCCTCATACAGGATAAAGATATTCTGGCTTCGAACTTGCGCGACCGTCAGACGGTAGAGATGAAAAAACAAGACGTCGAGGCGCAGCTCGTGTATGTAGAGGAACTGTTCGCCGAAACAACAAAGCTGCAGGATGACTTGACGAACAAGAAAGAGAAACGCGAAGTGGCCATTGCCTCACTAGATAACAAAGAAGAAGCTCTTGAAGAAGTCACCGAAGAGCAGGAACGGGAATTGATGAAACTCGCCGACCAACAGGCGAAGCTCATTAAGAAACAGAAAGAGCTCACGGCCAAGAATACCAAGAAGAAAGTGGTTAAATATACCGGCGGCAAGTTAAAATGGCCTGTGCCGAGCAGCACTCGAATTACATCCTACTTCGGCACGCGCATTCATCCGATCACCAAACGCAGACATGTGCATTCTGGATTGGATATCGGGGATGATGCCGGTACTACGATTGTGGCTGCTGCATCAGGAGAAGTCATTCTGGCGCAATGGTACGGCGGTTTCGGCAACACGGTCATTATTGAACATAAAGACGGATTCCGAACATTGTATGCGCACATTCGCAGTCGTGGGATCAAAGTGAAGGTCGGCGATTCGGTGAATGCTGGGGAGAAAATTGCGGAAATCGGCTCAACAGGCAGTTCGACGGGGAACCATCTACATTTTGGCGTCTATGTGAACAGTGTAGCAGTAGATCCGTTGCCGTATTTACAATAGGGCGCTTACAGTAGGAGACATCATCGCTTATTAAAATGTGCAACATATGCATATACTGGTCTGTATGCACACAAGCACATAGGTTGCCGGTGTCAATAAAGGTGGTGGGAACACGTGGTATTTAAAGGTCGTACAGTATTGGCTTTCGTGGTGATGGCTTTGCTTGCAGGCAGTGTCGTGACGTGGACCGTGGCAGGCTCTCTTGATACACAGGTCGTTTCAAAGATCGTCGCGGACAAACCGGCGAGCAAGGAAGACCAACCTTCAGCTGCAATGAATGGGATCTCAGAGGATGAGGTTGCCAAATTATCTGCAGTCTACAAACTGTTAAATCAGCGCTATTTTGAACAAGTCGATCGAGCAAAGTTGACCGACGGCGCATTGGATGGACTGGTGTCTGCATTGGAGGACCCTTACTCCGAATATATGAACGCCAAGGAGATTGAAACGTTCTTCTCGGAGCATATCAATTCTTCGTTCACAGGCATCGGCGCGGAGGTCACCTTACGAGACGGGAATATTGTGATTGTATCACCGATACGCAATTCTCCTGCGGAGCGCGCGGGATTGCTAGCGGGAGACACGATTATCTCCGTCAATGGCGAATTGCTGCAAGGATTTACGTTAAGTGAGGCGGTTGGTAAAATTCGCGGGCCTAAGGGTACGCAAGCGAAGCTGCGTATTTTGCGAGCGGGCACGGCTGAACCGATGGAGATTATCGTCGTTCGTGATGATATTAGCCTAGAGACGGTGGAAGGCCAAATGTTAGACGGCGGCATCGGGCTGATTCGAATCAGTCAATTCGCTGTCAACACAGGCGAGCGTTACCTTGAAGAGTTAAAGAAACTGGAGAATAAAGGAATGCAAGGACTGATCATTGACGTGCGCAACAATCCGGGAGGCGTCGTAGAAGCGGTCCAAACCGTAGCAGAGTCGATCGTTCCTTCAGGGAAGACCATTATGCACTTGGAATACCGTGATGGGAAGCGGGAACAGACCACATCGAAGGGGACAGGCAAGACTTATCCCGTCGTCGTGTTGATCAATCAAGGGTCGGCAAGTGCATCAGAAATTTTGGCCGCGGCCATTGAGGAATCTGCAGGCGGACAACTGGTAGGAAAGACGACGTTCGGCAAGGGACTTGTACAAACGACCGTTCGATTGAACGACGGAAGCGGCGTCAAGTTAACCATTGCCAAATGGCTGACACCGGATGGGGAGATGATTCACAAACAAGGAATTAAGCCCAATTTGGATATTGAGCAGACAAAGCTGTTTGAAGCGGTTTCCATTCCCAAAGAAGCGGATATCCACTTGGACATGGCCGGCGAGGAAGTGAAGAATGTACAGCTCATTCTTGAAGGCCTTGGCATGAAGCCGGGTCGTACGGATGGTTATTTTAGCCAAGCGACCAAGAACGCTGTTGTACAGTTTCAACAAATGTACGGGCTGACAGTGAACGGAATCGTTGACAAGAAGACGGCTGTGAAACTCGAGGAAGTGGTCATCAAGAAGTATCTCGACCCAGCGAATGATACACAGTTGAAGGCAGCGATCACACATATTCAGAAAATGAAGAAGCAGTAAATCCATTATTAGGGTTACGGGGGAACATGGGATGAATGAGATCGGTGAAATTTGGTTGAAAGCATTCGCCCAACTGTGGATGCTCCCCTTTCTTTACATAGGGTTGTTCATCGTTGTGCTGTTGATTAACAAAGCGATCCGCGTAGAACGGAGATTGTATGCCGTTCGTGTGCACGCGTTCTGGGATCAACTTTGGAGAATTGGGGCAGGCAGCTTAACTGCAGGCTTTGCGGTTTCACTAGCATTTGTTTTCATCGGGAGCGATTTGACACAGGAAACCTTGATTACGCTATGGGTCATAGCCATTGTGCTTGCTATGGTTCGCGTGCGTTATTTCTGCATCGCGTATGCCGCCGGTGTAATAGGACTGCTGCATGCGCTGTCTTTGGTGTGGACAGACATGTCAGGTACGCCTGGCGGCATTGTGATGTTCATGGATGTGATGCGCGATGTGGAGATGTCTTCTTTGTTGATGTTGGTCGGCATGGTGCATCTCGCAGAAGCAGCACTCGTGTTTGCGATGGGGGGGCGGATCGCTACGCCCTTATATTTCGCGGGCAAGCGCGGGAAGACGATCGGCGGTTTTGGGATGAATGGATTGTGGCCACTGCCGTTGCTACTGGTGACGACACCTTGGGAAGCCGGTTGGGCCGTAATGGCGTTCCCGGTCTTGATCGGGTTTAGCACGTGGACGACGACGATGAGCCCGGTGCTGAAAGCACGGCGCAGTGCATGGCGCTTGGCTCTATATAGCTTGGCGGTCATCGGCCTTGCCTTCTTGACGGCAACGTACAACCCATTCGCGGCAGGAGAGACGAGTGCAGGAAGTGCAAGCGATGCTGTGAGTGCATTAAGTGCACTGAGTGCATTGAGTGCACTGCTCGTGATCGGCTTGCATGAGCTGATTGTGTGGCTTGGCCGAAGGGACGAACGGCACCATCGCCCCGCATTCGTCCATGACGAGCGTGGGCTCAAGGTGTT
The DNA here is from genome assembly GCA_044353165.1 of Paenibacillus sp. Lineage (GTDB taxonomy): Bacteria > Bacillota > Bacilli > Paenibacillales > YIM-B00363 > JBILCM01. The sequence continues at coordinate 8,596 of JBILCM010000049.1, forward strand.
GGCGATTGTGCCGAAATCGGCAGCGGCCGAACTGGGGGTTGTGCCGGGAGAGATCGTGCACAAAGTGAATGGCCAGCAGGTGCGCACGCCTGCACAAATGCACGCCGCTCTTCGCGTCAATCCAGCTTTCGTGAAGCTGGAAGTGTTGAATTTGAGCGGCGAAAGCAAGTTTGTGCAACGCGCGTTATACGCGAATGAGCATCACCAACTTGGGCTCATATGGTGCCCTGATGATCAGGTGTCGCACGTCATTGATGCGCATGAGGGAAGTCTTTTCTCTTATTTGCGCGCACGTCGTCGTGAAGGACACATTTCAATCGTGCCCGATGTTGTGCCGCCAATTTCGGTGGATGCAGCGCGTGAGATGACGGGTCCGTGACCGTGATGTAAGCGGACTTATGCCCTGCTACTTTTACGCATGATCAATTTTTGAACATGTTTCCTTGGATTCAACGTTCACAACGACACGAATGTTCAATAAATGAACATGCGCGTGTCGAAGTCGGAACGTATGTTCCAAAAATGAACATACGTCGCATCGGACGCTACGCCCGGGGCGTGATCGAGCCGTCCCCAGGGCTTGGCGCGGCGAACGAGCTTGCGGCCTGCGAATATCTGCGCACGGGCAAGCGCCCAAGTGCAGGTGCGGGTGAGTTCATCGAGGTAGGCGACGAGAAAGGTGCCGAGGTCGGCATCGACGAGGTATGTGCAGGTGTAGGCGTAGTTGACGAGTCCGCGCTGTCGGTGACGCCATGTTTTCCGGCGCTCTTACTCTCGGATAGCGGGCGCTGTGCAATCGCTTGTGCGACCGCATGTAAACGCGAAGCCATGGGCGCCGCTGTCAGGGTGCTCGCATGCGCAGTAGCAGCTTCCAAGACTTGTCGCACGGTGCTTGGCGAATCGGCGAGGAATGTCTCGATGCATGCCTGGAGATCGCCGCGACGGTAAGGATCGAACGTATAACGGTAGGATGATCCCACTATTTCAGGCATGCCGCCGTTTTGACTGATTAAAGGGGTGATCCCATTGCGGAGCGCCTCAAGAGCGACATAACCGAACGGTTCCCACAGGGAGGGCACAATCAGCGCATCTATTCGGTGCCAGAAAGATATTTTTTCTGCGTGGTTGGGATTGTGGAGCCATTCTAGACGTGAAGAAAACCCTTGTTGTTGCTCCGCCCAATCGGTGACTTCTTGCATATAATCCCGATCCCCGTCCTTGTAGGCAATCTCCAATGTCCCCTCTTTCGTCTTCGCAAATTCATGAAGCAGCTCGAGCAAACCTTTGCGCCGGTCCATCCGTCCCAAAAACCCAAACCGGTTTCGCATCCCGTCCTCATTCACACGTGCAGGCAATGCAGGAAAGTCAGAGCCATTGTGAATGACGGATGTTTTGGCCGCCAAGTCTGGGTATAGTGTCAGCAATTTCCCGCGTTCAGCTTCCGAAACACAGATCAGCACATCCGCTGAATCACACAGATGCTCGAACGAGCGTGCAATGGCAGCGTGGTTCCCGTAAGGGGCGTGTAAACTCCAGGGTACGGTAGTGGGGATGGAATGGATGACATAGATCAATCGAGCCCCGCGCAGGAATGAAGCATCCGCTAAGTAAGCCAGACTGTAAGAATGAAAGATTGCCGTGTCAAAATGTAAACCTTGCAACACATCCATCGCATAGAAGCCTGCATGCACCACCTGGGGATCGTCTGGGACAGGGAACGTCGTGTCATCGCTAAGAAGCACAAAACCGATATCTAGCTGGGGCTCCATCTTAGATTCACCACATTGAAGCAATGCGTTGATATACGTACCTACGCCGCCTATGGTGTGCGAGCCAAGTTCTGTGGTAAAGTGGCAGATCGACATGGATTTTACAATGGTCATCGTTTGCACCTCTTTGGCGATTCATGATATAATACAAAGATGAGAACAAATATTCCCTTATTGGCTCGGTGATCGTATGAATGGATTTCATTTGATGAATAAACATTTTGAGTTGGTATCGGAATTTGAACCTCAAGGGGATCAGCCCCATGCCATTGAACGACTCTTCGAAGGTGTGCAAAGCGGCGCTAAGTTTCAGACGTTGCTCGGCGCGACTGGGACAGGTAAGACGTTCACGATCGCGAAGACGATCGCAAGGCTAAATCGCCCAACGTTGGTTGTGGCGCACAACAAGACACTCGCGGCACAATTGTGCAGTGAATTTAAAGAATTTTTTCCGAACAATGCTGTCGAATATTTTGTGAGTTATTATGATTATTATCAACCGGAAGCGTATGTTCCTGCAACCGATTTGTATATAGAGAAAGACGCGAGCACGAATGAAGAGATCGACAAATTGCGCCATTCAGCGACGAGCGCGTTGTTCGAGCGACGCGACGTGATTATTGTGGCGAGTGTATCGTGTATTTATGGTCTCGGTTCCCCGACAGAATATCGGGATTTGGTGCTTAGTTTACGTGTGGGCACCGAGCGGCCGCGTAATGAAATTCTGCATAAACTTATCGATATCCAATACCAACGCAATGATCTGAATTTCACACGCGGCACATTCCGGGTGCGGGGCGATGTTGTGGAAATTTTCCCGGCCTCAACCCATGAACGTGCCATTCGTGTAGAGTTGTTCGGTGATGAGATTGAGCGCATAACAGAGATCGATGTGTTGACTGGCGAAATTGTCGGCGAGCGGGAGCACGTGGCGATTTTCCCCGCTTCCCACTTCGTGACACACCAAGAGACGATGGCGAGAGCACTTGAGAATATTGAGCAAGAACTTCTAGAGCGGCTAGCAGAGTTGCGAATGAACGGGAAATTGCTTGAAGCGCAGCGTCTTGAACAGCGAACACGGTATGACCTGGAGATGATGCGGGAAGTCGGCTTCTGCTCAGGGATCGAGAATTATTCCGGGCCGATGACGTTCCGACCGCCTGGTGCAACGCCTTATACCTTGCTTGATTTTTTTCCTGACGACATGCTGATCGTGGTGGATGAATCCCACGTGACACTTCCCCAAGTGCGCGGGATGTATAACGGGGACCGCGCGCGTAAAGAGATTTTGGTCCAACACGGGTTTCGATTGCCTTCTGCGCTCGATAATCGGCCTTTGCGGTTTGAGGAATTTGAGGCGAAGATCAAGCAGATCATCTTCGTATCGGCCACACCGGGACCTTACGAGCTTGAACATTGCCCTGAGATGGTGGAGCAGATCATTCGACCGACCGGGTTGATTGATCCGACCATCGAAGTACGGCCGACGAAAGGGCAGATTGATGACCTTATTGCTGAAATTCGCGATCGGGTAGCCAAAGACGAGCGTGTGCTGGTGACGACGTTAACGAAGAAGATGTCCGAAGATTTAACCGATTATATGAAAGAGATTGGCATTAAGGTGCGTTACTTGCATTCGGATATTAAGACGCTCGAACGGATGCAAATATTGCGTGACTTGCGACTGGGTACGTTCCACGTGCTGATCGGTATTAACTTGCTTCGCGAAGGTCTCGATTTACCGGAAGTGTCACTTGTCGCTATCTTAGATGCCGACAAGGAGGGGTTCTTGCGTGCTGAACGATCGTTAATTCAGACGATCGGACGCGCCGCGCGCAACGCAGATGGCCGAGTCATCATGTATGGCGATAAAGTGACCGATTCGATGGCGAAGGCGATTCATGAGACCGAACGGCGCAGAGACAGACAATTGGCGCACAATGCCAAGCATGGCATTACACCGCAGACGATTCGCAAGAAAGTGCGCGATGTGATCGAAGCGACCAAAGCTTCGGAACAGAAAGCGAATTATTTGGCCGATGCGAAAATTGGCAAGCTGTCGAAGAAAGATCGCATCGCACTCATCGAGCGATTGGAATTCGAGATGAAGACGGCCGCGAAAGATTTGCAATTCGAACGCGCAGCCGAGTTGAGAGACGCGATCATGGAACTGAAAGCGCAAGGCGCGTAAGGTGCGTAAGGTGCGTAAGGTGCGTAAGGTGCTTATATATAGTCGACATGTGAGCAGGAAGGTTGGATGGAAGTATGCCGCAAGACAATATTGTGATTAAAGGGGCTCGCGCCCACAATTTAAAAAATATCGATGTCACGATTCCTCGCGATCAATTTGTCGTGCTTACAGGCCTTAGCGGTTCCGGGAAGTCTTCGCTCGCATTCGACACCATCTATGCCGAAGGACAGCGGCGTTATGTCGAATCGCTGTCGGCGTATGCGCGCCAGTTTCTTGGCCAGATGGATAAGCCTGACGTCGATTCGATTGAAGGATTGTCACCAGCCATCTCGATCGATCAGAAGACGACGAGCCGTAATCCTCGTTCGACGGTAGGTACTGTGACCGAGATTTATGATTATTTGCGTTTGTTGTTCGCTCGGATCGGCAGGCCGCACTGCCCTGCGCATGGCATTGAAATTTCGTCGCAGACAATTGAGCAGATGGTTGACCGGATCATGGAATACCCGGAACGAACAAAGTTGCAAATTTTGGCGCCGGTTGTCAGCGGGAAGAAAGGCGAGCACGCGAAAGTATTCGAGGATGTTCGTAAGCAAGGATTCGTCCGCCTTCGCGTGGATGGCGTCATGCATGAAGTGACGGATGACATCAATCTAGAGAAAAATAAGAAACACACCATCGAAGTCGTTGTCGATCGAATCGTCGTGAAGCCGGATGTGCAAGCACGACTGGCAGATTCCCTAGAAACCGCGCTGAAGCTGTCAGAGGGGAAGGTGCTCGTGGATGTGGCGGATACGAAGGAAGAGTTGTTGTTTTCATCCAATCTGGCTTGTCCAGCATGTGGATTCAGTATGGATGAGCTGTCCCCTCGCATGTTTTCCTTCAACAGTCCGTATGGCGCATGTCCAGCATGCGACGGGCTCGGAGCGAAGATGATTGTCGATCCCGATCTACTGTGCCCGAATCGAGCAAGAACGATCAATGACGGTGCTTTCGAAGCATGGGCAGGGAGCACATCGAATTACTACCCGCAATTTTTGGCGGCGGTTTGTGAACATTATCAGATTCCAGGTGACATTCCGGTTAGTATGCTGTCGCAAGAACAGATGAATATCCTGTTGCACGGCACAGGCGGGGAGCGGGTGCGATTCCGTTATGAGAACGACTTCGGCGTCACGCGTGAAGCGATCGTGCCATTCGAAGGGATCGTTCCGAATTTGGAGCGAAGATACCGTGAAACAGCATCGGACGGCATCCGTGAGCATATCGAGCAGTACATGAGCGCAAAACCTTGCGATTCTTGCCATGGACAACGGTTGAAAGCAGAAGTGTTGGCCGTGAAAGTGGGGCGGCAGAACATTGCTTACGTGACAAGTTTGTCGATTAACGAAGCGATCACGTATGTGGATGGACTGCAACTCACGGAGAAAGAGACGACGATCGCGCAACTTGTACTGAAGGAAATTCGTGAAAGACTCGGATTTTTAAATAACGTAGGCTTAGAGTACTTAACGCTTAGCCGCGCCGCTGGGACGTTGTCGGGCGGTGAAGCGCAGCGCATTCGCTTGGCAACGCAGATCGGTTCGAGCTTGATGGGCGTCCTATATATTCTCGACGAACCGAGCATCGGTTTGCATCAGAGAGATAACGACCGACTGATTCGTACGCTCGAGCACATGCGTGATCTTGGCAACACGCTCATCGTCGTGGAACACGATGAAGATACGATGCTTGCGGCAGATTATATTATTGATATAGGTCCCGGTGCAGGGATTCATGGCGGTCATATCGTGTCATCCGGCACACCGCAGCAGGTGATGGATGACATCCATTCCTTAACAGGACAATACTTGAGCGGGAAGAAATTTATACCTGTGCCGCTAGAGCGGCGTCAGCCCAATGGCAAGTGGTTGGAAATCGTAGGCGCGCAAGAGAATAACTTAAAGCAAGTAAACGTACAAATTCCACTGGGTGTGTTTACCGCTGTGACAGGGGTATCCGGAAGCGGCAAGAGTACGCTCATTAATGAAATCTTGTATAAAGCGCTAGCTCGCGACCTCAATGGCGCACGCCATCGACCAGGGGCGCATGCGGAAATTCGCGGAGTTGAGCAGATTGAGAAGGTCGTTGATATCGATCAGTCGCCCATCGGTCGCACACCGCGTTCAAATCCAGCAACGTATACGGGCGTTTTTGATGATATTCGTGACGTGTTCGCCGTGACGAATGAAGCGAAGATCCGCGGATACAAGAAAGGGCGGTTCAGCTTCAACGTTAAAGGTGGCCGCTGTGAAGCGTGTCGCGGGGATGGAATCATTAAGATTGAGATGCATTTCTTGCCGGATGTGTATGTGCCCTGTGAAATTTGCAAAGGACAGCGATACAATCGGGAAACACTCGAGATTCGGTGGAAAGGGAAATCCATTGCCGATGTGCTTGACATGACCGTGGAAGATGCTTGCGAATTTTTCTCGAACGTACCGCGCATCCATCGCAAACTAAGCACGTTATTCGACGTCGGTCTCGGTTACATGAAACTCGGCCACCCTGCGACATCGCTGTCTGGCGGTGAAGCACAACGAGTCAAGCTCGCTTCCGAGCTGTATCGCCGCAGCACCGGACGTACGATCTATATTCTCGATGAGCCTACGACGGGATTGCATACGCACGATATCGCCCGACTACTGCAAGTGCTCCATCGGCTGGTGGAGAGCGGGGAGACGGTGCTTGTCATCGAACACAACCTTGACGTCATCAAGACGGCGGATTGGTTAATTGATTTAGGACCAGAAGGTGGCAGCGGTGGCGGAACCATCGTCGCTACCGGTACCCCGGAGGCATTGTGCAACGTCCAGTCTTCCTACACGGGCAAATATTTAAAACCTGTGTTGGAACGCGACCGCCAACGTTCGACAACGGTTGCAGACGTTGTGGAGATCGAGCCTAAGGAACGGAACACCAAGTCGAAGAGGAAGACAGCCGTTCTATAACAAGGACATACGGCTTTGCGCCTTAAGTCATGCTCGTACACTGGATTGAAGCATGGTTAACAATGGAACAGGACATGCTAACTCCAGAAAACCGAGGAGGCATGGTTGGTATGGAACGAAGGCGTTATTATGTATCTGTCCAAGCGAAGACGGTCATGGTGAACCAGGGGGATGCAGCTTATGAGTTGGAGATCGAAGCTACTCCCGATGAGGTTGAGCTTTTGCATGAGTTATTTGAGTCCGGATCAGAAGCAGATTTTCGGAATTATATGCGCGCACACAACCCTATGCTGATTGTGGACGAGTTGGTGTCACACGAACATGAAGATTTGTATTTGGCCGAAGCGTATCGATTGATTTATCAGTTGGGCACGCCGCAGACGAGGGAACACATTCGAACGATGAATGTACTGTATGGTATCGATCCTCAAGAGGAGCAATCTTGACAAATTCGTTACAGCTATGCGATACCGCTTGCAATTCCCACCAATGACAGATAACATAGGGATGATTAATTACAATTCTGATCTTGTAATCGGGGTTGCAGTAAGTTTCATTCTGAAGGAGGTTTTATCATGTACTTGGCAGAGGGACAATCGGCGGAATCCAGCTTTCACGGTTTTGATATTTTTATGATCTTGTTCACGATCTTGACTGTGTTTGCTCTCGTACGAGCCGTTCAACATAAAAACAAATTTGCGATCGGGTTTAGCGCGGTTGTGTTGCTTACTTTTCTTTTTGCAGATTTGATTATGATATTGAATTGGTTTGGTCAACTCGAGAATGTATTGGCCCTATTCGGTTTATAGT
>JBILCM010000121.1:0-4955 GCA_044353165.1 Paenibacillus sp.
CTAATACTTGTTCCAACCGCTTGAGTTCAAAATCAATCTCCGAACGCGTCTTGTGCATCGGCTTTCCAATAAAGATGCGATCGTGCTTCGTGCCTGCCAATACTTCCTCTTGCGCTAACAATTCTTCGAACAATTTCTCTCCCGGGCGAATGCCCGTAAATTCAATTCGGATGTCCGCATACGGTTCAAAACCGGAGAAACGAATTAAATCCTCCGCTAACGTTAAGATCTTCACAGGTTCGCCCATGTCGAGAATGAAGATTTCTCCGCCTTCCGCCAAGGCGCCCGTCTGGATGACCAGTTGCACCGCCTCGGGGATCGTCATAAAGTAACGTGTCATCTCCGGATGGGTCACCGTGATGGGACCCCCTAATGCAATCTGCTCTTTGAATTTGGGAATCACACTGCCGCGGCTACCGAGTACATTCCCAAAGCGTACGGCTGAAAACTGCGTTTTGCTATATTTGTTCATCGATTGTGTAATCATCTCGGCAATGCGCTTGGTTACACCCATAATGCTGGTTGGATTCACGGCTTTATCCGTTGAGATGAGCACGAAGCGTTCAGCACCATATTGATCTGCACATTCCGTGACATTCTTGGTACCAAACACGTTGTTCTTGATCGCTTCGGATGGGTTTTTCTCCATCATGGGCACATGTTTGTGCGCAGCAGCATGGAATACCACTTGGGGCCTGTGCGTGCGGAAAACATCCTGTATTTTTGCTTTATCTTTCACATCCGCGATAATCGGTTCAATCGGAATACCCGATTGCAGACGTAAGAGTTCTTCTTCAATGTGGTAAATACTATTCTCTCCATGACCTAACAATAACAATTTCCGAGGTTTATAATTGATCAATTGACGGCATAACTCAGAACCGATCGAACCACCAGCCCCGGTAACCAACACGATCTTACCCTCAACAAAACTGGTTATACCATCCAAGTCGAGCGATACGGGATCTCGACCCAACAAATCTTCGACTTGCACGTTCTTGATTGAATTCAGCGTGACCTTGTTTTCAATAATATCTCTAAGCAACGGAATGATTTTCAATTGCGTTTTTGTTTTCTTACAAATCTCGATGATTTGGGAAATTTGCAGTCTGGATACGGAAGGCATTGCAATGATAATAACATCAATTCTATGTTGTAAGACCGCTTGTTGAATCATCTCACGACCGCCAACCACAGGGAGTCCCTGCATAAGCAGCCGATGTTTGGAACGGTTATCGTCGATGAATGCAATCGGTTCGATATCGGCAGTCGGATTGCTGATCATTTCTTTCACAATCATCAAACCGCAATCACCTGCCCCCACGATGAGAGCCCGACGCCTGTGCGATGTGTTCTTCACCAAGTACGTGTCACGGACGATCTTCCAGATGAAACGTGTACCGCCAATGACAAGGATGATCGACTCGAAGATAGAGAACGTCAAGTAGAATGACATCCATTGTTGCAAAATGATGGATGTGATCACGTAAGAAATAATAATTCCGAACAGGGCCGACTTCAGTATGGAGAGCATCTCCCCAATACTGGCATACCGCCACAGCCGATGATACAAACGGAATACATAGAAACTAACCCCGAATATGACGACAGACACCAAGGAAAAGACGACAATCTCACGCCAGAGCTGTGGTGTAATATCCCAACTGTATCGAAATAAATATGAACTTAGAACTGATAGTCCCACCAAGATGCAATCCACTGCAACAAGCAATGTCAGTCTTGTTCCAAACTTCATCTCTTCACCGTTCCATCTATTCGCTAGTGTAGTAACATCAGGTTGCTCTTTCACCGTAGTAGTAATAGTAATAACTCTCCGCATTTTTGCGATCCATCTTATTGAGTACGACACCTAAAATTCTCGCTTTCGCGATAACTAGTGCCTCCTTCGACTTCACGGCCAACTCACGCTTCACCTGACCCGAAGCAAGGACGAGCACTACACCATCACATAAGGTGGACATAATCTGTGCATCGGCGACAGCCAATATCGGTGGTGTATCGATAATAATAATGTCGTATTTCCCGCGCAATTCTGTAAGCAATCTCTCCATACGCTTCGACGATAGCAACTCAGATGGATTGGGAGGAATCGGGCCGGAAGGGAGCACGTGCAAATAATTCTCTTCCGTACGGTGCACAGCATCCTCTAACTCGACTTGTCCGGTCAACACACTGGTCAACCCAATCCGATTGCTAGTCATGAAGAAGCGATGCATCGTCGGTTTGCGCAGGTCTGCATCGACGATGAGCACTCGTTGGTCCGCTTGCGCGAATACAGCGCCTAAATTCACGGCAGTCGTGGATTTGCCTTCCCCAGGATTGGAGGATGTACACATGATCACTTGGATCGGCTCATCAATCGCTGATAACTGAATGTTGGTTCTTAATTTGATGTAGGATTCCGATATCGGAGATTTCTGATTGGTGAGCGCAATAATTTTGTGCTGGCTATTGTTCGATGACGGCATGCGGATCAGACACCTTCCGTTTCGTTAGATTCACATTCTGTGTAGGGAAGTCATCATCTTGCATCTTCGCCACAACGGTCAATGTAGGAAGTTCTAACAATTGCTCGATATCCCGTTCTGACTTGATCGTATCGTCCAAATATTCAAGCAATAACACAATACCTAGCACCAACATGAGAGATACGACAAAAGCAATGGCAACATTCAAACTCACATTCGGACGAATCGGTGTCTGCACACTGAAGTCGGCCGCTTCATTCAAGATGGAGACATTATCGACACTCATAATATTCGGGATTTCACGCTGAAATACACGGGAGATCGCATTGACGATGTCCGCTGCGCGTTGGTAAGAAGGATCTTCCACAATCAACGTCATCACCTGTGTATTGTTAACTGAACTGACACGCACTTTTTTGATTAACTCTTCGGCTGTCATCTCAAACTGGGGATTCTCCGTCGCTACCGCATTCATGATCGCGGGCGTCTTAATGATTTCCTTGTATGTATCAATTAACCTCAAGTTTAAATTGACCGAATTCAAATCGAGTTGATTCAACCCTACCGTCTCTTCGGTCTTGTTCACAATTAATTTGGTAGAGGCCTCGTAAATCGGAGTGAGAAAAAACAAGCTGACCACCCCTGAAGCGATGCTACTCAGCAACACAAAAATCACAATCAACCAAATCCGTTTGCGGATGATCTGCAAGTAGTCTTTCAATTCTAGTTCCATAATCGGATGGCGAACTCCCTCACGAACATATTTAATAGCGTGTATTCACTTATTGTACAAGATTTTCACGTGGTTGGATAGCACTTGGGAATGAATGGGAGGAACTACCAAGGCAATAAAATACATTGGAAAACCTCTCCCCAAGTCGGAAAGAGGTTCCCAGGTACAACCCATCATTGCTGGTCATATCACCAAGCTTATCGCGAAACCACTCGATAGATCATGACCGCAGCTTCAGCCCGTGTAGCATAACCATTCGGATTAAAATTATCACCTGGTGTACCGATCACAATCGCTTGATCTGATGCGAATGCTACGCCCGCGCGTAAGGATGGAATCACCTGGTTGTTATCTTTAAACTTCGCAAGCGCCGTCTCAGCAGGAACGAGGCTGACTGTGCCATTCACTTTCTGCATGGCTCTAGCTATCATCGTCGCCATCTCAGCACGAGTAATGTTGGCATTCGGTTCAAACTTATCAGCCGATCTGCCGTTGGTGATCCCCCACTTGGACACCGTCGCAACGTAAGGTTGGAACCAGTCCGATGCATTCACATCCGAGAAATTTTCTTGCGCGATACCGCCGTCAATACCAAGCGCCTTAGAGATCATCTTGGCGAACTCTGCGCGTGTGACGTTGGCATTCGGATCATAGACACCTTCGCCGCGACCTTCAATGACGCCTTTGGCTGCAACTACATTGATCTGTGTTCCCGCCCATGAACTTACGCTTGAAGTGTCCCCGAAACGAACACGATTCGTAATAATGGTATACGTCGATAAATTAATTCTGTTCACTCGCCATTCGCCACCAAACAAAGATCCACCCACAATCTGTATCCCATTGTCTGTGATTTTGGCCGCTGTCAAATATCTCGTGTCCACATTCACGTCTGGTTTGAGCTTAAGCACCAATTGCACTGGAGTATCAAATTGGGTAATGCGCTGTCCGTTATCACCAGTGAACGAGAAGTTTATTGGCTCTGCAAGCACTGTTCCACCCGCACGTTGTTGAATCGTTGCTTCAGGTACTGTAGAAATTTCAACGGTAGTGTTGGCAGTGAATTGCGCGGGGTTGAACTGAATCCCTACACCTCTCACTTCAACCTCAACTTTCTGGATTCCGTTCTCCTTGGCTGTATCTAGCACTTGTTTAGGCAAAGGGACGGATACGGTCTGTGCTTGAACATTGCCCAAACTCAACGTAAGTTGTGGCGTTACTTTGGCATCGGGGCTCAATTCCTTCAGTGCATTATTGAGTTGCGTTGTTTGTTGTCCGATGGTTTTGATCGCTGATATAAGATCATCTGTTTTTACCTGAACCGTCGCTCTGTTCTGATTGACCACAATCGAAGATTGCTGAATTTGAACTTCACTGATTTTCTGAAGATTCGTGGTCGCTGTTTGTAAAGCTTGTTCAATTATCTCTGCTTTCTGTTCCGTCGAAGCCTGTGTCAACTGGTTTTTTACATTGTTGATCGAGTTGACCGTGGATTGCGTAACTTGTGTAATTTCTTTGTCCACAACAACCGTAGGCGGTGCTGGCGGCGGTGGTGGTGGCGTTGGCGGCGTTGGCGGTGTTACGGGTGCCGGCGGTGTTGGTGGTGTTACGGGTGCCGGCGGTGGTGCTGGTGGTTCCGGTGCCGGTGGTGGTGGTGCTTGTTCACGTGTCACGGTAATCGTATATGTTTTGGTCGTCGCTCCATCTTGCGCGGTGCTCACAACCGTAATGGT
>JBILCM010000123.1:0-4935 GCA_044353165.1 Paenibacillus sp.
CCATGCAGCACATTCTCAATGACGGTAGAACGATACACCAGATTGTAATGTTGGAAAATCATGCCGATTTGTGTCCGTATTTTCCGCAAGTTTTTCTTGCCGACCTTATTAATATCTACATTATCAAAAATGACCTTGCCATCAGTAGCGTCAATCATGCGGTTAATACAACGTAATAATGTTGATTTTCCTGCTCCAGAAGGTCCAATAATGGCTACAAATTCGCCTTTTCGCACATCAAAAGTGATGTCTGAAATCGCCTTGGTGTCTTTCCCATACTGCTTGGATACATTCGATAATGAAAGCAATGTAGACATAGGTTCTCCCTTCAATTCTAGAAGCTGTTGTATGCAAGGATGTGTCTGTATCCCGCATACAACAGCGTTAAAATACGATTAGTTTCGAAGATTACTTACTTAAATCACGAATCGGCTGGAACCAAGAATCGATCGCTGGAACAAAACGCTCATCTTTCGTCTTTCGAAAGAATGTCTTCGAGGCGTATCCCGCTGGTGCAAATACGGCAGGATTTTTAGTAACTTCCTCACTCGTGAATTTTGCAAGGATTTTATCAATGAGGTCAAGGCTTAACGTATCTGTGTTAGCCACGAATGGTGCATTCAAAACCGGAGTAACTTGAATCAATGTGAATTCTTTCCCGATAACCGTATTGAAAGGCTCTGTTGCATCAGACCTCACTTTGTATGAAGCGCCTGGTCGATTGGCTGTTCCGGATGAGAGTTGAATATAACTATCTACGCATGCATCACAGAATGAAGATACTTGCGTTTTGCCTGACAACAAGTTCACCGCTGAACCTTGGTGTGATACACCAAACAACACTTCACTAAAGAACTTGTTGCTTCCACCCTCAAGTAAATCGTCAGCTTTAAGAGTTTTATATTTGTCCATCTTGCTGAAATAATTCACAATGCCAGCGGCAGGAACTTTAAATCCAGATGTGGAGCTGGTGGAAACCCATGAAAACTTCTTACCTGCGATATTGTCAATTGAATATTTTCCATTCGATTGATATGCAGACTCATCTGCTTTGTTGACCGCTAACCAAGCATAGTAAACAGCATCTCTTAGCGTTCCGCTTGGTCCGGTATTAACGAACAAGGATTGAACTTTCTTGTTTTTGGCGTTAGCTTCCACATAGGCTTGCGCACCCAGGAAGGCGAGATCAGCATTATTATTTGCGATCGCTTCTACGGCAATGAGGTAATCTGTCGTAAGTTTATGTTCTACAGGAATACCTGTCGCTTGTGTGATCAAGTTCGCAAACACATCGCGAACGGTTGAGAAGTCTCCACCGGATTCATTCGGTAACCAAACCATAACAATTTTAGACTTTTTCGGTTTTTCCGTTGATTTTGCTGCTTCAGCTAATGCCTTGGTTGCGGCGACGGCTGCTGCTTTACGAGCGGCATCTTCGGCGGCTTTCGCTGCGGCCATTTTCGCAGCTTCAGCTCGCTCAGTTGCTGCTTTGTCTGCTGCAGTTTTGTCTGCAGCGGCCTTCTCTTCAGCAACTTTCACTGCTTCTGCTTCGGCTAAAGCTTGCTCCGCTGTGATCTTCTCTGCTTCGGTTTTGGCCTCAAGCAGTGCTTTCTCCGCGGCAACAATATCCGCTGCGGCTTGGGCGGCAGCCGCTTCTGCATCAGCTTTCTCTTCAGCGGCTTTCGCTGCTGCAGCTTCAGCGGCAGCTTTCTCTTCCTCTGCTTTCGCAGCTTCTGCTTCTAAAGCTTGTGCTTGTTCGATTTCTTCTGCATCAGACTCTACTGAATTCGATTCTGTGTTTGCAGAACACGCGATCAGGGATGTAACGAGTGCGAATACGAGAACCAGCAAAATAACCTTTTTCACTTGATCTACACCTCTCGAAGGAATGTTGTGTGTACCGGAGTACGTAATACCAATGTACAAGACAAAGATCAACTGAATTTCAATGTTCTATCAAATCCATGTAAAACTATAAAAATGAATTTAATACTGCTCAAACAATGGCTTTACTTTCCAATAACACTAAATTCGTGATGATTGAATTCCAAGAAACGCTCCTGTGCTGAAAACCAATAAAACCATTGTTCTGGCGCTCCTCGCTTCACAAGGAGTGAATAAATTTGATTGACCTGTGACATCCAATGACCCGGCAAACTCGCGCAACCGATTAAATAACGATAGGGTTTGTGATGAATGTATTGCGCAATGCCTTCCCATAATTTCTGAATCGCTTGACCATCACGGTACGCAGGTTTTACACAGCTTCTGCCAAGTTCAAGCAGTTGATCGCCTTGCGTACGCAAAGCAGAGAGATCATTTGACGTGCAAAACAGGTGTAACGGTTTGAATACTCGATGCATATCCGCTCACAAAATCCACAATTAACAATGCG
The DNA here is from genome assembly GCA_044353165.1 of Paenibacillus sp. GTDB lineage: Bacteria > Bacillota > Bacilli > Paenibacillales > YIM-B00363 > JBILCM01. The sequence goes on from JBILCM010000123.1 coordinate 2,396, forward strand.
TTAATCTTCGCAAGTTATATTAAAACTTAGAACAATTCTATAGAAATCAGGTGGTAGCATGGTTGATGTTCACAATCCGTTACATCGCTTGAGAGAAGTGACAAAATTTACGCTCAAATACATATTCGCTCACACGTTCGTGAAACAGTGGAGAACGAATAGGATACAACTCCCCTACAGTTCACATTATGTGTACGTAAACCCTTACGAAAATCGGGGACGTGTGCTGATGATGATGAATGGGATGACGCAGCCTCGGTTGAATCATTTTTGGAAGAGAGCCGTCGCGCTGTATGAACCTACGCTAGTCATCGATGTAGGGGTGAATTATGGGGAATGTTTATTTTCAGTAAAATATCCAGACCATTGCAACATCTTGGGTGTTGAAGCGAATGTGAAATTGCGTAAATATATCGAGCGCTCGCGAAGAAATCATCCCGATCGCGAACGCATTCAGATGGTTTACGCCATTGCTTCCAATGAGACGCAGATGGATCAACCCTTCTTTGTCCATAAATTATGGTCTGGGTTATCTTCAGCTGGGGCCAACCCTGTGCACGACTTGAAAAATTATGAAACACAATATATCCAAAGCGTGACCTTGGATCAGTTGTTGCATGAACAGCCGCTAGAAGCGCACAAAGTGTTGTTTAAAATCGATGTGGAAGGAAATGAGCAACGCGTACTGGAAGGAATGCTTGCGACGATCGAACGGTGCGGACAGATGTTAGGCATCATGGAGTTTGATAGTAACTATCTTGTTGCGGCGGGGGCAGATCTGGATGCTTATTTGCAAAGTCTTCAATCGCGATTCCAGCTCTATTTTTACGCTAAAGACCGTGAGCTTGTGCACATCCCCGAGGTGAGTTATGAGAAACTACAACAATGGTATCGCCGAAAACACATTCATACCGATATACTCCTGGTTTCACCCGGCACGCAACTGCCGCAGCTGGATGTCAAGATCACGTCTTACGCTTGACGGTTACACTCAGCCAGTACAATGCACAGAAGGCTGTCAATCCAGCCATGACCAAGAACAGCGCATCCATGCCTTGGCTCGATCCGAGCGCATAAGCCATGATGGGGCCTACGCTTGAACCGATATCAATGCTCATCGTATATCCAGCGATGACAAGTGTGCCTGATTGATGTTCAGCCAAATCGCCGACTTTCGCTTCCATCGCCGTGTGGATGGTGCCAGAACACATGAAGACGAGCATCAACAGGATCACAAACCATAGAAGCGCATTCGCTGTGGCAACAAGACTGAGTAGCAGTGCAGCTAAGCCGAATCCAAGGCAGAGCAAGATCGCGCGACCGTATTGATCACTGATCCGTCCGATCCACGGTAAAAACCAGGGATCCCATAACCAATGAATGGAGAGCAGGATCGACGAGACGAGCGCAGCGCCAATCGCCCATCCCCCTATCGTAAGCGGTGCATCCATTCGCTCTTGCACCACCAAACTCAGGATAGATGTTAACATTCCGTGAAAGACAGCTGCAAAGCCTAAAGCGCTAAGCCATACGGCCATCATCTCACGGTGCGTTCGTAACCAGACCTTAAAGGTCACCGAAGGTTGGACAGGTTCATCCATCGTCTGTTGTATTCTCACAGAGGGCAAACTTCTCCAACTGAGCGGGATTGTGCATGCCATCATTGCGCCTAATATCCAGGCCGTCACGTCGATCCCTGCCAGCTCGGACAATACGGCTCCGCCGATCATCCCTGTCATACTACCCATGCGAAACCAACTATTATAGATGCCCGTCCAATGACCACGATTACTAACATCCGTCAACGCTGTGACGGCATGAATCCCGGCAATGCGGAATGTGGCCCAAGCAATACCCCATATGCCGCGCAAGATGAGCCACATCGTGAGGTCATTCGCAAAACCGTATCCGATCGTCGTCACCACAGCCAAAATACAAGCGATCCGAAGCGACGTGCGAATCGAGATCTTCCGCACCGCCCATGCCACGATCGGACCGAAGGGCAAGCGTATCAATCGATTGAACGCAAGAATGAGCCCCACTTGCCATAAAGCATCCAACCCTGCTGCTTCGTAGTGAAGCGGCAACACAATATATAACATACTGTCGCCCATCAGGCTGACAGCTGTCGCTAGTGCAATCATTTGAATCGAACGACCCTGACGATGCATCCATATGCTACTTTCTTTGCTTGACATGGTGCAACTATATCATGTTTGTAAACTGAGATGGTTAACCCCGTGTTAAATCTCGAGTTTAGGTATACCATTCCAATTATTTGTAACAGTCCGACCACAGGTGCTTTTAACTTCATCCTTATTTAAGTTAGCATGTTTCGTTGCCACTCAAACCAAATACCGCGCAGGCCCGCGAAACACTTCCCGAAGATGCCACTGAATATACGAGTCCCTGGGAACATAATCCTCCCGAACCGGAAACTTCAGCTGTTGTCCATGGTACCGCATCAACCAATCATCAAACCCGTTTGTGCCATGCGCCCCTTCTGAAACCAACAGCACCTTACCCGGGGACAACGTGAA
>JBILCM010000050.1:0-16043 GCA_044353165.1 Paenibacillus sp.
TTATCCTGATTCCTGGTGTGGGCATGGTGAATACCGGCAAGAGCTGGGCGATGTCCAAAATTAGCGGCGCATTGTACCACCGTGCGATTGCGGTGATGAAGGGCGCCACAACCCTTGGCAAATTTGTCTCGTTAAGCGAGAATGAATCATTCAATGTGGAATATTGGCCGCTTGAGCTTTATAAGTTAACATTGGCACCGCCAGAAGCAGAATTTTCACGCAAGGTTGCACTCATTACAGGCGGCGCAGGCGGGATCGGCAGCGAGACGGCGCGACGACTCGTGTCGGAAGGCGCGCATGTGGTGTTGGCGGACCTTAACCTCGAAGGCGCGCAGAATGTGGCTGCACAGATCAACGAAAAATACGGAGAAAACCGCGCGTTGGCCGTGAAGATGGATGTGACGAGCGAAGCGGACATCGCTGCGGCATTCGCACAGACGGTCCTCACGTATGGCGGAATCGACATCTTGGTGAACAATGCGGGATTGGCGACTTCAAGTCCTTTTGACCAAACCACGCTCAAAGAATGGAATTTGAACATGAACGTGCTTGGCACAGGTTATTTCTTGGTAGCCCGCGAGGCGTTCAAGGTCATGAAGCAACAAGCGATCGGCGGGAATATGGTGTTCATCGGCTCGAAAAATTCCGTCTATGCAGGGAAGAATGCGTCAGCCTACAGCGCAGTGAAGGCGCTCGAAGCGCATTTGGCGCGTTGTATTGCGGCGGAAGGCGGCGAGTTCGGCATTCGCGTCAATACGGTGTTGCCGGATGCGATCCTGCAAGGTTCCGCGATTTGGAATTCGAACTGGCGCAACGAGCGGGCGGCGGCTTACGGCATCGCACCGGATCAGCTGGAAGAATACTATCGCAAGCGTACGACGCTGCTTGTGAACATTTATCCGCGTGATATTGCGGAAGGCATTGCGTTCTTCGCTTCATCCCGTTCGGAGAAGACGACGGGTTGTATGCTCACGATTGACGGCGGCGTTCCAGCAGCATTCACAAGATAATCTAGATTGTATTGAAACAACCAATTATAGGAGGGACTATGATGAATTCTTCAATCGAACAAAGTTATGCAGCAGCGAAACAATTGTATGCGCAACACGGCATCGACACAGACGCAGTGCTTCAACAACTCGAGCAAGTGAAAATATCGATGCATTGCTGGCAAGGCGACGACGTGCGCGGATTCTTGTTCCGCGATGAAGCATTGTCCGGCGGGATTTCGGTCACGGGGAATTATCCCGGGGCTGCCCGGACACCGGATGAACTGCGCGCGGACTTGGAGAAAGCATTCTCGCTTATTCCAGGCAAGCACAAGCTTAACTTGCACGCCATTTATGCAGATACGGAAGAGAAAGTGGACCTCGATCAACTCGAGCCAAAGCATTATCAGCGTTGGGTTGACTGGGCGAAAGCGAATGGGATCGGCTTGGATTTCAACCCGACTTGTTTCTCGCATCCCAAATCCAAAGATGGCTTCACACTGAGCCATCCCGATCCGGAGATTCGCGCATTCTGGATTAAGCATTGTCAAAATTCTCGCAAAATCGGCGCTTGGTTCGGTGAACAACTCGGTCAGACGTGCGTGACGAACGTATGGATTCCAGACGGCCTTAAAGACAATCCCGTGGATCGAATGGGACCTCGTCAGAGATTAAAGGATTCGCTCGATCAAGTGTTTGCGGAACCGATCAATCCTGCGCACAATTTGGATGCAATTGAAAGTAAATTGTTCGGTCTTGGTTCGGAAGCGTACGTTGTCGGTTCACATGAATTTTATATGGGATATGGACTACAGAACAACAAGCTGATTTGCCTCGATGCTGGGCATTTTCATCCGACAGAGACGATTTCCAATAAATTGTCCTCGCTCTCTCTCTTTGCAAGCGGCATCTTGCTCCACGTGAGTCGCCCGATGCGTTGGGATAGCGACCATGTTGTTATTATGGATGATGAGTTGCTTGAAATCGGTCGCGAGTTGGTGCGCGGCGATCTGCTTGGCAAAACGTATATTGGTCTCGATTTCTTCGATGCCAGCATTAACCGTGTTGCAGCGTGGGTGATCGGCACACGCAATACCATTAAAGCGCTACTGCGGGGGATGCTTGAACCTGTGGAGGCGTTGAAACAAGCGGAGTTGTCCGCTGATTACACGACACGTCTTGCGTTGACGGAAGAATTCAAGGGATACCCCTTCGGCGCCGTCTGGGATTATTATTGCGCGAAAATGGGCGTACCTGTACGTGAAGCATGGCTGACAGATGTGAAGGCGTACGAGCAAGCTGTATTGTCCAAACGCGGGGGTTGATGATCGATGGGGATCCTAGCCTATGACCTTGGAGCGAGCAGTGGGAGGGCCATTGTAGGTCGTTTGACCGATCGCAAGATCGTCATTGAAGAGTTACATCGCTTCCCGAATGATCCCGTGCAAGTGGGGAATCGATTGCAATGGGATGTATTGCGACTGTATCATGAAGTAAAGCAAGGACTGTTAAAAGCGAAGCATGCGGGAATCGTGCCCGAAAGTATCGGCATCGATTCATGGGCAGTGGATTTTGGATTGATCGGTCGACACGGCGAATTGCTCGGCAATCCGTATCATTATCGGGATGCGCATACCGAGGGTGTGATGGAAGCGTTCAGTGAGAAACTATCCCGCGCCTACATCTTTGAGCGCACGGGGATTCAATTCCTGCCGTTTAATACGATTTATCAGCTGGCGGCGCTTCGTCTTGCGGATTCTCCGTTATTGCGGGAAGCGAAGCATTGGCTGATGATACCGGATTTGCTTCGTTATTTCTTAACCGGCGAGATGGCCAATGAATTCACGAATGCAACGACTACGCAATTGTTCAATCCAATCAAACACCAATGGGACACGGATTTACTAAGCGCTATTGACATCCCTGCAGCGTGGTTTAGCGCTCCGCTCATGCCTGGCGCAGCTGCAGGGCAGTTGCTTCCATCGGTCCGGGAGGAGCTTGGCGTTCCAAGCATCCCGGTCATCGCCGTTGCCGAGCACGATACAGGCGCGGCGGTTGCCGCAGTGCCTGCGCTTGAGCGCTCGTTCGCTTATTTAAGCTGCGGCACATGGTCATTGATGGGCACAGAAGTGAACCATGCAGTGATGACGGAGCAAGCGCTGCGATTTAACTTCACGAATGAAGGCGGCGTGAACGGCACATTCCGCTTGTTGAAGAACATCATGGGCTTATGGATTTTGCAGGAAGCGAAGCGCGAGTGGGATCGACTCGGAACGCCGTATTCGTATCCCGAATTGGTGCAGCTTGCTACGAACGCGCCAGCCTTCGTTTCTTTCATTGATCCAGATGATGTGCTGTTCTTGCCGCCGGGGGATATGCCGACACGGATTCGCGACTACTGTCGTGCCACAGGGCAACCAATCCCGGATAGTCCCGGAGCGATCACTCGATGCATACTGGAGAGTCTTGCATTGAAATATCGTTATGTGTTGGAATTGACAGAACAATTGTCGGGTCATCGATTTAGCGGATTACATATGGTTGGCGGCGGCATCCAGAATACGGTGCTCTGCCAGTTTACCGCCAATGCAATTCGCAAGCCGGTATGGGCGGGCCCCGCTGAGGGCAGCGCGATCGGCAATCTCGCAGTACAATGGATAGCACAGGGCACCTTCGCCGACATTTGGGAAGCGCGCCGCACCATTCGCGAGTCATTCCCAATCGACGTCTATGAACCACAGGCAACAGCCGCGTGGGAACAAGCGTATGGCGATTTTACCCGCATTTGCCGTATCCAGTAAAATAGAGCTATAACTTGTGCGGAAGGGGGTTTCAATCATGCTGCTCGCAGAACGACTGCAGAAGATCGTCGACATCGTCAATGAGCGTCGAAGCATTCGCGTGACCGAATTAAGCGACTTGTTCGAGGTGACGGAGGAGACGATTCGCCGTGATCTGGATAAGCTTGAAGCGGAGCGGAAGCTGGCTCGCTCCCATGGCGGAGCGGTCAGCATTGCGGAAACCCCCTCGGAGACACCTTATTATGAGCGGGAAATCGTCAACAAAGAAGAGAAGCGGAAGATCGCGCAGGCAGCGGTGTCTTTCATCCAGCCACGGGAACGCATCTTGCTTGATGCAAGTTCAACGGCATGGTACATGGCAAAATTGATCCCGGATATCCCGCTTACGGTGCTGACCAATTCGATCAAAGTATCAATGGAACTTAGCACGAAAGAAAAGATTCAAGTGATTTCCACGGGGGGGATTCTCTCCCCGGGTTCTTTATCTTGGGTAGGCCCGCTGGCAGTACGATCCCTGGAACAGTATTATGTCAACAGACTGTTTTTTTCCTGCAAAGGTGCGCGTCTTGAGCGAGGTTTGAGCGATTCGAACGAGCTTCAAGCACTTGTCAAACAACAGATGCTTGCCGTTGCCGAGTCTGCTTATTTGCTGGCGGATCACTCCAAATTTGGCATACAGGAGTTTAGTCACGTTGCAGGCTGGGATAGCGTGGACTACGTCATCACGGACGAACGTACCGATACACAAGTCGTTCAGCAATTGCGCGAACGCGCAATCGAAGTGATCCAACTCACGATGTAGGAGGGTACTCACGATGAAGGTGACGGCAGTAGATTCATTCACGATCCGATTGGAACCGCCTGGGCGGTCGATCTCAGGACTTGGTATTACCCGGGTGAGCACCGATGAGGGCGTCACAGGTTACGGATTTCGTATTACGAATGAAGAGGTGCTTGCGCGTCAAGTCAGACCTAGATTGATTGGCGCGAATCCGCTTGATATTGAAGGTCATCTTGCGGCAGGCACGCTGAAAGGCTGCGCTTCGGTCGAGAATGCGCTGTGGGACGTTGCAGGTAAAACCTACGGTCTCCCTGTCCGACGCCTATTCGGGAGCGCAAGAGACCGCATTCCTTATTATTTGACGTGCGTCTGGCCGGGGAAGGCTGATCAGTCGCACATGCGACCAGAACAGCAAGCAGCTGATATTGTGCGGTACTACGAGTTAGGTCATACACGCATCAAGTTTCGCGGCTGGCGTCCAGATCCGTGGGGCGATGTGCGTGTCGTGGAAGCGGTGCGCGAAGCGGTCGGCGGCAAGGACAAGATCGAATTGATGATCGATCGAACAGCTCAACCGGGTTGGAGTGTAGCGTTCGCCGCTGAACTTTCACGTGAGCTTGAAAAATTGAACGTTACGTGGCTGGAGGAACCGTTCCCCCGTGCGGATATTGAGTCGTATCGCCAGTTAGCTGAGCAGGTGGATATACCGATCACCGGCGTGGAGTTTGGCACGGAGTTCGAGCATTTCCGCAATTATTTGGTTGCATCGGCTGTCGATATCATTCAGCCCGATGTGTATTTGAGCGGCGGCATTTGGCCGTGCCGCAAGGTGGCTGCCTTAGCCGAAGCCTTCAACATTCCGTGCATTCTGCACGGCACGAATGGACCTGACTTGGCGGCTTCGCTACAAGTGGCAGCATCCATATCAAGTTGTCGGATGATGGAGTTCGCCATCATGACGGCCCCGCTCACCCCAGAGCAGATGTGGGAACCGGTCGATCAAATACTACAGCAACCCGGCTTGTTCCGACTCGAAGGCGGGGACGTTGTGCTCAATGACAATCCGGGCTTAGGTCTTCCGCTCCGTGAGGACATCATCGAATCACTTCGCGCCGATGATGTCGATCTCAACCATTATCGCTCCTACGAGTGTAAAGTAGAATAAATTACGGCTTCAAATATTCGCGGATACCTTCAGCAAACCGAATCTGTTTCATTTCGAACGTATCATAGAATGGTGTACCCTCACGGCATATGTTTTCCTCGAGCAACATCGTTAATTGGTTCATGGTAATCGGGAAGAAGGGGAATCGATCCATCAATTGGACGATAGGTCGCATCAGCGCAAGCGGGGCGTGTACAAGCATCACGTTCCGCCCTACAGCGCGGCCAATTTCGCGCAGCATTTCGTTGTACGAGATCTGCTCCGGTCCACCCACATCGAATGCGGTATTCGATGGACCTGCGTTGACTGCTTTGACGAACAATTCAGCAACGGTGTAGAGCGAAACCGGTTGAAGTCGGTATTTGCCATCCCCTATCACCGGTGTGAGCGGCAGTTTCACGAGTCCCGCTAACATATTGACGAATTCATCTTGCGGTCCGAAGATGACCGAAGGTCGGAAGATGAGATGCGTTAAGCCGCTCCCGCGCACGATGTTCTCGGCTTCCCACTTCGTGCGGAAATACCCCGTCGTTGCGCCGGACCGAGCGCCGAGCGCGCTCATATGGATGAATCGGCGATTTCCTTCGATGAAACCTGCACGCTGACAAGCTTCAACAATCGCTCTTGTGCCTTGCACATGCAGACGTTCGAATGTAATGTCTCTGGAAGGTTGTTCGCGAATAATGCCCACGAGATGAATGACAGCATCACAATCGGCAAGCGCTGCTTCATAAGTCTGCGGTCGTAACAAATCGCCCTCGATTGCGCGGATGGAAGTGGAAGAGATCGTGCTCACACTCCGCACAAGCGCCGTGACCTCGTAACCTTGCTGGAGTAATTCGGACACGATGGCAGACCCTACATAACCTGATGCTCCCGTCACAAACACACGCATACGCAAAACCCTCCTCAGATGAAACATTTTCCCACATTGTAATCGATATTCCGGATGCAGTAAAATCTACACAGGTGATGAATATGAAATATTTGTGGGGAACGTTGCTTGCGGTTTCCGTTATTTTTATCGCAATTGGCATTTATTATTTTAACGTGCATGCCTCATAGCCAGGTGACGGTTGGGTAAGCTAATGAAAAAAAGGAGAACAGATTATGCCGAATCCGTCGCAGACGAAGGATCGCGGCCATCTGGACGGCCAAACCCGACTGTTGTTGGTTGTGAATGTGCTCTTCGCTGGGGCGAACGCATTGTCCGGCGCCTTCTTGAATGTGTATTTGTGGAAAGCAAAGCCAGATTTAGCTACGATCGGTTGGTTCGCCTTGTCGCATCAAATTGTGATGGCTACCGTATTTATCGTGGCTGGCAAATGGGTGAAAGAACATAACAAGATGCACGCTTTGCGGCTTGGCGTGATGTTGGCGGCCGCATTTTATTTTCTGGTGCTGTATTTGGGCACGAAGTCTGCGGATGTTGTCGTGTGGCTTGGCGGCGTGCAGGGGGTATCTTCTGCGTTGTTCTGGCTTGCCTTTAATGTCGTTTATTTCGAGGTGACCGAGCGCGGCAATCGGGATGTGTTCAACGGCTGGTCCGGTTTGCTCGGTTCTGGAGCGGGCATGGTTGCGCCATGGCTCTCGGGGATACTCATCACACGGATGGAAGATTTGTCGGGATACCGGCTTATTTTCTCCATATCGCTCGGTTTGTTTGTCTCGGGCGCGATCACGAGTTTCTTCTTGAAGCGTCGGCCGGTGCAACCGCATTATACTTGGCTTTATGGTATTCACAAACTGCGGGAACATGGCAATCCGTGGCGGCGTGTGTTCCCTGCGTTGGTCGCACAAGGCGTGAGGGAAGGCGTATTCACGTTCTTGATTGGTCTGATGGTTTTCATCGCCACACGCAAAGAAATGCAACTCGGCAATTATGCGTTCATCACATCTGCTGTGTCGTTGGCAGCTTTCTTCATTGCAGGCAAACTGCTAAAACCGGAACATCGATCCTTGTCTATGGCATTCGGTGCTGCAGCGATGACGATTGTCATCGTACCGTTCTTCTGGCAAGTGAATTATACGACTTTGTTACTTTTTGGTATTGTGGTGGCATTCGTGTATCCGCTGTATTCGATCCCGATCACTTCGGCGGTGTTTGACTTGATTGGCACGAACCAAGAAAGCGCCAGTCATCGTGTTGAATATGTGGTCCTTCGCGAAACAGCACTCAATTCAGGCCGGATTATGGGGACGATCGCATTCTTGGTCGTTGTGTCACTGTCCAGCGCGCCCTCGGCGATGGTGACATTGATGCTCGTCATAGGCAGTGCGCCTGTGTTCGCTTGGGTGTTTATGCGGAAATTTCTTGCGACTGTGAAATAAGCGGGGTATTATGGAAGGTATATGTGAACCTATGATTTTCGTACGAACCGGAGGGACAATCGGATGACCGACCTGCAACTGAAAATACTGGATTTGCTGCGAGAAGATTCGCGTCGTGACGCCCAATTGCTGGCGACGATGCTGGATGTTAGCGTTGATGCCGTGCGTGAAGCGATTGCGGTGATGGAACAAGACGGAGTGATCGTCAAATATGCGACGGTCGTCAATTGGACGAAGATCGATCAGGAGAAGGTGACGGCCTTGATCGAAGTGCAGATTACACCCGAGCGCGGTCACGGGTTTGATGCGATTGCGGAGCGGATTTATTTGTATCCAGAGGTCAAAAGTGTGTATTTGATGTCAGGCGCGTACGATTTACAGGTGGAGGTCGAAGGCAAAAGTTTGCGCGAGATCGCTTCCTTCGTATCGAATAAATTATCGACATTGGAGCGGGTCTTGTCCACGAAGACGTTCTTTATTCTAAAGAAGTACAAGCAAGATGGGATTATATTCGAAGATCGTCAAGGCGATCATCGCATCGCTGTGACACCGTAACGGTGGGGAGAGGATGATTCACATGCAACGCTATTTAACGCCGTTCGTGCGATCCATTCCCCCGTCGGGAATACGCAAGTTTTTCGACTTGGTAAGCGGCAGCAAAGATATAATCTCACTAGGGGTCGGTGAGCCGGATTTTGTAACGCCATGGCGGTTTCGCGACGCTGCAGTCAATGGCCTGGAACAAGGTCGCACAACGTATACGCACAATGCCGGCTTACCGGAATTGCGCGAAGCGATCGCGGAATATTTTTTTAACAACTTCCATGTGGCTTATGATCCGGCGAATGAGGTGCTTGTTACCATTGGCGGCAGCGAAGCGATCGATCTGGCGCTGCGCGCATTGATAGAACCTGGTGATGAGGTACTTATTCCTGAGCCTACGTATGTTTCTTATGCGCCGGTAACAGCAGTCGGCGGCGGCAAGCCTGTAGGGATCGAGACGTTCGCCAAGGATCAATTCAGATTGCGGCCAGAAGCGTTGCGAGCAGCCATTACGCCGCGTTCGAAGGTGCTGATCTTGTGCTATCCGAGCAACCCAACCGGTGGGATCATGCTGCGGGAAGACTGGGAACCGATTGCAAAAATTGTGGAAGAGCATGATTTGATCGTGATTTCGGACGAAATTTACGCGGAGTTGACCTACGGCACGAAGCACGTTAGCTTTGCCTCGCTGCCGGGAATGCGTGACCGCACCATTGTGGCAAGCGGCTTCTCCAAGTCGTTCGCTATGACGGGTTGGCGCATGGGTTATGCGTGCGGCCACCCGGATTTGATTGGTGCCATGCTCAAAATTCATCAATATACGATCATGTGTGCGCCGATCATGGGACAGCTAGCCGCGATTGAAGCGCTGAAGAATGGCATGGAAGAGAAAGACCGGATGGTCGAATCTTACAATCAACGCCGCCGTCTCATGGTGAAGGGATTGCGCGACATTGGGCTAGAGTGTCATGAACCACAAGGTGCGTTCTATGTGTTCCCATCCATCACAAAAACAGGATTGACCTCTGAGGAATTTGCACAACGATTGCTGGTTGAAGGCAAGGTTGCAGCCGTCCCCGGTAACGTCTTCGGTCTTGGCGGTGAAGGGTTTATCCGCTGTTCTTACGCGAATTCTGTAGCGAATCTGACCGAGGCACTCGATCGGATTGACACATTCGTGCATGCGTTGCGTGCAACGCACAACGTTTAATTTCATCAACAATGGCTTCACACCGGAACACCTGCCCCTCGCACTCGAGGAACGCAGGTGTTTTTGGTGTGTTACCGTGGCGCGTTAGATCACAAGATTCTTCTGCGATGTTCGAACAAATCAATCGCGCCTAGCACAATATGGGCTAAACCAAATCCAAGAATTCCAAAAGCGGCTTGCCGATTCCGGCGCAAGAGAGATGCTCCTGTGGCTGCGACTGCCGTCCCTAGAATGGTGGGAATGAGTCCTTCACGCATAAGTTACGTCACTCCTTCGTTAAGAATCATCAATACAATCTTTAGCATGAGGCAGGAGCGCTATTTTCATACTGAAATCTGAATTGTATGCTTTTACCGGTGCTGCCTAATTGAGAATGAAACTTCGCTGAACGGGGAAAATGGTGAAGATCAAGTACAAGAGCACATGTGAAGTTAGCGAAAAAATGTTGATTTGACAAGGTTTTAAACCATTTTCAAAAAAAATGCAACCAGCTGTTTTCTTTAAATTAGAATTGTTCTATAATGAGAATGAGCAATTGAGAATCACTGATAATCAATTAACGTATAGAGGAGTGAAGAGAATGTCACAATCACCTGTATTCCAAATAGAGAGCTTACGGGCGGCGATTGAGGGAAAGGAAATCCTCAAGGGCCTCTCTTTAGAAATGAAGGGCGGGGAAGTTCATGCCATCATGGGACCGAATGGGACTGGGAAGAGTACGCTTGCTTCCGCGTTGATGGGACACCCCAAGTACGAGATTACAGACGGTACGGTGACTTTGGATGGGCAAGACGTGCTGGAGATGGGCGTTGACGAGCGGGCGCGCGCAGGGATGTTCTTAGCCATGCAATACCCGAGTGAAATTTCGGGTGTAACCAATGCCGACTTCTTACGCAGTGCATTGAACGCGCGTCGTGAAGAAGGGAATGAAATATCGCTTATCCGCTTCATTCGTCAGATGGAAAGCAAGATGAAATCGCTCGAGATGGATCCGCAATTCATGCATCGTTATTTGAACGAAGGATTTTCCGGCGGTGAGAAGAAGCGCAATGAAATTTTACAGATGCTCGTGTTGGAGCCCAAAATCATCATTTTGGACGAGATCGACTCGGGTTTAGATATCGATGCTTTACGGATTGTCGCTGAGGGTGTGAATGCGATGCGTTCGCCAGAGCGCGCCTACCTCATCATTACGCATTACCAGCGATTGCTCAACTACATTCAACCGGATTTTGTGCATGTGATGATGCAAGGCCGGATTGTAAAATCGGGCGGACCCGAACTTGCACAGCGTCTGGAAGCGGAAGGTTATGACTGGGTGAAGGAAGAACTTGGCATTGTGGATGAGACGGTCGGCGGGAAGCAGGAAGATTCATTCGTCATTCCGATGAATACAACAGCTCCGAAATATTCATAGGGGGTGAGCGATGTGATGACGGAAACAGACATCAATACAGTGCATCAACAAGCGTTCGCTTCCATAGCCGCAAACAAACAAGAACCCGCATGGCTTGTTCAACGCAGAGCTGAAGCTTATGCCATGGCGACACAATTGGATTACCCTGTGCTTGAGAAAACACGGTTGGACCGTTGGGAACTTAGCGAATATGGTACCTATCAAGCAGCAACTGCTGTAGAAGACATTGCTTCATTGCCGACGGAATTGGCTCCGCTCATTAGCAGTAGGGGGGAGCACAACTTACTCGTTCAATGTGATTCTAAGGTTGTATATACCCAGCTTTCACCAGAACTTCAGCGCCAAGGGGTCATTCTCCAAAGCTTGGAGCAAGCCGCGGCGGATCATCCTGAACTTGTGCAGAAGTTTTTCATGCAAGCCGTGAAGGTGGATGAGAATCGGCTCACCGCATTGCACACTGCGATGTGGAACGGCGGACTGTTCTTGTATATACCCAAGCATGTGATCATTGATGAACCCATTCAAGCCATTTATTACTCTGCCTCTGCACAAGCGTCCTTCGCTCCACATGTGATCATCGTAGCCGAAGCTCATAGCTCTGTAACGTATGTGGACAATTACGTTTCATCACAAGGCGCACAGTCGTTGCTGCACAACGGTATAATCGAAGTGTTCGCAAAGCCCGGCGCACAAGTCCGTGTCGCTACCGTCCATGATTTAAAGAAGCATATCACGGATGTGAACGTCCGCCGCGCAATTATTGAGAACGATGCGACTGTAGAATGGATTGTCGGCGAATTAAGCGACGGCAATGGCGCCGCAGAGACCTATTCGATCCTCAAAGGCAATGGCGCAATAACCGACATGAAAGTCATCAGCATTGGCGTCGGTGAGCAAAAATTGAACTATACCACGCGCGCTGTGCACGTGGGTCAAGCAACCGAGAGCAACATGATCACACGCGCGGTGATGCGGGATCAAGCGACAGCCATCATCAATGGCATCACCAAGATTGAACATGGCGCACGCAAAGCGAACGGTCAACAAACAGAGCGTGTGCTCATGTTGAGTCCGAAGGCGCGCGGCGATGCGAATCCGATCCTATTGATCGATGAGGACGATGTGAAAGCAGGACATGCGGCCAGTGTTGGCCAAGTGAACGTGGAGCACGTGTATTATTTGATGTCCAGAGGCATCTCCCGCGGTGAAGCCGAGCGACTCATTATTAACGGTTTTCTCAATCCGGTCATTCAAGAAATTCCGCTTGAAGCGTTGCGCGAGCAACTGAGCGGATTGGTCGGAAGGAAGCTTGCCCCATGACGGCCAACGCTTCTGCTGCAACCTCATCGCTCGCTGCACAATGGAAGGAACATTTTCCGATTCTAGATCAACAAGTCAACGGTCACCCGCTCGTGTATTTGGATAGTGCTGCCACGTCACAGAAACCGCGACAAGTGATTGATGTCCTCAAGCATTATTATGAACATGACAATGCCAATGTTCATCGCGGTGTGCATACACTGGGTACAAGAGCGACGGATGCTTATGAAGGTGCACGCGAGAAAGTCGCGCGGTTTCTCAACGCCAAGTCGACCTCCGAAATTATCTTTACCCGGGGTACGACGACAGCGATTAATTTAGTGGCAATGAGTTATGCGCGTATGGTGTGCCGGGAAGGTGATGAGATTGTCATCACACCGATGGAGCATCATGCGAATTTGATTCCGTGGCAGCAAGCCGCCAAAGCGACCGGCGCCACGCTCAAATACATTCCTTTGTTGGCCGATGGATCGCTTGATTTGACCGAAGCGGCGAAGATCATCGGTCCCCACACGAAGATGGTTGCACTTGTACATCTCTCTAACGTGTTGGGCGTCGTCAATCCTGTGGAACAAATTATTGCGATGGCGCACCAACATGGTGCGAAGGTGTTGATCGATGGAGCGCAGAGCGTACCGCATATGAAGGTCGATGTGCAAGCGCTCGACTGCGATTTCTTCGCTTTCTCCGGTCATAAGATGTGTGGACCGACGGGCATCGGCGCACTCTATGGGAAGCGGGTGCTGCTTGAGCAGATGGAGCCCGTGGAATTTGGCGGTGAGATGATCGATCACGTCGATCTGCACACGGCGACATGGAAAGATTCACCGTCGCGCTTCGAAGCGGGGACACCGATCATTGCGGGTGCGATCGGCCTAGGCATGGCGATCGATTTTCTGCAGCAAGTCGGTCTCGATGCGATCGAGGCGCATGACCGCGCTTTAGCCGCTTATGCTTATGACGCATTGACCGCGCTGCCCGGGGTCACGATTTATGGACCGTCACAGCATCGAAGTTCGCTCGTCACCTTCAATGTCGATGATATCCATCCACACGATGTATCGACTGTTCTCGATGCGCAAGGAGTTGCGATCCGCGCAGGTCACCATTGTGCGCAACCGCTGATGCGGTGGCTGAACGTCTCGGCGACAGCACGAGCTAGTTTTTATCTTTACAACACGGAAGAAGATATTGACATACTGGTCGCCGCTCTGAAGCGCACAAAGGAGTACTTCGGTTATGCAATTGGATGATTTGTACAGGCGCGTTATTATGGATCATTATAAAAATCCACGCAACCAAGGCGACATGGAGACGGGCACCGTGACGGTTGATTTGAACAATCCGACTTGCGGTGATCGAATATCCCTGCAGATGGAAATTGTGGATGGTGTGGTCAAACGTGCCAAGTTCAAAGGCGAAGGGTGCTCGATATCCATCGCCTCCGCATCGATGATGACTGATGCTGTGCGTGGCAAAACACGGGATGAAGCCTTGTTGTTAGCAGAGAAATTTTCGGGCTTGATGAAGGGCGAAGACGTGTTTTTCGATGACCATGAAGACATTGAAGCACTTAGCGGCGTCAACAAATTTCCAGCCCGGATCAAATGCGCGATGTTGCCCTGGAGTGCAATGCGCAAAGGAATACAATCAATTGAATCATAATTTAAGGAGGCAATGACGATGGCGAAACAAATGCCAGAAATCAGCGAGTACAAATACGGTTTTCGCGATGAGCACAAAGCGGTATTCCAGACGGGCAAAGGTTTAAGTGCTGACGTTGTCCGAAGCATCTCACAGATGAAGAATGAACCGGAGTGGATGTTGGAGTTTCGATTGAAGTCACTTGAGCAATTCAATAAGATGGCAATGCCGCGCTGGGGCGGTAACATGGATGACCTGAATTTCGATGATATTCAGTATTATGTGAAACCATCGGAGAAACAAGGGAAAACTTGGGAAGAAGTACCTTCTGAAATTAAAGAAACGTTCGACAAATTGGGTATTCCTGAAGCAGAGCAGAAATTTCTTGCCGGTGTCTCGGCACAATACGAATCAGAAGTGGTGTACCACAGCATGCAGAAGGATCTGGAAGATCAAGGCGTGATCTTCATGGATACGGACACTGCACTCCGCGAACACCCGGACATTATGAAAAAATATTTCGGTACCGTTATTCCCCCCGCGGATAACAAATTTGCCGCGCTCAACAGTGCGGTATGGTCCGGTGGCAGCTTCATCTATGTGCCCAAGGGTGTGAAGGTGGACGTTCCGCTCCAAGCCTACTTCCGAATTAATTCAGAGAATATGGGACAATTCGAGCGAACACTGATCATTGTAGATGAAGGCGCCTTCGTGCATTATGTTGAAGGTTGCACAGCGCCTGTATACAGTACGAATTCATTGCATAGCGCTGTAGTCGAGATCATCTGCCTCAAAGATTCTCGTTGCCGTTACACGACCATTCAGAACTGGGCACCGAACATCTATAATTTGGTGACGAAGCGTGCAGTGGCGGAAGAGAATGCCACGATGGAATGGGTCGATGGCAACATCGGTTCGAAGTTGACGATGAAATATCCTGCGGTGGTGTTGAAGGGTCGTGGGGCGAAAGGCATGGTGCTCTCCATCGCCGTTGCGGGTAAGGGTCAGCATCAAGATGCAGGCGCGAAGATGATTCATCTGGCACCGGAGACGACGTCCACCATCGTATCGAAGTCGATCTCTAAGCACGGTGGGAAAGTGACGTATCGCGGACTTGCCAGCTTCGGACGCAATTCCGATGGCGCCAAGGCGAACATCAAGTGCGACACTCTAATTATGGATAACCAATCGACGTCAGATACGATACCGTACAACGAGATTATGAACGACAACATTACCCTCGAACATGAGGCGACCGTGTCGAAAGTATCTGAGGATCAACTGTTTTACTTGATGAGCCGCGGCTTGTCCGAGGCAGAGGCGACACAGATGATCGTCATGGGCTTTATTGAACCGTTCACGAAGGAATTGCCGATGGAATATGCCGTTGAGATGAATCGACTCATCAAGTTCGAGATGGAAGGCAGCATCGGATAAGCAAGACGATAACAAGATAGAAATCATAACGTGTTTGTTGTTGTTTGAGCTCAGGGGCTCTTACGACGCAAGCACGTTTTCTTTTGCCAGCATTCACCAGAATATTTTGTCCCCAAGTGCCTCAACCTACATCTTATAAGTTCAATCCGATGAAGGAGTGAGGCACTATGAAGAAGACGATTGGGAACATGGTTGCTATGGTGACGATTGTGGCATTGTTCGCCACAGCGTGCGGCACCACTGCGAACCAAGAAGGCAACGCGAACCGCAAAACAGACCAGATGGCCGAAGGCATCACAGGTAGAACACAAATTATGGATCGCAACGGGCAATCCCCGTTCCCGCCAGGATCCGTCAGACCGCTGCAGAATACAGACGGTTATGGCGGAGACCCGAATGGACCGT
>JBILCM010000051.1:0-15993 GCA_044353165.1 Paenibacillus sp.
TATATTGGCAAATGGCATTTGGGTGACGAAATTCGCAAACAACATGGATTTGATGAGTGGATCAGTATTGAGGATGATTTCTATCGCAAATATTACACCGTAGAAGAAGATCGAATGAAGCATAGTTCGTATCATCATTTTCTGATCCATAACGGATTCACACCCGATGAAACGCTTGAAGATGGGTATGACTTCTTTTCTAGAGATTGTGCGGCTGATATGCCGGAACCGTTCACGAAAGCGGCTTTCGTTGGGGATCAGACTGTACAATTTATCGAAAGAAATAAAGATAAGCCGTTTATTGCTTATGCTAGTTTTCTCGAGCCGCATATGCCGTTTCACGGTCCGCGGGATGGACAATATGATCCGAATAACATCCCGTTACCGGGAAATTTCTCGCACGAGTTTGACGAAAAAGTACCTTTACGAGTTTGGGCGAGACAAGAGTTTTCCAAAAGTTATGGCGTGGATACAGAGGAAGGCTGTCGTCAATTGACGGCAAAATATTGGGGTTTGGTGAGTATGGTGGATACGCAAATAGGCCGGATTATGGACACTTTAGCGGAGCACCAATTGTTTGAGAATACGATCGTGGTGTTTACGAGTGACCATGGTGAAATGATGGGCGCGCACCGTCTCATCGCGAAGAAAGTATTCTATGAAGAAAGTGTCACCGTACCGATGATGATTCGCTTGCCGAACAAAGCGGGTCGCCGCATTGCGACACCTGTGAGCCAGATCGATCTCGTACCGACGCTGTTAGAAGCCTTGGGCCACTCGCTCAACCCTGCGTGGGGATTACATGGCAACAGCCTTCTGCCGTATCTCGAAGGACAAGGTGAGCTAACAGAAGATGTCTATATCGAGTGGAATCACGAGAAACGCCTAGCGTCTGTGCCCACGCTCTACCAATCGCTTGCATGCGATCAAGACCGTTTGTTGGCATCACTGAACAGCTCTTCTCGAGCGCTAGTTTATGAAGATTGGAAATACATTGAGAGCAGCATCGGCGAACACGAATTGTATCATCTGTCCACGGATCCGCTGGAGATGACGAATCTTTATGAGGATTCGACCTATGCAACGATTGTTCAAGAACTGTCTGCGCGGATCAATAAGTGGAAGCATCGTACGGATGATCACATCATGGATGGATGAAAGGAACGATACATATGGGGTCAAAGCATTGGGTTCAAGTGGCAGTAGATGCCACGAACATTGAGCGAGGTATCGCTTTAACGAAGTTAGCTGTGGAAGCGGGAGCAGATATTGTGGAAGCGGGCACGCCCTTCATCACCTATTGTGGCATGGAAGCGATTGATGTCGTTGCTGCACATTCGGCGGGTGCTGCGGTGTTGGCTGATTTTAAAACGTTCGATGGGGCGGAAAAATATGCGGTGGAAGCAGGGAAGCATGGCGCAAAATTCGTCACCGTCATGGCGAAAGCAGCCGATGCTACCATACTTGCATCCATCCGTGGCGCCCGCAAGGCTGGGATCGAAGTTGTTGTGGACCTGTGCGCGGTTCCACTCGATGTGATTGGACAACGAGCACAACAATGTGAAGCTTTGGGCGCAGACTATGTCATGATTCATCTTGGACACGATGACGCCCATGCCCATCCGCACAAACATGTGCTTGACGGGCTGGACGATGTTATTGCCGCTGTTCGTGTACCGGTGTTTGTGAGCACCTTCACCTTGGAACAAGCACTCGAAGCGCTGCGCAGAGGAGCGACGGGGATCGTGCAAGGGGAACCGATTCTGAGTGCGCCGGATGCGCTCGAGCAGATGACAGCATTCGTGAAAGCCGTCAAAGCATTCTAGGTTTTCCTGATAGAGAGAGGAGGGAATCTGTTGAAACCTGAAATATTAATCATCATGACAGATCAACATGCCGCGAATGTAACCGGATTTATGGGGAATTCGGTCATTCGCACGCCCAATCTAGATCAACTTGCGGCGAGTGGTGTTGTTTTTGATCAAGCTTATACAGCATGTCCGGTTTGTGTCCCGGCGAGGATGTCATTCATGACAGGATTGTCCGCTTCTCACGGCGGATGGTTCGATAACAATTGTTCGATGGGCGACAATCAATCCACATACATGCATGCCCTTACGTTGGCGGGGTACGAGACCGTTCTTTGCGGACGGATGCATTTTATCGGTGAAGACCAAAGGCACGGATTTTCTAAGCGAATTATGGGTGATTTCACAGCTAGCTTCCCAGGCGGACACGGCAAACGACGTCAAACGCATGGCGCGTATGCGATGTCTTCGACCACCAGTCATTGCTTGCGCGTAGTGGGTGGTAGTGACATAACCCCTGTTCTTGAATACGACCGCGCGGTCGTCGAACGTGCGAAATCTTATTTAGATGAAAGTTATGAGACACCGCAATGCTTGCTTGTCGGTTTGTTTGCTCCGCACTTTCCTTTCGTTGCGCCGAAAGAGGATTATTTAAAGTATAAGGCTAGCGTCGATTTACCCCAAAACCAAGCGCAAAATTTCGACATGCACCCGATGTATTACAAATACGAGAAGTCGCTCACGGATGAAGATCGCGTGCGTAAGGCGCGAGCTGCGTATTATGGACTTGTTGAAAACATCGATCGACAAATCGGTGAGGTTCTCGCCTCATGGGAGGCGTACTTGGCAAGAAATCAGAAAACAGGCATTGTGGTGTATTTGACCGATCATGGTGAATCTTGTGGCGAGAAGGATTTGTTCGGCAAGATGAATTTCTTCGATCCTTCAGCAAAAATTCCACTCATTTTTGCTGGTGCGGGCATCAAGGAAGGCGTTCGAATTCAACAGCCGGTGAGTATTATGGACGTTGGTGCGACACTTTGCGAACTTGTCGGTGCACGAACTCCGCCTCACATCGATGGGAAAAGTCTGTTTCAACAGGTGAAGAACGGCATTGAGGATGCCTATCGCATTGTTATTTCCGAGTTTATGGAATCGGGAGAGCGAGGGGCGCTCGTCCCAGGTCGAATGATTCGATACGGCAAGTGGAAAATGATTCGGTACAAAGGATACGAGGCGCACGATTTACTCTTTGACATGGTTAACGATCCTGGCGAAACGTACAACCTGCGTGCAGAAAAGCCAGAGCAATATATGCGACTCGCGAGAATGCTTGAGAACGAATGGCATACCGACTTCATCTGTCAACAATATGCCCGTTACAAAGCTCATATTGAAGTTATTTCACAGTGGAACCGTGCCACCGGAAAAACAGATGAGCACGTATGGAAAATATCACCAGCAGCAGGAGCGCCTTTAGAAGTTGAGTGATCGTAAAATAAGCACAAGAGTAGGATGGGATATGATGATGATGAAAGCAGCTGTCATTAAGGCACCATATAAATTTGATATTCAACATCTGCCTAAGCCGACCCCCAAACCAGGAGAGTTGCTAGTCCGTGTTAAATCGGTAGGGATTTGTGGTTCGGATGTGCACGGCATGGAGGAAGATGGTGGCATTCGTCGCAGCCCGGGACTGATCATGGGTCATGAAGCGGCGGGGGAAGTTGTTGCTGTCGGTGAAGGGATTGAGGATTGGAAACCTGGCGACCGTGTCGCCATTAATCCGCAACTCTCATGTGGCCACTGTTTCGCATGTGTTCGCGGAATGAAGCATATGTGTCAGAACGGTGTGGTGCTCGGATCATCACGGGTGAGATTGTCGCACGGCGCGATGCAAGAATATATTATCGTGCCTCCTCGGCAAGTGTATCGATTGCCAGACAATATTAGTTACGAAGAAGGATGTACGCTTGATTTTGTTGGCAATGCGCTGCATGTCTTGAATCGCGCTGAAAGCAAGATCGGCGATACATTCTTAATTGTGGGCACTGGCGCGATTGGCTTGGTCATGGTGCAATTGGCAAAGCTGAGGGGCGCAGGGAAAATCATCGCGGTGGACACGTCTGCAGCGAAGCTCGAATTAGCGAAATCGTATGGCGCAGACCGCACGGTGAACCCCTTGCATGAAGATGTATTGCAAGTGGTGTTTGACGAAACGGGAGGCTTCGGTGTGGACATTGCGATTGAAGCCGTGGGCATTCCCGCCACCTACGAAATGGTTGTTAAAGCATTGAAAATCCAAGGCAAAGTGTTGGCGCTTGGATATGCAGTCAATGAAGTCAATATTCCAATTCAGCCGTTGTTGTTCAGAGAATTGACCATTATCGGTTGTACGGGGTTCGTGTTCGAAGGGGAGACGGTGCTCGAGATGATCAGTAAAGGGAGCATCGATGTCAAAACGTTAATTACGCATGAATATCCATTGGAAGAAATCGAAACCGGCTTTCAGGCGATTCTCGATCGTACACAGAATGCCATTAAAGTGGTCATCCATCCCTAATCGATAAGAGATCTCAAGGAGAGAATACATCTATGAACAACCACAGTCCCATCCAGCTCGCTAACTTTATTGGTGGCGAGTGGGTCCAAACAGAAGTAACACAGACCGAGCCCGTCTATAATCCTGCGACTGGCGAAGTTATTGCATTGACCCCGCATTCGGCTCGATCTGAGGTTGACCGCGCTGTACAAGCGGCTTTACAAGCTTTCCCGGCATGGCGTGATACACCGGTGCCCAAACGAGCGCGGTTGATGTTCAAGTACCAACAGCTGCTTGTGGAACATTGGGAGGAACTTGCAAAAATCATAACTACGGAGAATGGCAAAAGTTATGAAGAAGCGTATGGCGAGGTGCTTCGAGGTATTGAATGTGTGGAGTTTGCAGCAGGTGCGCCAACACTGATGATGGGCAAACAGTTACCCGATATTGCGACAAGGCTGGAGTCGGGCATGTTTCGTTATCCATTAGGTGTCGTTGCGGGCATTACGCCATTTAATTTTCCGATGATGGTGCCATGTTGGATGTTTCCGCTTGCGATTGCTTGTGGCAACACGTTCATACTGAAACCTTCCGAACGTACGCCACTCCTTGCGAATCGACTGGCGGAGTTGTTCACCGAAGCGGGACTACCGCCGGGGGTGTTGAATATTGTCCACGGCGCGCGTGATGTTGTGAACGGTTTGTTGGAACACCCGCAAATCAAAGCGATTTCCTTCGTAGGTTCCCAACCTGTTGCAGAATATGTTTACAAGACAGCAGCGCATTATGGCAAAAGGGTTCAAGCGCTCGCCGGCGCGAAAAACCATAGCATCGTCATGCCGGATGCAGACTTGGAGTTGGCCGTCAAACAAATTACGATGGCATCTTATGGTTCGGCAGGCGAGCGCTGCATGGCTTGCTCTGTCGTGGTGACCGTCGGTGACGTGGCAGAGCGATTCGTGGCACAACTTCAACGTGCGGCGGATGAGATCCACATCGGCAATGGCTTGAAACCCGATGTGTTCTTAGGTCCGGTCATTCGAGAAAGCCATAAAAACAGAACGTTAAAATATATTGAACAAGGCGAGCAGGAAGGGGCTACACTCATTCGAGATGGCCGTAAAGATGTCGAGACGGATCAAGAGGGTTATTTTGTAGGTCCGACCTTGTTTGATCACGTGACATCTGAGATGACGATCTGGAAAGATGAATTATTCGCTCCGGTATTGTCGATTGTACGTGTGAGTACACTGGATGAGGCAATTGAATTGATCAATAAATCAAACTTTGCCAACGGGGCATGTATTTATACAAGTCGTGGAGAACATATGAGACAGTTTCGCGAAACGGTTGATGCGGGCATGTTAGGCGTGAACGTTGGGGTTCCTGCACCGATGGCTTTCTTCCCGTTCTCTGGCTGGAAACAATCTTTCTATGGTGATCTTCATGCGAATGGAACGGATGGTGTGGAATTTTATACGCGGAAGAAAATGGTAACGATGCGTTGGTAACACATCACGAGGAGGAAAAGGATATCACATGGAACAGATGAGACCCAATATTTTATGGATCTGCACCGATCAACAACGTTATGATACCATACAATCTCTTGGCAATCCTCATATTCGGACGCCGAACATCGATCGCTTGGTTCAAGAAGGGGTAGCATTCACCAATGCCTATGCGCAATCCACGATTTGCTCTCCGAGTCGAGCCAGCTTCTTAACCGGCCGCTACCCACGCACAACGCGAGTCACCAAGAATGGCGCGCCCTATTTTCCTGCAGACGAAATCCTTGTCACCAAGTTGCTGGCGAATGCAGGCTACGACTGTGGATTGGTCGGCAAGCTTCACCTGTCATCCAACCGCAACGCATCGCTGCCATTCGGCATTGAATCTCGTTATGATGATGGCTACCGCTATTTCCGTTGGAGTCCTGCACCGCGCAATGGGTGGATCGTCGGTCACGATTACCAAGTATGGCTGAAGGAACAGGGCGTTGTATGGGAAGATTCGTGGAAGAAGCGCGAAGGCGGCATTGAAGCGAAATACCATCAAACCACGTGGTGTACGCATGAGGCTGAACGTTTCATTCGATATAACAGTCACCAACCCTGGTTGCTGAGTATAAATTTATTTGATCCACACGAGCCGTTCGATCCGCCTATGGAGTACAAACAACGCTACAAGCCCGAAGAGATGCCATTGCCTAAATGGAAAGAGGGAGAACTCGACAATAAACCTCAAATTCAAAGAGACGATTATGTGAACGGTGGGCAAGGCGGTATCGGTCCAGCATGTGCCAAGTTAAGCGATCTGGAGAAACAAGAATATGTGGCGGATTATTATGCCATGATTGAGCAGATCGATGACAACATCGGGAAATTGTTAACCATTCTCGATGAAACGGGGCAACGCGACAACACCGTTATCATCTTCATGAGTGACCATGGCGAGATGTTGGGGGATCATGGGCTGATTTGGAAAGGGGCTTATTTTTATGAGGGATTGGTGCATGTTCCGCTGATCGTGTCATGGCCGAAACATTTTCAACAAAATGTAAGAAGTCATGCGCTGGTTGAATTGGTCGATCTGGCGCCGACGTTGTTAGACATGTGTGGTTTGGAAGTGCCTTACTATATGCAAGGGAGAAGTTTCCTTTCGCTTCTTAACGGTCAAGCTAAAGATATGCATCATCACAAAGACCGTGTCTACTGTGAGTTTTATCACGCGCTGCAAGGCACCCACGAGGATATTTATGCCACGATGTACTACGACGGGAAATACAAGATTGTCGTCTATCAAGGGAAAGACTTGGGTGAGTTGTACAATCTCGAAGCAGATCCCGACGAATTTGACAACTTGTGGGACGTACCCGAGATGTTCCCAATTAAATGTGATTATTTGAAAAAATGTTTCGACGCTAGCATTGATACGGTAGATCCGAAGCCGCCCTTGTTGTATTTCTCTTGATTTGTGAAGTGAGGAAGGAGTGTTGTTGACGTATGAAATATAATATTCTGCTCATTATGACCGATCAGATGCGCTGGGATGCACTCGGATGCGTCGGGGGATGGACTCGCACACCGGTATTGGATCAACTCACCACGGAGGGCGTGACGTTCACCAACTGCATGACCAATTCTCCCGTGTGTTCGCCGACGCGGATATCACTTGCTACTGGACAATACCCACACAATACGGGTGTATGGCGAAACTTGCGAGGACATGATGTGCCTGGGGATACACCGACGTTCATGAAAGTGATTCGCGAAGCGGGTTATCGAACTTCGATCATTGGCAAAGCACACCTTCATCACCATGAAGGGGACATTCGGGATCGGGAATATATCATGCACGATTTGGGCTTTGATGATGTGAACGAGATTGCTGGACCCCGCGCATGCAGTCGTGTCATGAGTCACATGACGGAAGAATGGAAAAACCAGGGCGTGCTCGATGCCTATGTTGAGGATTTTCGTGAGCGTTTCAACAACAAACCTTATGTGGCACGTCCTTCAACACTCCCGTTGGAACTGTATTATGATGTGTATGTGGGTCGTAAAGCGAAAGAGTATATCGAGCATGTTGCAGACCATCAACCTTGGTTTTGCCAAGTGGGATTCTCTGGACCCCATGAGCCTTGGGATGCTCCAGAACCGTATGCGAGTCTTTACGATCCTGCGACCATGCCGCGTCCGATTGTCCGAGAAATGTTTCAAGATGATGATTCTCGACCGCGCGGCAATCTCGATAAACTCATGACGGAGAAGAATGATCACTCCCCTCCCGTGACACTTGATGAAATCGCTCAGATGCGAGCAAATTATGCGGGGAATGTCACTTTAATTGATGAACAGATCGGTGGGATCATTCAAGCGTTGAAGGATAGAGGCGAATACGATCGTACGGTCATTGTGTTCGTATCCGACCATGGTGAGATGAATGGGGATTACGGTCTCATTTACAAAGAAAATTTCTTCAACGGAGCCGTCAAGGTTCCTCTGATCATCAGTACGCCCGAAATCAGAGCCAACCGCGATCTGAGAGGAACGGTGTCTGACACGATGGTCGAGTTGTTCGATCTGGGTCCCACCTTCTGTGATATTGCTGGAGGGACCATTGCGCATCAACAATTCGGTCAGTCGTTACAACGACACTTGCAGGATCCGCTTCAAGTTCATCGGCTGGATGCGATGTCACAACATAAAGGCGAGGTCATGTTGGCGACACAAAACTATAAGATTGTATTTAATCAACAAGGTGAACCTTATTTGTTCTTTGATGTAAGTAAAGATCCCCAAGAGTTGTGCAATCGGATAGGTGATCCTCAATACGAAGAAGTGATCGCACATTTTCAGCAGCGTCTGGGCCAGCGCTTGATTTCAAGTCAGAAATATTTGCAGTTTGACCGTCCTGACACGGCAGGGATTGAACATTTGGTGGGGAAAAAATAATGTGAATTTCAATGGTGGAATGAAGTGGATTCACACTTCACTCCACCATTTTTGATGATTCAGGTTCAGGTTGCAGCTCACTTTTCGTTATACTTGATTTGGCGGCATCAATGAGAAGAATAATGGCGGTAATGATGTGCATGATCATGCCCACGAATGGAATCCAACCGACAGCGGAAGTGACAATGCCGAGGATGCTGCCTGTGCGCTTTTCGTTCTCCCGTATGCAATAGACGAGGGTAATAAGATGGAGCACGAACATGAGCATCAGCGGAGTCCAACCTGCTGATATAACAACCAAACCTCCTAAGAACGGAATGCCGAAGAATGCTTCCAACCCACCAGTCACCCATTTGAGAATCGTCGTATTTTTCATAGGATCCCCTCTCCAACTTACGTGATGAAATCATTATATCATGAATATTTCACACCCGACGGTAGCGGCGCCATAACGTAAAGAGAGTAAAACCTAGGAGAGCGCCGAGCAAATCAGGTACTACCACGTCGAGCCACAGACCGGTGCGGCCGGGCACTGTGGATTGGTGCCATTCGTCAATGGCTGCATAACCAAGTGTCAGACCGATGGTAAGCAGAAGGAATGTGCGCCCCCGCAATCCCATGGCGAAGAGCGCACTGCACAAGAGCAAACTTAACACCGCATACTCGGCGATGTGGCCCATTTTCCTCATGAGGAACTGAATGAAGTCATACGGCCGCTCACTGGTGACGATTGCGTTGCCGTAGGGGAAAGATACTTCGGGCACATGTCGCTCCAGATTCGGGAACCAATCTTGCAGCTGGGATCGGATATCTTGCTCCGTGGCAGGCACAGATGAGTGGTGCCAGATGAACGCCATCCACAGCCCAACACATACAAACAGGAATAAGGAACGCGCCATGGTATCCTCCAATTCAAATGCCGATCACAACGAGTCGTAATGTAGTGGCGATCCAGTTGTTTATCTATTTCATATGCAGTACATGATTCATACATTCAAAAAGTGAAAATGTGCAGCCGAACTTTTGGTCAATCTAGCTCTGAGTGTTCAGCTTTTGAACCTGTGCGTGATTGGCTAGGTGCCACAAAACGTACGGTAGCGCGGGCCAGTGGGTGACGATAAAGCGTTATACGCCTCTTGTTCGGGAGTATATGCATACGGATTGGAGAGTGCTGCGAGCAATCGTTCTAACGGTCCGTAATCATCGCATTGCACCGCGGCTTCTAAGGCGGCTTCCACCCGGTGGTTGCGGGGAATGACCGCAGGATTGCTCTTGCGCATAAGCTCGGTGGATGCGGCTTTGTCCTCCGCCTGACGTGCCAATCGCGCTTGCCAGCGGGAATGCCATGCCGCAAATTCCGCATCGCTGGCGAAGCTCGTATGTTCTAGCTGATCGAGCGTCAATGCGCGGAACGTGTTGGTGTAATCCGCCCGGTGCTTCTGCATGATCGCCAATACATCTTGGATGAGAGACTCATCCTCTGCTTCTTCTCCGAACAGGCCCAACTTCGCGCGCATGCCTGACATCCAGTGCTGATTATACGACGTATTGAACTCCGCCAACGCATCCTGTGCGAGACCGACCGCTTTCTCTTGATCTTCATGCAGAAGCGGGAGCAACGTCTCGGCGAATCGGGCCAAGTTCCATGCCGCGATAAACGGTTGATTGCCATAAGCATAACGGCCTTGTGCATCGATGGAGCTGAATACGGTATCCAAGTCGTACGTATCCATGAATGCGCATGGGCCGTAATCGATCGTCTCGCCGCTGATGGCCATGTTGTCCGTGTTCATAACGCCGTGGATGAAGCCAACCCGTTGCCACTGACTCACAAGCTGGGCTTGTGCATGGATGACGGCACGTAGGAAAGCGAGGTACTTGTCATCCGACGCATGTGTGTGTGGATAGTGTCGTTGCATCGTATAATCTGCAAGGGCACGAAGCGCATCCATGTTGGTCCACCGTGCCGCGTATTGGAACGTGCCGACACGGATATGGCTCGCGGCCACTCGCGTCAAGACCGCCCCAGGCAAGTCGTCTTCACGGAAGATGGTCTCTCCGGTGGTGACGACCGCCAGACTGCGGGTGGTTGGGATGCCCAGCGCATGCATCGCTTCGCTGATGATGTATTCGCGCAGCATCGGACCGAGCGCCGCACGGCCATCGCCTCGTCGTGAGTAGGGGGTCGGACCAGAGCCCTTCAACTGAATATCAAACCGCTCGCCCGCAGGGGTGATATGTTCGCCAATGAGCAGAGCCCGTCCATCCCCCAACATCGTGAAATGGCCGAATTGATGCCCGGCGTACGCCTGCGCGAGCGGGGAAGCGCCCTCAGGCACGCGATTGCCCGCGAGAGCAGCAACGCCCTCAGCCTCACGTAAGGCCTCAGCGTTCAATCCTAAAGTGTGCGCCAGCGACGTATTGATGATGACCAACTTCGGTGCACGCACCGGGGTCGGATGAAGTTGTGTATAGAACGCCTGGGGTAAACGGGCATAACTCGTATCCCAATGCCATCCTGCACCGTTCGTTGTCATGCAGTGATGCCTCCTTGATTGTTGTGAATGCGGATGTTATCGACTTTGCGGGGAGCCCGGCATGATCTGCATAAACTCAATCCGATTGCCATCCGGATCACGCGCCCAGCACTGCCAGTTCGTATCTTTGCCTTGTCGAGGTTCGGTGTCCAACTTGACGCCATGACTTTTCAGATGATTCGCAACCGCATGAATATCTGTTACTTCCAAACACAGGTGGTGGTACCCGATCGATCTCTGTGGATGTGTGATTTTATTTTCTCCACCGTAGAACAACTCTATGAACTGACCCTTGCACACTTGGATGTAGATGATCCACGGGGATCCATCATCTCTGGGCAACTCGAACGCTTTCTTCAGTCCAAGGACCTCACAGTAAAAATGTAGCGAAGCCTCCATATTCTCCACAAAATAAGCCGTGTGTCCAATGCCTTTGATCATGTTGATCGCACTCCTTTGAATTCAAATTGATGGTATGTATTGCTTAGTATAACCCGATCGCCAAAATTATGGTATATTGGAGGCAAATGACGGTTTTTCAGATTGTGACGGGCGGTGGTGGGGTTGTTGTTGGCTGACATTTTCTCAAATCATATGGTGTTGCAACGCGATGCAGAAGTTCCTATCTGGGGGCATGGTGTACCTGGGGAACGGATTCAACTGACGCTCGGGGATGAAGTGAAGCGTGTCCGAGTCGATGCGCAAGGGTGTTGGCAAATGGTTCTAAACCCGAGGGGCGCCGGTGGGCCGTATACGATGACGGTTCACGGTGAGGTGAGCGGCGAAGTTCGCGTGGAGGATATTTGGTTTGGCGAGGTGTGGGTGTGCGCGGGGCAATCCAACATGGCCTATACGTTGTCGCATGAGCAATGGGGACCCGAGGAAATTGCGCATGTGAATTTGCCGCAGTTTCGCCAGTATCGGTGCAAGTTGCCTGCTCATCTAGGCTCGCCAGAGGGCATGCCAATAAATTCCTGGGTGCCTTGCGTGGGGGAATTGGCTTCTGATTTCTCGGCGGTGGGGTATTATTTGGGCCGCAGTTTAGCGGAGAGGCTCGGTGTGCCCGTCGGCATTGTGGTGATGGCGCGCGGCGACACGTTGTGCGAGTCTTGGATGGATGCCGACCTGCTCTGGCAGCAGCGTCAATTCGAGCCGCTCCTGCAGGAATGGGAACGAAAATTGGCAGTTTCGCCGGATGCTACGCGGCAACATCTGTATTTTCCGGGGTTATTCTATAGGGAAGTGTTGCAGCCGGTGTTGCCTTTCGCGATTAAGGGCGTGACTTGGTACCAAGGCGAGTCCAATGCTTTCGAGCACCGGTCGGAGCGCACTGTGTTGGAGCGCACGATTGAATATCGCACGTTGTTCCCGGCGATGATCGCGAATTGGCGGGCTGCGTGGGGGAACGAGGCGTTGCCGTTCTATTTTGTGCAGCTGCCCAATTACCGCGAAGTGAATAAGGTGTTGCATTGGGCGGAGTTGCGGGATGCACAGTTGCACACCCTCTTGACGACCGATCACACGGGGATGGTGGTGACGATCGATGTGGGCGATGCAGATGACTTGCATCCGAAAAACAAGCGCGACATCGGCCAGCGGTTGGCGAATTGGGCGCTTGCGCGAGATTACGGCCAAGATGTCGTCGCGAGCGGGCCGATCTTTCGCGAGATGATCATACGCGGAGCACAAGTGGAGTTGGCGTTCGATGGTGCGGACGGCGGGTTGGTGACGTCGGAGGGTCATCCGCTAATGGGCTTCGAACTTGCGGGTGCCGACGACGGAGACGGAACCTTCGTCGCTGCAACAGCTGTGATATACGGCGTTGACCGTGTTGTGGTGCAACACCCTGAGATTGCGCATCCTATAGCGGTTCGCTATGCTTGGGCCGACAATCCGTTAGGCAATCTCTGCAATGCGGCGTCGGGTTTGCCGGCGTCGCCATTCCAAAGCCGTGGGCGCATCGTCAAAAATTGACGATCTGCCCATGACCCCGCGCAATCGTGGCACGTCGTGGCCTCCCATGGCTTCCCATGGCCTCACATATGTTCATTTTTTGAACATACGCACCGACTGCGACACGCGCATGTTCATTTTTTGATCATACGCTAATGACCCCGCGCAATCGTGGCACGTGATGACCGCTCACATGTTCAAAAATTGACGATTCGCCATCACCAAACGCCGCATCCGCACCAACCACCACGCTCACATGTTCATTTTTTGAACATTCGCACCGACTGCGACACGCACATGTTCATTTTTTGAACATTCGCCCGTCATCCCGCGCTACCGTGGCTCCCCGTGGCCTACCGTATGTTCATTTTTTGAACATCTGCCCGATACCCCGCGCTACCGTGGCACGTCATGGCCTCCCGTATGTTCAAAAACTGACGATACGCCGGAGACGCTTATCTTCTGGGTTTGCCAAGCAGGAACAACTCGTAGGATATATGCTCCAGCAAGCTAGGATACGAAAATTTCAAATATACGCGCACATAAAATCTTTCTGAATTGTAAAGAATATCCATCATTACCCGACAGAAGGAGAAGGATGATTGATAGATTTGCCACTTACAAGAATGGAGTGCTCGAAGTTCACATGCCTAAGGCCAAATCAGATTCTAGTCGCAAAATAGATGTACAGTTTCATTAAATGATTCCGGTGTGAAAAAAGCGCCTGATGTCCGTGTTTTTGGATATAGGGTGTTTTTTATTTTGAATTATAAAATTTGTAATATCTCTTTGAATGGTTCAAGATAGGGATCCTCTGTATCGATCATCCACGTTTGCAATCGATTTTTTAAGTCGCTTGCAATCGATGCATAACGAGGGTCATGTATAACGTTGTTCGTTTCGAGTGGATCGAAAAATAAATCATATAGCGCCAGCGGTTCTCGCGATTGGTGGAGGAATCCTTGTGCGATTAAGGACTCTTTACTGAATCCACTGTCCATATTGGCTTCACTGCGTTGTAGTGCCTGATCCCCCGCGGCGATGAGTTTGAAGCGATCCGTGCGAACACATCGCATCGGTTCGAGATCGATGTGCGTATTCACTTCGGCGAAAATTTCATGACGGATTTGGTTGCAGATGCCCTCCATGAGCGGTAGCAATGAATGGCCCTCGAGCCAACGCGGTCGATCGAGATGCAACCATTCACAAATTGTGGGGAACACATCCAACTGAGATACCAGTGCATCGATCACTTGACCTCTTGCACGATGTTGCGGATAGCGGATGATCAGCGATACACCGATACCGCTGTCTGTGAGATTGCATTTCATCAGGGGGAAAGCTAACCCATGATCCGTCGTGAAGATCAACATGGTATGATCATCGAGCCCCGAATCCCGCAGAGCGGACAGCAATTGACCGAGACATTGGTCCACGACACCCGCCGAAGCGATGTAAGCGGCCATGTCTTTGCGATGGATATGACGATCCGCGAGCGGCGCAGGCGGAAGCACATAATTCGCGGCGCTTTCATCCGCTACATCCGGGAAAGAACGGTGTGTGTTGAGTAAACCGAATGACAAGAAGAAGGGTTTGTTTAGAGGTCTGGCACGAATGTAGTCGACAGCAAGCTGCGTATTGCGAAGATCCCGTTCTGTCAAACTCATCGTCGGCGTAAGATCTTGTTGAACATGAGGTTCTACTTCTTGCTCAAGTATGCGTTGGTAACCCAGATGGCGTGGTTCAGACCATGCCGTTTCGTGTTGGAACCCACACAAGACCGTCTCGTAACCGTGCTGCGTCAAGTAATGGGCAAGATGTTGTGTCGGATCATGCAGTTGATGCCCAAGGTGAGCAAGGCCCATCATGCCACAAGCATGTGGCGTGCGGCCCGTGAGTAATCCTGCGCGGCTTGGCGAACACGTCGGAGCTGTGCTGAACGCTTGTCGGAATAACGTGCCTTCTTGAGCCAGTTGCATCAGATGCGGAGTCGGAATGCGATGCCCATACGGTTCAATGTA
Organism: Paenibacillus sp.; assembly: GCA_044353165.1. Lineage (GTDB taxonomy): Bacteria > Bacillota > Bacilli > Paenibacillales > YIM-B00363 > JBILCM01. The sequence continues at coordinate 15,319 of JBILCM010000051.1, forward strand.
TTTTCCCGTATCGTGCGTGTGAACATAAACAATATTCATCGAGCCAGCTCCCCTTGCGTATCGTACGTACCTATGTCCGGCTTAATACATTCTCTGTTGTAAAAATGTTGCGCATCTTGAACTCCGGAGGACTTTCTACGAGACAGACCAATTTCAGCAGGTCCGTGTTGGCTCCGGGGAAATAAGGCTCGTCAAGAATGAAGGATGCATCGGATACCCAATCGGGAAGAACCACCCCATTCTCCCTGCTCAACTTATGGACCCCCGCAGCACAATAAGCGAGATGACGGTGATCGACAAGACATATAGGGGCATCCTGAATCATGAACAGCTTTATAGATGCGGACGCACCATAGAAACGGTCCAAAAATATGCGCCAGGCAAAGCTGAAGTCCCTGCCATCGCTCATTTCCTTCTCAAGAATTTGATTCAATGTCATCATGTTCATCCAAACAACGCCTCCACGAATGCAACATTCTTCACACTCAGCAATCTTACAGGGATATACTTTTCAACAATGTCAAGCACCTGATTTCGGTCTGTCAGACCGAGAACATTCGCCAACACTATCGCATCATTCAAATCATCTGTATCCAATCTGGCAGCGTAGCATTTCATGGCAAGAATGTATTCTGGTTTGGCAGCCAATACGCTCAAATGACTTAATTGCAAAAC
>JBILCM010000052.1:0-15937 GCA_044353165.1 Paenibacillus sp.
ATTCACCTTCGTCTTCCAAAAATTTCTAAATTTAGACCATTACTTTGCAAATCTCATTCGTAAACTCGACTGGGTCTTGAAGTGGCAATCCCTCGATCAGCAGTGCCTGGTTATACAACAGACTTGTGTACAGTCCGAACTTCTCTTGATCCGCGTTGTAAGCCTTCAATAAAGCTTGGAATACATCATGGTTGATGTTGATTTCGAGCACTTTCTCAGCTTGCACACCCGAGCTGTTCGGCATCGTACGAAGCACTTTCTCCATCTCGATCGACAGTTCACCTTCGGCGGTCAAGCAGACGGGATGACTGCGCAATCGTTTGGAAGCACGCACTTGTTTCACCTTATCGGCCAATTGTTGTTTCATGGCGTCGAACAACGCTTGATGCTCACTCTCATCCTGCTTCTGCGCATCGTCTTTCTCATCCGCCTCGATGCCAAGATCGCCGCTAGAAACCGATCGGAATTCCTTCTCTTTGTAACGCATTAACATCTTGATCGCAAATTCATCAATATCATCGGTAAAGTAAAGCATTTCGAAACCTTTATCCGAGACCAATTCCGTTTGCGGCAACTTCTCGATCCGTTCGATCGTTTCACCGGTTGCGTAGTAAATATATTTTTGCTCTTCAGGCATGCGTGCGATGTATTCATCAAGAGTCACAAGCTTCTTCTCTTTCGATGAAGTGAAGAGCAACAGGTCTTGTAAATCGTCTTTGTTGCGACCGTATTCATTGTAAACCCCAAATTTCAATTGGCGACCGAATGATTTGAAGAACGACTCGTATTGGTCGCGCTCATCTTTAAGCAAGTTCTGCAGTTGGCTCTTAATTTTGTTCTTGATGTTCTTGGCGATGAGATTGAGTTGACGATCATGCTGTAACATCTCGCGTGAAATGTTCAGGGACAAGTCCTCGGAGTCCACCATCCCCTTCACAAAACTGAAGAAGTCGGGTAGCAAATTTGCACATTTGTTCATAATAAGTACGCCGTTGGAATAAAGCTCTAATCCTTTCTCATACTCTTGGGTATAGTAATCGAATGGCGGCTTCTCCGGGATGTAGAGAATGGCTTGATACACTACAGCGCCGTCCGCACTAATATGAAGATGCTTTAGCGGTTTGTCAAAGCCATATCTTTTCTCCATATAGAAGTTCTCGTAATCTTCGGCGGTCAGTTCATTCTTGTTCTTGCGCCAGATGGGAACCATGCTGTTCACCGTCTGTTCTTCGGTCACTTGTTCAAATTCCTCGTCGTTATCAGGCTTCGGACGGCTTGTGTTCATCATCATCTTGATCGGATAACGAATGAAGTCCGAATATTTCTTGATGATCGACCGAATCCGATACTCCTCGAGGAATTCATCAAAGCTGTCTTCTTCTGTATTTTCTTTGATTTTCAAAACAATTTCTGTGCCCAAATCCGCTTTCTCACAAGCTTCAATCGTATACCCATCTGCTCCGGATGATTCCCAACGGTACGCTTCATCGCTGCCGAACGGTTTGCTGACGACCGTGATCAAGTCTGCGACCATGAATGCGGAATAGAAGCCCACACCGAATTGGCCGATAATATTAAAACCGTCTTTCTGTTCGTTCTCTTTCTTGAACGCGAGTGATCCACTCTGGGCTATCACCCCTAGGTTGTTCTCTAAATCTTCTTTCGCCATCCCAATGCCCGTATCAGCAATCGTGAGCGTGCGATTGTCCTTGTCAATCGAAACACGGATGAAATAATCATCCTTATTGAACACCAACTGTTCATCTGTCAACGTCTTGTAATAAATTTTGTCAATCGCATCGCTGGCGTTGGAGATCAACTCCCGCAGAAACACTTCTTTCTGCGTATAAATCGAGTTGATCATCATCTCTAACAATCGTTTGGATTCGGCTTTAAATTGTTTTTTGCGCATCTTATTCTCCCCTTGTCCATGTTAGCACTCTCTTGTCTTGACTGCTAATCCTACTCATTTTATATCATAGTCAGCTTTTGGAAGTCAACACGGTTCGAGTTACAAAAAAAGACCAACCCCGCTCGTACAGAGCAAGGTTGGTGCTTGGGTAGTCATAGTCATGCGTTCTTCGATTCCATCCGTTTATATCGCGTTCGCCTTGGAGAGATCGTCAGCAATCAGATCGGCTGTCAGTTGTCCGGATAAGGTGACCATCGGGACGCCACCGCCAGGATGTGTTGAACCCCCGACGAAGTAAAGTCCACTCACGATGGCGCTGCGGCTAGGAATCTTGAACCCGCCATTGAGCTTCCGATCGGTGACTACACCGTAGATGGATCCGCCATTAGATCCATACAACGAACGCAGATCGTCCGGGATAAACTGCTGTTCAAATTCAATATGTTGCCTGATGTTCGTTGCGCCCATTCGCTCCAGCTTGTCAAGCACGAGCTCTCGATAACGGCTGCGGTGTTGTTCCCAGCTCTCGCCCTCTTGCAGCGGCGGAACATGGGTGAGCACAAACCAATTCTCCTTACCATCTGGCGCTTGTCCGGGATCGCTTTTGGATGAGATGCCTACATATACGGTTGGATCATCCGTGACACGCTTCTCGACGAACATCTCGTGAAACTCGCGGACGGGGTCGTTCGAGAAGAAGAAGTTGTGATGCGCGAATTGTTCGTATGTGCGGTTGACCCCTAGCAGCAATACATGCCCCGATACCGTAGGTTCGAAAGGTGCCAACTTTTTTACTGCGGCGTTGCTTTGTGGATGATCTTTCAATAGCGATTGATGTGCTGGTATGGCTTCCAAGTTGCTCACAATGAGATTGGCATTCACCTTCTCACCGCTCACTAACGTTACACCTGTCACTTTGCCGTTGGCAGATTCGATGGAAGCGACCTCACTATTCACCCGCACTTCTACGCCGAGTTCATCGAGCAACTTCAACATACCGCGGGCAATGTTGTACATTCCGCCTTCAACATAATAGATCCCAAGTCCCATCTGAACGTAGATCAACTGTGATAAGATAGCAGGGGATGCATATGGGGACGATCCGATATACATGATGAAGAAATTGAACATTTGTCTCAAATGCTTGTCTGTAATATAACGACTCGTCATCTGATCCATCGATTTCAACGGCTCCATAGCCCACAACTCGCGCAACGTGTGCAATTGGCGCATGTCGGGAATGCCGGTGATGTTCTGCTTGTAGAAACTTTTCATCGAGAGGTCATACATCTGTCTTGAGTATTCTAGGTAACTTAAGAACGACTCTCGATCTTTCGCTGACAATTGTCCAATCCGGGCCAGCATATCCGGTAAGTCGCCTCCAATATCAAACACAGTGCCATCCTCGAAGAGTGAACGCCACTGTGGTTCAACACGAACCAACGTCATGTAATCCGATAATTTGCGCCCTGCGCTGGCGAAGAGTTGTTCGAGTACCCAAGGCATCGTCAAAATCGACGGCCCTGTATCGAAGGAATATCCCATGCCTTGTCGAATGTTCAACTTGCCACCGGCACGTTCATTCTTCTCTAGTACGACCACTTGATGACCATCCACACGCAATCGAATGGCGGCTGATAAACCTGCCAATCCACCGCCTACCACAACGACATTCCTCGAATTTGCCAATGTCATACCTCCCATAACGTCGATTGTAACCATTTAAATGAATAATTAGCTTTTATGTTTTACGACTCAAGTGCTTTCATTGTATAATTTGTGTATAACATTTGTCAAAGGATGTATACGACATGGATGAAATAAATCAATGCATGCAATCCGCAAGAGCAGCGGAAGTAAATTGGAGAGCCACCTCTGTGAAAGAACGACTGGCGCATCTAGAGCGGCTGGGTAGCGTACTTGCATCGCAAACGGATGCTTGGGTCGATCTGTTGGTGCGGACCCAACACAAAACAGCTACAGATGTGCTCGGAGCCGATGTGTTTGCCACGTTGGATGCAATCCGCTTCTTGCGCAAATCTGCCCCTCGAGCGCTTCGCAAACAGCGTCTGTCCCCCTCTCTGTTGTCTGGCGGCTGGGAGCGAGCTGAGATTTGGCAACAGCCCTACGGAGTCGTAGCCGTCGCTGGTCCATGGAATTTCCCGCTCCAGCTTGCGATGATTCCCAGCCTGTTCGCTTTGGCGGCAGGGAACGTTGTAATACTCAAGCCATCAGAACGTACACCTGAGGTCGGTCCGATGATTCGCGACATGATTGAACAAGCGGGATTACCGGCGGGGGTGTTCCAAGTCGTTGACGGTGGATCGGATGTGTTCACCGCAGTGATCGACAGTCGTCCGGATCTTGTGGTGATGACAGGAGGGCGTTCAGGGGGACGCGCCGTGTATCAGCGGTGTGCCCAGCACCTCATTCCATGCATCATGGAATTAAGCGGCAAAGACGCCATGATCATCTTGCCCGATGCCAACATAGACCGCGCGGCGAAAGCGGCAGCTTGGGGCGGTACGATGAACAGCGGTCAAGTTTGTTTAAGTGTGGAATTTGTATATGCCCACGAAACGATCGTGGAACGCCTGAGCCAACAGCTCATCCAAGAGTTGCGTGCAATCCGATTCGGAAAAGATGAAGATGCAGATATCGGCGGCCTGGCGAATCAGATGACGTGGGATCATGCCGTTGCACTCTTGCAGGATGCTGTGGAACGCGGTGCGACCATCTTGCAAGGTCAACTTCCCGATAACGCACAATACCCGCATTTCCCTCCCGTCATCATCACGAATGTGAATGCTTCGATGAGATTGTGGAATGAAGAATTGTTCGCACCGATATTGCCGATCGTGACGTTCAAGGACCCGGAAGCGGCAGATGTGATATCCGTGATGCAACAGTTGGATTACGGACTCGGTGCTACTGTATTTGCGCGTGACTCTTCCCTCGCCAAGCGGATTGCCGCACAAATCCCATCTGGCAACGTCTCGATTAATAATGTGCTTGGCACCATCATCCGCGCCGACCTGCCTTTCGGCGGTGTTAAACAAAGCGGCTTCGGGCGATATCGCGGGATCGAAGGGATTCGTAGCTTCACCCAAAGCAAATCGGTCACCATCCATAGCGGCAGGGGCAAGCGTGCGCTGAATTGGTTTCCTTATTCCAAACAAACATATACCTTCCTTCGCCGTTGGTTGCAATGGTCTTGGAGAAAGGCAAGGGGCTGATATGATGTTGATGTCGATGGTGCATGTCCTTTTCATCAGCATAGGCTTCTTGTTGTTCCGACGTTGGCGGGACGGGTTGAATGAATTAGAAGGATTGAAGGTGACGGGAAAAATGGCTGCACCGGAGCACGATCAACCACTTTCGGTCAGCATCATTATCCCGGCACGCAATGAAGAACAAAATCTAAAGCAACTACTGCCGCTCTTAATGCAACAACAGTTACCCGCCTATGAAATCATTGTGGTCGATGACAATTCAACCGACGGTACGTCATTGATAGCCCAACAACATGGAGCCAAGGTCGTTCACCCTGGCGCACTTCCCCGCGGTTGGTTGGGTAAATCTTGGGCATGTTGGAACGGAGCACAAGCCGCGAATGGTGAATTATTCGTGTTTTTGGACGCGGACACGATTCCTGCACCGAACTTTGTGGGATGGGTCGCGCACCATTGGAAGCAACACCGCGGCTTCCTGACGATTCAACCGTACCACATGGCATCGACTATGATCGAGCAACTCTCTGCGTTCTTCAACGTGATCGTGCTTGCAGGTTCTGGACAATTCACCGGCAACCGCGCATGGGGGCGATCGTTCGGACCTTGTGCGGCATGTAGTCGTGTCGATTACCAATCCATGGGCGGCCATGAAGCGATCAAATCCGCAGTGCTCGAGCATCTGCAGATGGGCAACCATTATCGCCAGAGCGGCCATGCGAATGTCGCTTATGCTGGGAAAGGCGTGCTGCAATTCCGCATGTATCCGGATGGACTCGCCGAGTTGACTCGCGGCTGGACCAAAAGCATCGCGCTGGGCGCCGGTTCCACAGCCATCGTACCGCTAATTGGCGTGAGTCTATGGATGGTTGGCTTGTTCGGCGCTGCGATCGGACTAACGGAGTGGTTGCTCGGTTCGGGCGCTTGGTGGAGCTTGCTTGTCTACGCCTTCGCTGTTATTCAATTGCGCTGGATTCTTCGCAACACGGGCACGTTCCGCTTTCTCACAGCACTGTTGTATCCGATCACCTTGAGCTTCTTTACATTCATTTTCGCATGGGCATCCATCCGCTCATTCATTGTTCGTAAAGTCACTTGGAAAGGTAGAGACATCCATGTGGATTGACACCAACTCAACCGTGACGCTCATCTTGAACATTATGCTGATTCTCTTCATTCATGGCGGGACGGTCTACGTTGCGATGCGTCTGCCAGCGACGTACTTGGCAAGAGACCACTGGTGGGCTAAGGAGCAAAAATTTGAACGCGGAGGACGTTGGTACGAACGGTGGTTTAGGGTCACCCAGTGGAAGGATCGGTTGCCCGACGGCGGCGCGTGGACGAAGGGCGGTTTCAAGAAAGCCCATTTGCAGAGGCGTGATAGGGAATATTTGAACCAATTTGTATTGGAAACGAAGCGCGGTGAGTGGACACATTGGCTCGGATTTGGGGTGTGGCCCTTGTTTGTAATATGGAATCCATGGCAAGGGGCATTGATCCTATTTCTTTATTCCATCATCGCACACTTGCCATGTATCATTGTACAGCGCTACAATCGGCTCCGACTGCAACGCATTCTTGATCGAACATCCGCATCACACGCGGGTTAATCCATCAATTGCCCGCCATTGACTTCAATGATTTCACCAGTGAGATAATTCGCATGATCAGATGCCAGGAATAACGCGGCGCCCGCAGTCTCTTCCGGTGTGCCTTCCCGTTTCATCGGGATCGTCGCTAGCAGTCCTGCACGCACATCGGGCGGTGTAGACTTGTCATGGAGCGGGGTCGTAATGATCCCTGGAGCAATCCCGTTGACGTTGATTCCATATTCCACCAAATCTTTCGCCAATGCACGTGTCATGGTGCTGACCCCGCCCTTGGCCGAGGCATAGGCAATCGAGCCGAACCCGCCGCCATTACGCGCTGCGATGGAAGTCATGTTGATGATTTTCCCTCTGGGTGCATTCTTCAAATAAGGAAGCGCTGCTTTCGTAACGAGGTATACAGACTTCAGGTTAACAGCCATAATCTCGTCGAAAAGTGCCTCATCGAGCTGTTCGAGCCGCGCACGTTCAATCATGGCTCCTGCATTGTTCACCAGTACGTCGATTCGGTCAACATATTCCGTGATTTCGGCCACCATTCGCTCCACTTCCGCATTCCGTCCCACGTGACCTATCACAAGAAAAGATTTGCGCCCCATGGCTTCGATCTCAGCCTGAACCTGCTTCGCTTGCTCCACACTGCTGTTCGCATGCACGATCACATCCGCTCCATGCTGCGCGAACGCAAGCGCAATCGCACGTCCAATACCGGTGCTGCTCCCTGTCACCCATACGACTTTGTCTTTGAAAGTGTACATTGTCATCATCCACCTTTACCATTTTTTTAATGAAAAGCTTACTCATGCTCCACTCCGTTGAATCGATCCAGAATCATGGGCAACAGCCAATCGCTGGCTGCGCGAAGCATCGTATGCTGATCAAGTCCGATCGTATGAATGGCATCGGTCGCAAACCATGAGTGATCACTGCTGATGCGCGGTTGACTCCCCCATGCCGTGGACGAGGAGATGGGAATCCAGATGACCGTCAGAAGTGTTGCGATGAGCGTCGCCGCAACAGTTCCCACGATCCAGCCGCCGAAACGGTTCGCTTGTTTGATGCCTGGAATTTGCAGCAACGTCAGATCCAGCAGTCGAAAACCAAATTTGAGCAAGTATATCACAAGAAAAAACATCAGAATATAGGTCATCCATAGAAGGATGTAATTCGCACCGACCATCGCGATACCCGTCTGGGGATCCAGCAACTGCTGTAACGTGCTAATTTTTTCAGAATCTACGATGGTCCTCATCACAGATTGTTCTGTGACGCTCTGAAATTCAGCATTCCAGCGCTCCAACCTTGTTGTCTTCGCGATCCATTCGCTTATCGTTTCATTCAAATCGGTATGTTCTGCGATAAATACTGCGACATTGGGCACCTGCCATCTTGTCAAGAGCGCAGCGCCGATGAACACGATGAAACGCGATAGCACGCGAACCAGTCCCCACCGAGCCCCGAACACACCGCCCGTAATCACAACAATCATAAGCAATAAGTCAAAGAGATGAATAGCATTCCCTCCTCCTTGCGTTATTTTCCAGCTCAGTTTCTCCGCTCATATATCAAATCAGTCATGCCGTTGTAACTTCGAGTCGAGATGAGTTTCAGCGGTGTTTCTTTATCATGGTTAGCAAACAAACGAACACCGCGTCCCAAGATCGTCGGGATGACCGTGATCCAATATCGATCAATCAAGTCATAAGCAATCAGTTGATTGACGATGGAAGCGCCCCCGCAAATCCATATATCGTTGCCGTCTTTGTTTCTTAATTCTGCCATTAAAGTATCCAATTTTTGATCCGTGAAGACGATATCATCAGATGAGGTTGGTTTGTTATGGGAAATCACAATACTCGTCTTGCCCGCGTACACCCATTCTCCTGGAGATAATTCGGTAATGATTTGGTGGTACGTCGCATAACCCATGATCACTGTGTCAACTGTTGGATAGAATTCATGATAGCTACCCGGATTTGTTGCATCCGTCCCATCCCCAACAAGCCAACCTACACCGCCAGTGCTATCTGCAATATACCCGTCCAAGCTCATTGCAATATATAATACAACTTTTCTCATCTGTCCCCCCGCGAAATCGATACAATTGACTATAACACTGTTCTATCACTGCAAGCGATAAAATACAAATTTGCTGTTTCTTCGAAATATGAGCTTTCGTCCCAAGTTTAGATTCGATAAAATAGGTGTCAGGAGGCGATTTCATTGATGAGAACTTATAGCAAATGGTTTATACGCGTTTCGGCCGTCTATGCGTTGGCTGGGGCCATGTTAGGCTCCCACATGGCGGGCTCGAGCGATCTCCACCTCACGGCTACACATGCCCATATTCTGGTCGTCGGTTGGTTGACCCTGTTCGCTTATGGTGTGTTTTACCGTTTGTTCCCAGAACCGGCTCGTCCGCGTGTGGCAAGGTGGCAAGCTTGGAGCGGGTTGATCGGCGGAGGCACCATGCCGCTCGGTATGCTTGCTTATACACTCAGCGATAGTGCGCTAGCGATCACTGCATTTATCTCAACGGCATCGATTCTACTGCTGGCGATGATCTTGTTTGTATGGATCGTGTTTTTCGATCGGAACATCTTCGCGTAAATCAAAAACACCGCAAAGCGAGGGCAACCTCATTTTGCGGTGTTTCCATTGTACGCGATAGAGTTCGAGCTACGCCCCGCTGATCCGCGGCATCGGCATCGATTCTTTACCCAACTCAGCCCAGGCAAATTTCAGCAGCAATTCACTCTTAAGCGCTGCGCATGCAGGCTCATCCCACAAGTTATTGAGCTCTTGCGGATCCTCTGCCAAATCAAATATTTCACCATACGTCTGATTGTAGTAGACCGTGATCTTGTATCGCTCATCTACGTATGTTTTCTGATGGATTGTCGTAGGTTCATGGCGGAACTCACACAGAATGTGATCGCGCGCACGCGGCTTTTCTCCGCACCACACTTGCGATTGATCGACGCCTGTCATCGCATGTGGAATCGGGATGCCGCACAAGGACAGGAACGTCGGCGCCAGATCAACCAGTGACTGCATCGCATCGGATACACGGCCTGCAGGCACCTTCCCAGGGTACCGAACAAGGAATGGCAATTTAATCAAATCCTCATACATGAAGCCGCCCTTCGCCTGAAGGCCATGTTGCCCGAAGAAATGACCGTGATCCGTCGTGAAGACGACGACGGTGTTCTCTCGCAGTCCGAGTTCATCCAACCGATCAAGGATCTTCCCAATATACTTGTCCATCATACTCACCATGCCGTAATACGTGGCGACCAATTGCTTACGTTGCGACTCCGGAAGCAGATGGGAGCTGTATCCATGGATTCCATTCCCCGTCTCCTTCAAGTGAGAGAAATCCGGCTTCGTAAGCTGTGTCATGCCAAAATGCGGCGGATTGCGATCATGCTCTCCCGGCACCAACTCAGGGATGGTCAATTGCTGTGAATCATACATCGTATCCCATGGCTCAGGCACCAAATAAGGTGGGTGCGGGTCAAAAAAACTCGACCACAGGAAGAACGGCTCATCTGCCGCCTGATATTGTTCCAACAACGCATTCGTCCGCTCTGCAATCCACGTATTATAATGAAACTCCTCAGGAATATCCCACTTGTGCTGCTTCGACCTGTCCATCGTACCGGTTGGCGACACGAAATAATCGCGCCAATTCAGACAACCTTTCTCCTCCAACCAGATCGCATAATGCTGCCCGACGTGCGCTTCATTCGTATGGTTTCGGGTCAATTCCACATGATCAAACCCATAAAAATTGTCTTTAAAATCACGCCAAAAATCCAAATCTTGCAAGATCGGATACGATTCCAATGATGTATATTCTTCCTTGCTTCTTAACGGTTGAAAATGCGCCTTCCCCACCAATGCCGTGCGATAACCGTGCGCGTTAAAATCTTGTCCCACCACATGCCGATCTTCTAGCAACTTCGTGCCCAGCGTCCAAGCGCCATGTTGGCTCGGGTATTGGCCTGTAATGATCGATGAACGGGTCGGTGTACACGTTGGATTCGGACAATACGCACGGGTGAACGTCGTCCCTTCCCGCACAAGACGATCCAAGTTCGGTGTGGAAATTTCATCGAAAAATGCACCGATCGTATTCCAATGCTGTTGATCGCTCGTGATTAACAGAATGTTAGGTCGTTTCATAGGCAATCTCCTTATAAAAATGATATATTTAGCATTTATTATATAGATAAATACGATCATTTCACATGCAATAATGTTATATTATTTATCATAATGTTATGTCACCAGGAGGATTCCGCATGAAAGAATATGGTCATGAATTCGCGGACATTCGCATGCACACACCCACCCCTATGCAGCAGAACGGTGGCGTGGTTTTGTTGCGCTCTGGATACAATGAGGCCAAACCGAACTATCGGGTAGGCCCGAAGATGATCGATTGTTTCAGCATCCATTTTGTCATAGAAGGTCAGGTTGTATTGGCTGATGCGTTGCGGGAGACGGTGGTCGGTCAAGGGAAGTTGTTCTGTCTTTTCCCGGGGACAACCTACTGGTACCGGAGATCAAGTACATCGGCTCTAAAGATGTGTTGGATCGCCTTCACGGGCCCCCAAGCGCCAGCGATCATCACTTGGCTAGGACTCAGCGAGGGACAACCTTCCATGGTGATGCCTGCAGGACAACGTGTTCATAAAATCATCCGCCAACTGCATGAAAGCCGATCCGATGAGCAGCATCCTTTTCTTCCACAGCAGTGGTTATATGAACTCTTTGATCTCTTACATGCAGCAAATCCTCATGCAACATTCGTGGAGCGGACGGACTGGTTGGGGCATGCCCTTCAATTTCTTCATCTGCATTATGCGGAACCGATCCGCGTAGACGCCCTTGCCGAAGAGATCGGCATTCATCGATCGTATTTTTCGACGGTCTTCCGTAATCATTGCGGCATGTCGCCCAAACAATATTTGACCCACCTGAGGTTGTCTAAAGCGATGGAATTGTTGCGGGAATCCACACTTGCCATACAAGATATTGCCCAGTCTGTCGGATACCCTGACTTATTTACGTTCACACGGGCATTCACGTTGGAACATGGCGTATCGCCACGCACCTACCGGCGGCACTATGCACGTCACGATCACTAAGGTTAAAATTTTCAACACGGAATGTTGCTTCTCCCGCATCAACAGGAAACAGACCTTTTGTTAACATGAGAATGGAAACGGATTCAATATTCGTTTTATCATTATTCACAGGAGGTCCATTGGCATGAAGAAGAAGTTTATGATCCTTATGAGCATGGTCTTGGCATTCTCCGTTGTTCTCTCCGCTTGCTCCTCCAGCGAAGAAGCAACAGAAGAAACACCAGCAGTTGCCGAAGATCAAGCAGCACTAGATGCAGCAGAAGCTGAGAAGCAAGCGGCGGACGAAGCGGCAGCCCAAGCAGCAGCCGATCAGAAAGCCGCAGAGGAAGCGACCGTGAAAGCGGAAGCCGAGAAGAAAGCCGCAGAAGAAGCTGCAGCGAAAGCGGAGCAAGAACGATTAGCCGCTGAACAAGCGCTAGCCGATGCAAAATCTACGGAAGAGAAAGCCGCAGCAGAGAAAGCTTTGGCTGATGCACAAGCAGCAGCACAAGCTGCAACGGCGAAAGCGACGGCAGCACAAGCCGCCGCTGCGAAAGCCGCAGCCGAGCAAGCAGCACAGGCGCAAGCCGCTGCGAAAGCCGCTGCAGCCAAAGTCGCAGCCGAGCAAGCTGCGAAGACCGCTGCAGCCAAAGTCGCAGCTGATAAAGCGGCAGCGGACAAGGCCGCTGCAGAGAAAGCCGCAGCCGCAATGGCAGCGCAGCTAGACACGTCGAAGCCTATCACCCTTACCGTATCCACCATCCCGGGTCCAGTAGAACTCAAATTGAAAGACGATGCTGCCGCATTCTCCAAAAAGTATCCGAATGTATCTTTCAAATTTAACGTCATTGAATCCGGAACCTACGAGAATCAAGGCCCACGCTTGTTCTTGTCCGCAGATAAGCCTGACGTGGCGTGGTACTGGATGATTACGAAAGCGTATGCTGCGATTGATGCAGGCGCATTCGAGCCGATCGATGACTTGTATGCAAGCGAAGGCTGGGATAAGGCGCTTCCAGCATCCACCATCCGCTTGTTTACCCACAAAGACGGCAAGAAATATGGCGCCAATGATACCATCGTATGGGCACCAATCCTCTATTACAACAAAGATATTCTTGTCAAAGCAGGTGTAAACCCACCTAAAACCATGGAAGAGTTTTATAAGATTGCACCAAGAATTAAGGAAGCGGGTTTCATTCCATTGGTAAGCGGTGTTGGCTTTGGTAATATTGCTGGACACGTTTATGAAGGAATTCTTGCCAACACCTTATTGCCTGATCAACACAAGAAAATCATTGACTTCACAAAGAAATATGATGATTTCAACTACGAATCACCTGATTTCGTGAACATTTTTAAACAACTCAAACGTATGGGAGAAGAATTATTCCCTCCTGGCGTTGCAGGGATCGTAGACAATGATGCACGTGGATTGTTCGTCCAAGGAAAAGCCGCATTCTATTCACACGGTTCGTGGGCAGCAGGAAATGCATTGCTGGGTAAAGAATTGCCAAACAGCTTCAAGCTTGGCACCATGTTGTATCCGCCAACCCGATCGGATTATGACGGCTCGATTGGATTGTTCGCGGGTAACGCACTATGGGTCATCAAAGGAACAGGCCGTGAAGCATGGGCGAAGAAATTCGTAGCTTACGCGATGTCCAAAGAAAGCCACAAGGCGTTAGCAAAATCACAATACCTCTTCCCATCACGTACAGATTTGACTGTAGAAGAAATGGCACCACTTGGCCTCGTCCAAATGGGTATTCACCGCTTGATGGTTGAGAAAGGTCCAATTACCCTCTGGCATCACTTGGCACCGATCGAATTGAACAACGTGAAGAACGAATCCGTCCAATCGGTTGTTGCTGGCAAGATGACGCCAGAAGCCGCAGCGAAGAAAATGCAAGAAACGTTCGAGAAGATTTTGAAACAACAATAAACCAGGCATCCTGACAGTACCCCGAAAAACTCTGTCAACCCATCTGAACTATGGCTGACAGAGTTTTTCTCATCATCACTGCAATTGAGGTTAGGAGGTCGTCGCAAGCATGAGTTCACAGACGTTAGTAAGATTGATGTGGAAAAACCGGATCGCGTATTTGTTTGTCATTCCATCGCTGATCCTTCTCTTTGGTCTCATTATTATTCCTTTGTTTCAATCGTTCCGCTACAGTTTTTATGAATGGGACGGGCTGCTCCCCCCTGTGTTTGTCGGGTTAGAAAACTATCGAAATTTGCTGCAAGACGAATCATTCTGGATGGCTTTGAAAAATAACTTTATCTTTACAGGCATTGTGACCACGTTCACGGTGGGGTTAGGTTTTCTTTTTGCCGTAGCTATTGATCGAAGATTGAAAGGTTGGAGAACGTACAAGTTTGTATTCTACATTCCGGTCATGGTCTCCATGACCATCGTAGGTTTGCTATTCCAAAAAATATATGAACCTACACACGGAATATTGAATAGTTTTCTCGGTGCGATTGGCCTAGAATCTTGGCAGCAGGCATGGCTTGGCAATCCCGATATTGCCCTCTATTCCGTCATCGCTACTGCGATTTGGCAACACTCCGGCTTCACGATGTTGTTGCTTCTGACAGCGATAGAAGGGATCTCGCCTGAAATCCATGATGCTGCAACGATCGATGGCGTGAGCGGATTCCAACGGATTACAAGAATCATTTTCCCATTGGTCAAGCGACTCATTTTTGTTGTGACGATGTTGCAAATTATTTACTCCTTCAAGGTGTTTGACAAGATCTACGTCATGACCGGAGGCGGTCCAGGGACTTCCACGCAGGTATTGGCGACGTACCTGTACAAGACCGCTTTTGGCGGATTTATGTTCGGGTACGGTTCAGCCATCGCGGTTATGATGACGTTGTTCGTATTTACATTCAGTCTTGTGTATTTGTATTTCTCAAAACTGGGCCAACAGGAAAGCGACTAGGAGGTGACCTATGATAGACAGAATTCGACTTGCCCCCATTTATACATTCTTGTGGATCTGGACGATTCTACAGTTGTTCCCGATCATCTATATGATCATAACGTCTTTCAAATCAGATCAAGATATCATGGTCAAACCATGGAGCATTCCGACCGATTGGCAGTTCGAGAATTACTCCGGTGCGTGGTATGGGGTTGGCGAAAACAACACATTGGGCGATTACTTCTGGAATAGCATTCAAGTGACGGCGGGCAGCTTGATCCTGATTTCACTCGTCGCGATGCTAGCCGGATACGCTTTGGCTCGCTTCGACTTCCCCGGCAGCAAGATCATCTACGCCTTGAATCTGGGTATTATCGCAGTACCTGTGCATGCGCTGCTTGTCCCGGTGTATCTTTATTTCACCGACTTGGGATTAATCAATACGCATATCGGATTGATCTTGGTGTATACCGCTTTTCACATCTCGTTTAGTACGATCATCATGCGCTCTTATTTTGAATCCATACCGACGGCCATCATTGAAGCCGCTCGAATTGATGGATGCCGCGAGTGGGGCGTCTTCTGGCACGTCGGCGTGCCTGTGGCGCGGGGAGCCATCGCTACGTTACTGATTGTGAACGTAGTCACCGTCTGGAGTGAGCTGATGTTCGCCTCGGTACTCATCCCGCAACCCGAGATGCGCACGTTACCCGTCGGCATAAGTCTTTACAATGCGACGATGTACGGCTCGACGCAAGGATTCCAATTCGCTTCCTTGACCATGACCGCTATGCCGCTCCTCATCATTTATTTCATCTTCCAAAGACAAATTGTGAAAGGCGTTTCATTAGGCGCGGTAAAATAATACCTTGGTGTCATAAGTAAGGGGTCAACTCTAAAGAGTTGACCCCTTGTTTTCCCTTATTAGCGATCCAACGTCCATACAAAGGTGTACGTCCCTGACAGAACTCGAAAACACGTTTGTTGATTCTGACTCTCGATGAACTCGACACCTTGAAGCTCTCTGGCAAGCGTCGTATGGTCGGAACATGCCCAGACGTTGTTCCCATCCCCTTCAATGGGGATCACAACCGTTGCTTCCGTGTTCGCCGGAATG
>JBILCM010000002.1:0-114004 GCA_044353165.1 Paenibacillus sp.
ACCCATAATGACGAACAAGCCGATTCTTTAAAGTTACAAGCCGACATGTTAAGAACCAACATCCGAAACCATCTTTGGTGTGAAGAGAAGAAGGCGTTCTATGATTGTATCCATCATGATGGTCGATACTCAGAACGCTTCAGTATGCAAACACAAGTAGTTGCTTATTTATGTCGTATTGAAGAAGGGGAACGCAAAGACATCTTGCGTGGCTACCTGCTTCAGCCTCCCGAAAACTTCGTGCAAATCGGCAGTCCTTTCATGTCCTTCTTCTACCACGAAGCGCTTGCAATGGAAGGGTATGTTCAACGGATCGTTGACGATACACGTCTGAACTGGGGCATGATGTTAGACCATGACGCCACAACATGTTGGGAGATGTTCCCTGGAAGTAATATTAACCGAGCAAACAAACATTTCTTGACCCGATCTCATACACATGCTTGGTCCGCGGCTCCAGGTTACTTCCTTGGCGCATATGTCCTTGGCATTCAACCACAAGGTTTAGGCTGGAAGAAGATCAAGATTGAACCGAATCCTTGTGACCTCAGTTGGGCCAGAGGAAACATCCCGCTTCCAGAGGGTGGGCGTATCGAGGTGCGTTGGACACGTTCGACAGATGAACGATACCAACTACACATTACTGCACCGAAATCCATTGAAATTGAAGCGCGATTCCCAGAAGGTATATCAGGTGACATTGAAATCGCAAGACTGTAATGATTGGAAAGAGAGGGGTTCATTATGTTAAGGATAGGCGTTATTGGATGTGGTGCCATCGCTCAGCGAAGACATCTTACGGAGTATTTGCAACGAAACGATGTAGAGATTATTGCGGTGAGTGATCAGAATATAGAGCGAGCACAGCAAGTCGCGAAGCAATTCTCTGCGAAATATGCTTTTCAAACGCATACAGAACTACTGGCGTGCAATGAGATTGATGCTGTTTCGGTTTGTACTCCTAACTTTTTGCATGCAGCCATCTCCATCGAATCGATGAAAGCTGGAAAGCATGTTCTTTGTGAGAAGCCGATGGCAACTACACTAGAAGATGCACAGAAGATGCTCGAAGTTTCGCGCGAAATGAATGTCGTATTAATGATAGGACACAACCAACGGTTTATGCCCGTTCATATGAAGGCGAGGGAAATCCTTAATTCGAAACGGTTAGGAAACGTTCTAAGCTTCCGGACGGTGTTCGGTCATTCCGGTCCTGAAAATTGGAGTGTGGATGGCGCGAAAAGTTGGTTCTTCAACCAAGGCGAAGCTTTCGCTGGATCAATGGGGGACTTGGGTATTCATAAAGCAGATCTCATCAGATGGCTTCTGGATGATGAGATTGATGAAGTTACTGCGATGTATGGGACATTGCACAAGAAAACCAATGTGGATGACCATGCTAGTTTTATACTCAAAATGAAACAGGGCGCGATCGGTACAATCACAACAAGTTGGACGTTCTATCCGAAGGAGGATAACTCGACGGTCGTATACTGCGAGGGAGGAACGATATGGATCGGTGCTGATCCAAAATACGGCATCATAATCGACAACAATGACGGAACTCGCGAGTTATACGAACTGGAAGCTATGCAAAGCAATAATACTGGAGGACAAACCAATTCCGGCGTAATCAATCACTTTGTAGATAGTGTATTGTATGGGAAAAGTGTTCCTGTAACAGGAGAAGACGGCATTCGAGCGCTTGAGATCATTTTTGCTGGAATCCATGCTGCTCAAACAAGACAGATTATAAAATTGTAAAAAATAAACAATTGATACAAGATAATTACAGAACATTTGAAAAGCATCGAAAATTCCAGAAGATTGGCCAGAGGATGATACGAAACTGATCGAACCTCTGGTCACTCGTTACATAGGTCATACGGAAGCATTGCCATGGAATTATAAACGCCCTTAAAAAAATAAGGAAAGGATGAATGATCTCAAATACGTAACCTAACATAAATCGAGGTGTTATATATAAAAAATTACAACGTATTAATGATTCAATTGGATCAACATGCTTGGAATACTATCGGGGCATATGGTAATAAAATCATACAGACCCCTAATTTAGATCGTATTTCTAAAGAAGGTGTACGATTTGAGCGAGCATATTGTGCTACTCCATATTGTTCGCCCTCGCGCGCCTCTATTGTTACAGGTCAATGGCCACACACACATAAGATTATTTACAATACGGGAGCAAATCCAAGAGGAATTACTATAGATGGATTGGATGGGACACAACGTATCCCAGAACAGATGCTTTACGACAATGGATACTTTATCGAACATTTTGGCAAATGGCATGCGGGTGATAAGCAAAGATTTTCTTGTTATTCTGAAAGCAAGCACACTTATGAATTTAATAAAATCTTGGCCAAGAAACAACACTTGGAATTTGCAGGTATTCAGATACAAGAAGATGAGGTACATGTAAAAAGACATTCACCATATGGAATTGTTATGAAGAAACATAATTATGATGCATACAAAAAAGCTGAAAACGATGGTTTGCCGAGTACCATGCTTTTAATGGGGAAGGATACGTCACCAGTCGAACAGAATATTTGGTATCATCTTGCGGATCATTGTTCTGAATTTATTGCCCGGAACAAAAATCAACAATTCATGGTGACATACTCGGCTGCACCACCGCATCCACAGCATATAGTTCCAGATCCATATTATAGTATGTACAATCCTGATGATATACTGTTAAGTCCCAGTTTTTACCATGAAAATCATCCTTACACAAACACTGATTCCTTTATTCGAGGAAAGTATCTCGGTGAAGGTGGCACTAGGGAGATGTTAAGGTGCTATTATGCACAGATAACTATGATGGATGAGGCAATAGGTAAAATTCTTAATTCTCTAGATAATTCTGGGATTTTAAATAAAACTTTGGTTGTTTTTTTGAGTGATCACGGAAATCTGAATGGATCTCACGGCAATTTGAATGACAAGGTAATCACTAGTTTCTACGAAGAATTGGCGAGAATTCCACTTATGATGCGTCTGCCTGGTGTCATCCCAGCGGGAAAAACAATTCAAGCTTGCGCAAATCATGTAGATATCGCTCCAACAATATTAGATTATTTGGGGATGAACATCCCCCAAGAGATGCAAGGAAAAAGCTTGAAACCGTTAATTGAGGGAGCGGAACAAGACGGAACAACAGCTAGAACAGCATGGTGTGAACGTCCTGGAGGAAGAATGGTTACCAACGGTAATTATAAATACTGCTATTATTATCAGGGTGGAATCGAGCGCGAAGAGTTGTTTGATTTACATAATGACCCTTTTGAAATGAAAGATCTTTCATACGATGCCAATTACGTTTTTGACAAAGAAAAAATGAAAGCGTTGTTAGAAAAACATCTTTTTGACACGGGGGATATGAGCCTGCGTGAGTTGCTTTTGACCGGCGGGCCGGTGGGAAACAGAAAGGAAATAGTTCCTGGATTACATCACTGGAGTTAAGTTATGAATTTCAATACTTGAAGAAGAACAACGATGAGTCAATATGTGAATTTTATGCATCAAAGTGCTATTGTACCCAAAGTTTTTTTTGATTAGTATGAAGTCATTAAATGAATGCGATTTTATTTGATCAATCCCACAGGAGGAATGAATATGAAAAAAGAACAATTGATTCAAGATGGTTACTGTATTTTCGAAGGCGTACTCGATCAAGAGATGCTTAGCAAATTAACCCAAATTACAGAGCAGTTGATTGCTAAACAAACTGCCGAAGAGGCGAAACGTAATGTTACGACAGGTAGCATGATTCATGTAACCAGTGACCCAGAATTGGCTGAGTTGATTGCTTATCCTAGAACATTGCAAGCTTTAGAATCTCTTGGTTATAATGAACCAAAATTCTCTAACGGATATATTATAAGTAAGCCACCGAAAAGCCCAAGATTATTCTGGCACCATGATTATGCTTGTTGGAGTGATCCGGATTGCTTCGGAACTGTGCCACAACAAATTTTTCTGATGTATTATCTGGTCGATACATATCCGGAGAACGGTTGCTTAAGAGTAATTCCTAGGTCGCACCATGAGGAAAATCCTCTTCACAATTTACTCGAAGAAGCCCATTCTCCTAATCTAAGGCAAGTTGCAGAACTTGACAATCCGGCATTCATGGATCGCCCTGACGAAGTCAACGTGATGGTGAAAGCCGGTGATCTTGTCATTGGTGATTCCCGCTTGCTTCATGCAGCGCATGAGAACAATTCAGAAAATCGCCGGACAGTGATTACTCTTTGGTATCATCCTGATATGAAATCACTAGCAGAACCTGTGCAAGCCTTCATTGCAAAAACAGCATCGAAAATTCCTGAGGATTGGCCAGAGGATGCTACGAAACTGATTGAACCTCTGATTCCTCGTTATACCGGTCATGCAGAACCATTAGCATGGAATCGTGTGCGGCCGTCAAAAAAATAAACAACATATTCAATATTAATCCTCACAATGTATTGTGGGGGTTAGTGCTTTACATTGGTTTTATATGAATCACCGCTGCTGTAAGTGAAGTATGGGGAATTTTGTTTGATGCAATACATGTTTTTTTTATTTATGCTTATATTGAGTAATCTTACACAAATTTGTTCAGATCGATGAAGGAGGTAAATCATCGATAATGGATACCGTCACTAATCCAGTTATGTTTCGAACACACATTGAACCTCGTATCAAGAAAGAGGAGAATAGAATTCGATATGAGGCACCGTTCCCAGAATATGCCCCTTTTTTTATTTATGCAGATCAGTTTTACAAGAATGATTGGTCCAACGCTCTTCATTATCATAATTATTTCGAATTAACTTATGTTGCAGAAGGTAGTGCTAGTTTTCTTTTGAACGAAATGACCTATACAGCGTCCAAATGTGACATATTTTTCACGAAACCGATGGAAGCGCACTGCGGTCGGATCACAGGAACAACCCCGTTAACCATTTATTCAATTGGCTTTAGTTTCGAACAATTGTTTGAATTGGAAATACCGTATTATCGAATCGGTAATAATCGCGTTGTCAATGATAAGAACGGTCATTTTCGAACTGTTTTTGAACGAATTATAAGTGAGCTAAATAACCCCAAAAACTATACTTCTACAATTGCAAAGATTTTATTCGTAGAATTACTGGTTAGTTCACTTCGATACTACGAGAGTGACTCTGGCATACAAATTAGTGATGAAATCACTTCAATAAATAATGTTGTAAAGAATGTACTTGAATTTATACATGAAAAACGAATGAATCGCTTAACATCACAATTGGTAGCTGAACATCTCAATTACAGCCTTTCTCATATAAATCGTGAATTTAAAAACTCTATGGGTGTTTCATTAGGTGAATATATCCGTAAAATACGTTTAAATATGGCCAAATATTACTTAAAAAACAACATTGACACCATTTCTTCTATTGCAACACGTCTTGATTTTGATTCCGTCCAATCGTTTAGTATGTTTTTCAAACGCCAAACTGGTTTATATCCGAATGAATATCGGCAAAGAAATGACTTTCAAAACTTGAAATAGAAGAAGATTAGGAATGCGCACACATTTTTCTTACATGAACGTGTGCGTTTTTTTATGATGAAATCCATTAGAAGAACAATGATGAGTCAAAATGTGAATTAGATGGTTTAAAGTGTTATTGTACCCAAAAGACAATTTAAATAGTATTAAGTTAATAAATAAATTCAATTTTATTTATTAAATCTCACAGGAGGAACGAATATGAAAAAGGGTATGCTTGTATGGTTTCTGATTTTAACGCTTATTGTAACCGCTTGCTCATCTACGAAAGAATCCGAAAAAACAACTACAACAAGTGAAGAAACGGTTATAGAAGAACCAGTAAAATCTAGTGACAATGATCTTTCAGCAACGGAAGAGGCCGCCAAGAAAGCGCAGGAAGAACTTGATGCGGCAAAAGCTGCAGAAGATGAGGCAATTGCCGCAACGGAGAAAGCATTGGAAGAAAAACTGTTGGCTGAAAAATTACTTGCTGAAGCGAAAAATAAGGAAGAACAGGTTGCTGCTGAGAAGCTGATCGCGGAGAAAGAAGCCAAATTAAAGGCATCTTTAGAGACATCCAAGAAAGCGGCGGAGCAAAAATTAGCATTAGAGAAAGAAAAATTGCAAAAAATCAATACACAGAATGAAACAACCAAAAAAAGTGCTCCTCCAATTGACAATTTTAATTACAACCAATCTTACACGTTAACTTTCTGGCGAGGTGCTCCACTTGCTGAAGATGTACAGAAATTACAAAGAGATTTAATTAATCGAAAGTTTCCTAATGTGCAAGTTGAATATGTTACCAATCCACCAGCAGATATTGCTGCCGCTGGAATGAAGGTAGACATATATGTACAGAATGTACATTTTACACCTACCTACGAAGATTTAGGTTTATTTGAACCGATGGATCCATACATTAAAAGCCGTAATGTGGATTTAAATTTATTTAGTAATAATGATTTGAATATCATTCGGAACTACAGTGACGAAAAATCTTTGTATGGTCTCCCAGAATCATATAAACAAAAAAATAAATATTCTGGTGCTGCTGCATTGTTTTACAACAAAAACATTTTTGATCGATTTGGCATCCCTTACCCTGATAAATACATGTCTTGGGATGCAATTATTCAAATCGCAGCTAAGTTCAATCGAACTTCAGAGGGAATACAATATAGTGGACTTATGGTTCCAGGTAATATCCATCAAGCGATGCAACAACAATTAGGAATTAATCTGATTAAGAAGAATGGCGACTCACAAGCACTCAAAGATCCAAAAATTGAATACATGTTCAAAACCATCAAAGCTATCTATGAAGCGAATGGCAATAAAATCGTAAGTGGGGATGTAAATAAGTTCGTTAAAGACAATAATGTCGCTATGTTAGCTTTAACTAACATAAATCCGTTTTTCTTTAACTTGGACACTCCTGAGAATAGAGCATTCAACTGGGGTGTTACCTACCAACCAGGATTAGGTTCAATCCCATATGTGCAAGGTATATTCCCAGTGAGTTTCTTGTCCTCTACAAGTAAGAATAAAGAATTGGTCGTTGAAATCATGAAATACATGGCGCTAGATGACAGTGCGGTTGCAGAAGCAATGAAGAGGTTTGAGCCACTTGAAAAAACCGGAAAAAATCTTGAGCCGTTGTATGGTAAAAATTATGTGCCTAGCAATTATATCGCTACACGGTACACAACCGAAGAGCTGAAGTTATCGCAAAAATATGTGCAAGACTTATACAAAGGAAAAGATGTTAACACAATTTTAAGGCAATTAGATGAAGAGTTGAAATCCCTTGCACAAAAAATGAAAAAATAATATCAAACTTAACTCAAGTAATCATTTCAATAAAAAAATACTGATCTCCATGCTCATGGAGCGATCAGTATTTTTTTATTAAAGGGAGAGAACACTGCGGAATGAAAAAAAATCTTTTCATATTATTAGTTGCTGTCATGACTCTTTCAATCATGCCCTTTACGTCGGTAATCTCGCATTCTTCAGCAGCTGAAGGCGAAAGTTCGATTGGTATCACTGAAGGTAAAGGTTCCGTTCATGCGCGATCGATGGACGATTATGTAACGACCATTAATCCTCATGATGATGGAAATAAGCGTGGGCAATGGTTTTATTTTGCTTCCCCAACAAATCGTCCTGAAACAACTCGACCTAATTCTTCTGATCTACTCGGGTTTGATGGAACTCAATATGACGCATCCCCGAAATCTCCTTCGTTAACTAAGCCTGCAGTAAATGCAAAAAGCATGATGCCTGCATCTTCCAGTGACGGACGGCCTTATGTGGTGAAACGATATAAAGTAGGTTATGTCACATTAGGAGGAATCACTGTCACCTTGAAGGGTCACTTCAAACGAATTTCAAATCTTTCATCAGGTGCTGAAGTATCCATTATTGTGGATGGGAGTAAATATTTCAATAAAACGATCAATGCAATGAATGGAAATGCCAAATTCTCGTTGCCGGTCAAAATTCATAGTCACTCCACGATTGATTTTATCGTTGGTGGTGATGTCGTTGAATTAGATGTGTCGATCCAAGAAACGACGATAGCGTCCTATCTGTTCGGCAATTCTTCGAATGATTACAGTGAAGCTGAAAATCCGCACATGTCTGCCAATAACTTTGGCACATGGTCTTATCACGCTTCAGATCGCAGTAACCCAAGAGAGACGAATGCCAATATACGTGCATTGCAATGGGATGGCGTTCGATATGACACCAATGCTAGCAACAACAGTGAACAGAAACCCTCCATCCACAACAAAGCAATGAACCCGCAAGGAGGCGGTTCCTTCGTTGTTAGAACATTCACGTCTAACAAGGCTGGATACGTCAGGATCATTGGCTTTTACAATAAATCTATCTCTGGTTCAAGTCCTGTTCAAGTTTATGTTTACACTGATGGCGAGAGAAAGTTTGATGCGACCATACCTGCCACAGGAGGGAAACATTATTTTGATGTCCCCGTTGCAATTTCTACAGGATCCCACATTGATTTCGTTGTTGGCGCATCAAGTGGAGATGCTGGGTTGCAAACCGAACTAGAAGCAACGGTTGAATTCGACAGCTTTTCTTATATTGCCGATGCAGCGCTTGATTACAAAATTCAAAATTGGAGTGAGGGTGCGACCCAAGGATCTTGGCAAACAGGTCTAAGCGGATACGATCCCGATGGACATGGAAGCGGGTACTGGCAGTACTTAGCTTCTTCTCAACCAAAGTTATCTGATCCTGTTGTAAAGACGAAGGAATTAGCTTGGTTTACTACGAAGTTTGGCATTGAAAAAAGCACATCAGATGGCAGTATACTAGCTCCTTCTATTTACAAAAGCGGGAAATACTTATACCTAGAACCCAACATATCTGGTGAACTAAAGTATATCGTCCAGCGATGGAATGCCGGAATTTCCGCAACTGTAAATATCAGCGGTTTTTTCCATCATGCTAATGCCGCGGGTGACGGTGTAGAAGTCTTTGTTTACCACAATGGGAATCAAATTGCATCCAAAGACAACCTGAAAAATGCCAAATACGATTTTGATATAACCCGGGATGTATCATCAGGCGATACCTTGGATTTTGTTGTTGGCGGGAAATCAGAAGGAGGCCAAGACAACACGAGACTGAATGCCCGAATTGATGTGGGGAATGCAAGATACTTAGGATGGATGACACCGTTCTGGCGAAGCAGTTGGCATGACCCTTCGTTGTTTGTGAGGGTGCCTAATTACTTGTATGACGATACTATTGATTTTAAATTTCCGAAGCGACCATATACGAATGAGCAAGCATTCGTCGATCATGGAAGTGTAATCAGAGCATTGACGAATGGCAATGCGTCGACGAGTGCCGGAGATATTGTGAGAAGGGGACCCGATGGAAAGATTCAGTTTAATTTAGCTAACTTGGATAGGTTAAAGGGCACACTCGATAGTGCCATTAACAATGGAACCGATAATCTTATTATTGTGTTAGACAACGTTCCTGAGGCATTCGTCGCAAAACCCGTTTATGAACATTTTGGCCAAAGTGTTCCACCTGATCATCCCGCAGAATGGAACCAATTCATTAAAGATTTTTGTCTGAAACTAAAGGAGTATTACCCGCAATTTTCGAATTCGTTCCATTTTAGAGTAGGTACGGAATTGAATTGGAAAGCCAGATTTAACGGGGATACAAACCGACTCAAAGTGCATTTTGAAGGTACTGCAGCAGCAATCAGAAGTGTTTTCCCTAATGCCAATATAGAGCCGTTCAATGTCCTTGGCCCGTTCAATGTCCATATTGATTTTACAACGCCAGAACGTGACAAGATGAATCAAATATTGAATTTCATGAAAAATACAGAGGGAGTCGATATGTATTCGATGCCCGTAAGTTACTACCGATTTGCAGATAGTCTAATAAATCGGTTCCCATCGGAAGCCAATCATGCAAGATTGGTAGATTGGGCGTGGGATGGTTATGTTCGTGCCAGAGGGAACAATCCAGGAGATTATCAGGGCATTATTAGAAGTGTCCACGAATATGATACTGCTCATGACATCAATGATGGAGCATGGACGGCTAAGACCTTGATTGATTTCAAACGAATCGGTGTTCATCAAGCATGGACCAAAGAGTATTTAGCAAAAGTTGAGAGAGTCTCATCGGACAAGTACTTCTTTAATCCTAACGGGTGGTTGCATATTGCAATGCATCGCATGATTGGCGGAGAAACATACAGTTTGCCAATGAAGCAAACATCGATCAATGACACCTACTATGATGCACTCCTCTCCGTCAAAAGCGAGGAGAAAGAGACTGTATTGATGATGTCAGCTTATAATGACATGTCTTATATGAATAGTAAGGAAACGGTAAAAGTGAAATTCCCCAGGGATCTCATCAGTCATTTAGGTGCTGATCCCAAAATTCAATTCACAAAAATGACGAAAGAAAACAATGTATATGATGTTCTTTGGGAAGATATGAAAGCTGCAGGCAATTTGAATAAATGTTTGCTCAATGAACAAGAAAGAATCATAAGTAGAGATATCAATAGAACTGCAGATTGTGTAATTACTCAAGACAAAATATCTCCTGCATTTCCTGGGGAAATTGTAAGGAGACTGCCAAGTCATGTATTAATGGGGAACACCGAAACTGCAGCCAGTGAATTTGTGGTGAGCCAATGGAATAAATATAAAGGCATTATGATAGACAGCTTAAAGTTAAAGGATGCTCCTGCTCATTTTGCTGTTAATGAAGTAGGAGAATCACTTGAAATCTCGCTAGACATGGAAGCTCAATCTGTCTACATGATCGTATTATCTCCAAAAGAAACTGTGGTTAAAGAAACAGTAGTTCAAGAAGCAGAAAAATTCAAAAACAAAAGTAAAGTCGTTGAACTCCGAATCGGCAATCCCCTGATGAAGGTGGATGGGCGCGAAGAATTCATTTACGAGGAAACACCTACTGTAACTCCCATCATTATGAATAACAGAACCTTAATGCCTGCCAGAAAATTGGTAGAGGTTTATGGAGGGAACGTCACTTGGGACGCTGGTCTTAAACGGATGAGGATTACGATGGGATCAAAGACCATTGAGATGACCATTGATTCCGATACCATACAGGTCAATGGCGTTAATCAAAAGATCGATCAGCCACCTATTATTGTAGGTGGAAGAATTCTTGTGCCAATAAGATTTGTTATTGAAAATCTTGATCTGGAAGTCAGTTGGAGCCCCGGATCGATCATCACAATAAGAAGGGAACAATAAAATGAAAATTATAACAAAAGATGTTGAACAACAAATTTTATCACAACCGCACTATTACGGAGGCTGTTGGTTAAAAGACACCGATGGCCGATATTTCAATCCCAAAGGGTTTGTTGTCATTCTAGAAGATGGAGTAGGAAAAATCGAATATGCTCTGGAAGATTATCACCGTATGGTGCGATATGGTGCCAATGTACAGGTGATCCGGATTGCCATTGGGCAACTGGCAGGTCTCGAGGGAAGTTCTGAACGCGATGAATATTTGCAGCGTATCCATCAACGTGTAACTTACGCCAAAGAAGTAAAAATGAAAACTATTTTCAAAATGACTGTATATGGATTACAAAAATTCAACCATCGCTGGGAAACCATCCTCAGTCCTTCAGGTGAATTTCGTAAGCATCTCATCGATGCATGGGAGTTAATCTGGAAAACTTATGCGAACGAATCAATGGTTATCGGTTATGATCTACTTAACGAATCACAACGTGAAAATGGTGATTTTCCTCCACGCTCCTACGAAGATGTAACCCAGAACAGCCTCATTCCATTATACATGGAGTTGATAAACAAACTTGTTGCCATTTCACCTGATAAATGGGTTATTTATCAACCTCTATTGGTTGACGGTGGCGACCGCGGCAAAACAAGTGATGGTTTGGATGGCTTACCTATGTGGCATATGCAAATGCCAAACATTCATGACCGCATGATTTACGCCCCACACGGCTATTTTTCCAATTCAGCAATGCACGCACAAGCTGTTTCACGACATCTGAAAGACGCAGAAGCGTCTAATGCCGCACTCATGATGGGGGAATGGGGACGACAAACGTACCAGGAACAAGATACACAACTCGCAGCCCAATTGGCTTATAACCAACTGTATATCGAAGTAGCCAACATGTTTGACGATGCTGGCATGGGTCTCATAAAGGCTTGGTTTGGTGGCACACGTAAATTCCAAGGCGAAGCAATGAATTTAACATGGTATATTTTTTCAGATCCCTCACCGACAGGAACGGCTGAAAGAAAATATATTGTGGATGTCATCTGTCGTCCGTTTCCTCTGTATATGGCAGGTTGTTCGGTCAACAATTATCACTTCAATTTTGTAACTCGAATATTTGAGATGACATTCACAACCAATCAATTTGTGCCGGGAATTTCTGAAATTTATGTGCCTGAGAATCGGCATTATCCTGATGGATTCATGGTTGTCTATAACGAAAAAGTATGGTTGGTATTTGATCCACTGCACACATCAGGAATACAAATCATGGAGTCAGCGGATGGATTCGATTCGAATTCGATCCATTATGATCAAATAACACAGCGTTTGATCATTTCAAATTGGAGTTTACCTGACACAAATAATACCCTCCGTATCATACCGGGGACAAAAAAGTACAATTAACATTATTGCGCTGGCATCGGTGTTGGTGTGGGCGGGGCGTAATCTTTGCTGTATGTTGTATCAATCTTGTTGCGAATTTCTTTTAACGAAAAACCTTGTTTGTGCAATAGAACAGATTCTACAGCAATGTTGATACAAAGATCACAACGAGACCCATGATCATCCCAAACAACTGTCCCATCATCATTGATTTGATGAATAAAACATTGTTTGCTGCTTTGATGACCCGCGCTCATACCGCAACCACAATAACATGGAATCCAATCCAAAACATCTGGATGTCGACCAGCGATAAGATAAGCATCACGAATGACCGATTGTTGATCATCCAAGAATGTTGGCAAAATATCGACAGATGATGTTGTTTCGCGCAAATCTCCATTCGGTGCATGATGAGCGTCCGGATGCTTTGTGTGAGGCTCACTGCAAGCGACTAAGACGACAGAAAAGATAATAAGGATCAAAACTTTAGGTATATGACGTTTCATGTAAACACCCCGTAGTAGTAGTATATGAAAGTAATTTTATTGTAACACATTAGCGCGGAATCATGATTTGAATACTTTGTAACAAATTTGTTTACATAATATATATTATAGGACATATAAAATTGTAAATAGTGATGCTCAATTTATTGAGCATCACTACCATCAAAACCTTGTGTGGTTTAATAACATTAATTATACTGCTACTCGTTGGAATCAATCGTGATAATTTGACCTTCTTTTTGCCATATCACTTCTGCTTTAAATTGTTCGGATATGAAACGAAGCGGCAAGAATGTTCTGCTGTTCTTGATTTGTGGGGGTACTTCCAGTTGCATTTCAACACCGTTGACTTTCGCGACCTTCTGACCGATGACAAGTTCAATCACTTGCTCGCCTTTCTTGATCGTGACGGTTCGATTGGTGGCGTCATAACTAACTTCCGCTTTCAACGAAGCAACAATTGCACGAATCGGGACAAGTGTTCTACCCTCTTTCACGAACGGAGGGGTATCAAATCCCACTTTTATACCATCAACGATACCGCTAATTTCTTTTTTACCAGATAATGCATATAGTTTGCCTAGCTCTTCAATATCTTTTCTGTCGCCTTTAACATATGATTTCTCAATCAACTCTTCTTTTAAATCAATCGCGTCTTTATACTGTTTGTTCTTAAGCAATTCATCATGCAATGCATCGTACTTTGCACGATTTTCGACATCAATGGACTTCGTTTTCTTGAGTTCATCTCGGAGTTGCTGCACTTCAATTTTTTTGGTCTGGATCTTGTCAGAAATTTGTTGTTTTTTTGCTTTGACTTGATCCATTTGATCCGCCTTCTGCCCCAGAACAGGTTGTGCTCCAATCATAAAAAGCATGACACAACTCAACAACAACACAATATTTTTCATTTAGATTTACCCTCCCTTGTAAAAATATTAATCTTCCTAATTATAACATGAATGAATGAAGTTTGTACTTGGTACAATCGTCCAGTAGTGACAATAACGAACTTTTATTAATCCCCTAGAATCCATCGGTTCACGCCATATTCAATACCATCTTCATGCATTGATTTCGTAACATATCGTGCCTTTTGTTTGGTTATTTCCTCTGCATTCCCCATCGCGATCCCGGAACGTGCCATCTCGAGCATCTCAATATCATTGATGCCATCGCCGAAAGCTGCGATATAATCTGTTGAAACCTGCAAATGGTGCAATAATTTACGCAAACCAATCGCTTTATTCGTACGGCCTGGATTAATATCGATTGCCCAAGGCCGCCAACGATGCAAGTAATATTCATGTTGATGACCCGTATACAACGTTTGTTCATCCTCATTGCAAAAAATAATGCACTGATAAATGTCAGGTAGTCCATTGTACATATCTGGGGATATAAAGTAGGGTTCCTTGAATCCAATCTCTTGTTGTGCTCTTCGAAAAAACGTATCTTCCCTTTTGTTCATATACATGTTTTTTGCGCCATATAACACGATGCCTTGCTGACGTTGTAGTCCGATGTTCAACCATTGTTCAATCGTTGAACGGTCAAAAGATGTGGCAAATTTGGTCTGCCCACGATAGCTAATATGACTACCGTTGCAGGTAATAGCCCAATCCATTTGTAATTCCTTACGTAAATCGGCAATTTCAAACTCACTACGTCCAGTGCATAGTACAAGTTCGATACCCTTGTTTTGTAACCTCTTTAGCGCTATACGCGTGGAATCAGGCACATAATCACGGTCTCGAAGAGTTCCATCCACATCAAAAGCCACTAACTCTATCATGATTTCACCTATGCATTCAATGTAAAAATAGTATGATAATTCACATAATTGGGATTCTCTCCGCTTACCATTATGCCTTGTCCCCAGTTGACATGGACTTTCTCCAACGGGGGGTCAGCAGGATCACGGTATTGAAATAACACATTGCGTCGGATACGCGAGCTACGGTTCGGGTTGGAGCCATGAATGGTTAAATAATTAAAGAATAACACATCCCCCGCTTCCGCCGGGCACGGTGTCCCCATACTAATGGGATACTGCACATGATTCAAATAATGTTGGCCGACGTGAGGCAGTGGGCCATCTTTGTGTGAGCCCGGAACGACACATATACACCCATTCTCCATATCCGCATCATCAAGGTGAACGCTTGCAGCTAACATTGAATGCCGTTCATGCGGGAAATAAGGGTAATCTTGATGCATCGGGAACGCTGCGCCTTTCTCCGGCGGTTTCACGAGCATCTTGCTATGGTGCAATTGCACATTCGGACCAATGAGTTCAGTAAGGATATCCACTAATCCCGGATGGGTCGCCGCGCGCATAAAGACGGCTTCATGATACTGTAAATCATGAAAACCTTTCAACACAAGTTTTCGCACATCCTCGTTCTCAAGATAATTTCCTTGCCATGTCGCATTCGAATCAAATTTACTCCGAGCCGCACGTTCAATAACTCGCTCGACACCCCCGCGCATATGCTCCACTTCTTCCCGAGAAAACAAACCTTTTACAAGAAGGTACCCATTCTTTTTGTAAAATTCCGCACGTTCACTTTTATTCATGTTCTTGCCCCCTCAAATTATAATATACTCTTAGCTTCTTTTTTAAGATATATTATAGCTGAGAAGAGAATTTTCTTCTTTATGACGAGACGACATCTTTTTGTCAAATGGAGACATGTTGACCATGATCGCACGCGATTGTCAAAACGCAAATTGGATATTAAATGAATACATTCGAACAATATCTTTCGATCCGATCGGATTTACGATTCATTATTGGGGTTTGAGTCCCGAACACCAAGACAATCCGTATCACCAACATTCATTCTTTGAATTGTGTTATTGTGAGTCAGGCGAAGGGATTTATATCGAGGGCGGTCAACGTTATGCATTCGGTCCAGGTGATTTGTATTGTTCCCGGCCCGGTATCGTCCATCGTATCGCAGAACAACGTAATGTCTCTCTCTGGTTTGTTGCATTTGAACCTAGTCATGATTGGCGTCAAAATGACCAACATGGGTCATTCTATCAACTGCTAGAACAACCCATTCTATTGGTTAGACCGGATAACAGTGTCTTCATCGAGGTTTGGAAAAATATAATTCAATTCGCGTCCAAAACTGGCACGTCTTCAACACAGACGTTGCTTCATATGGCGGCTTCTTTGTTGACCATGGTTCCTTCACTCTTCTTGCCATCTGTAGCACAATCAATTCATCGTCCGCCTCGAAAAAATCGATCCATTCCGCTTCGACAGGCCGAATTATTCATTCAAGACAATCTGAACCATCCTCTTCGACTCGAAGATGTAGCCAAGTATGTACATATATCCGGAAGACACTTGTCACGGTTGTTTGAGCAAACGCACCGGCAAACGTTCACAGATTATGTAAGGGATAGGCGAATTCGAAAAGCGTCAGATTATCTCCTTCATAGTTCGTTAAGTATGAAAGAAATTGCAGAGATATGCGGTTTCCGTTCTGTCCATTATTTCACAAAAATGTTCACCCAACTGGTCGGAATGCCTCCCGGCAAGTACCGCTCAGGAAGAGGATTTCACTAAGTTGTAGAAATAGCTTGCAATGCGCCGATAGCACCGCTGTATTGGCCGTTAGGTAGCAATATGGCACGTGAACCTCGCAATTGCGTATACTCTGCAGCAACTTCCGCAAGTAACGGATTGTTAATAAACGATGATCCAATGTATACCACATGTGAAGCCCCGCATTGGCTTGCAGCATGCACACTAACCGAGGCGACAGTCTCCCCCACCAAGCCAATTACGGATGCCAATAAGTCCTCATTCTGCATCTTGCCTTGAAACTGTCTCACTCGACCAAAATTACTGGCGGTCAAATTACCAGGTATAGGTGGAACCGCCCCTTCATAAATATGGCTGACTTTCAAATCAATTGATTCACGCGCTCCAAGAGAAGCCATGTTTACAATTTCAGCATATGAATCATATCCCGTTAACAAATAAGACAAACCCACCAAGGTTCCCCCGCCAACGCCTGTACCTCCGAGGCGCTGATGGTTGTCCTCCGAGACGACATGGATGGATGTGCCCGTACCTACATTCGTAAGAATGAATTTGTCGAGACTTGTCTGCTCTTGTGCCATCAATACTTTCGCGCCTGAGCAAGTTGCTTCAAACTCAACAAGATGGTCAAAAGGACGGTTCAATAATATTTGTAACGTTGCGGCTTTCCCACCTGTGAGACACAATTGTGCATCAGGGGCGTTCGATTGCAACCATTGCACCACACGGTGCATCTCGGTGGAGGGAAATGACAAGTATTGATAATCTTGACCTTGCATGTAAGCGAGTTTTACCAACGTGCCGCCTGCGTCGATGCCTACTTTCGTAACTCCCAGCGGTATCACCTTTTCCTTAGTTACATTTTGGACAAAAATAAGAAAGTTTGATCTATGAATCCTGGCAACCTTTCATGCCCGTAGTCAGGATAGATTACAGATTTTTTCTTAGAACCAATTTTGTTGTACGTCGCAAACTGTGTGGAAGGAGGACATATTTGATCCATGAGACTAATGCCCATCAACACTTCCCCTTGTATGCGGTCGACCAGGTGCTGTACATCAATATATCCTAGTGTTTCAAACACTTGTTGTTCTCGTTCGTGCAGTGGATCATACATGCGAAAATAAGTGCGTAATTCTTCATAAGCGTTCGC
This sequence comes from Paenibacillus sp., assembly GCA_044353165.1. Lineage (GTDB taxonomy): Bacteria > Bacillota > Bacilli > Paenibacillales > YIM-B00363 > JBILCM01. The sequence goes on from JBILCM010000002.1 coordinate 17,973, forward strand.
AGCCAAATCCATCTCCCAGACGCGTTGATAGTCACTGAGGAAAGGGAATTCCGCAATGAGACGGTTGATCCTTGGTTCTAAGGCGGCACACGCCAATGTCAATCCGCCACCTTGTGAACCTCCGTAAGCAGCTACTCGGGTCGAATCAATTTCAGGGAAAGACATAGCAATTCGCGCAAGTTGTACCGTATCCAGGAAGATGTGCCGGAAAAGCAGGTGCTCTGGACCAGCATCTAATCCGCGAATAATGTGACCACGATGCGTATTGCCCACTACACCGCCAACATCGACGGATTTCCCTCCCTGGCCGCGGCAATCCATCGCAAAAACAGAAAATCCAAGATTGATGTAACTCAGTTTATCCGCCCAGTCACCTGCACTACCCGTATAGCCGTGAAACAAAAGTACAGCTGGGTGAGGTTTCTGTTCAGCTCGCTTAGGCGCCAAATATTTCACATGAACACGTGCACCGCGCACACCCGTAAAATATAGATCGTAACATTGTGCGGAATCAACTTGAAAGTCACTTTTGACCCATTGGACATCAGGGTCTGTTGCATCAAGTTCCTTCAACGCTCGATCCCAATAATCGTCAAAATCATGTGGTTTCGGATTTCTGCCCATATATTTTTTCAATTGTTCCAGGGGCATATCTACATTCGGCATCGATACTCCAACTCCCTATCATTTCATTTGATCTTGAACGGCTTTTATCGCAGCAGCTAATTGCGTGTCGTTCGCAACAATGAGATCGCGAAGTTCCATCATGAGTTTTCTTGACGTTTCGCCTTCAAGTATACCGGTTTCGTTCAACTTATGTGTCTGCTGAAATCGAATGACTGCTTTCTTTGTACTGATATCATAATAACCGTCAGCTCGCCCTGGGGCAAACCCAAGCGCATGTAACATCGTCTGAGCGGATTTGATCTCTTGAGAGAATTGATTTTCTCTCCACGTTGTATCCTCGTTTATAAAAGGAACACTCGCGTAGTCAGGCAAAGAAACAGCAATTGTAGGAGCCAATCCTTTCTTGTCAATTGAACTGCCGTCTGGAGTCAACCATCGCGCAATCGTATATTTCATGCTCGAACCATCCGAGAATGGACGACTGATCTGTGCTGTACCTTTACCGAATGTTTTCTCACCCACAAGCGGCACGTTCGCAGATTGATTCAATGCCCCCGCCAAAATTTCAGATGCACTAGCACTTCCATTATCAATCAGAACGGATATGGGCAATTGATCAATGCCAATGTCGTTAAAAGAGGATCGCACAACTTGTAAAGGGGCAGACCGAGATTCAAATTGCATGATGATCTTTCCTTCTGGCACAAGGGTGCTAGATATCGCTTCAACAGCGTCCGTGATCCCTCCTGGATTTTGTCGCACATCAAGGACAATTCCCTGCAATCCTTGACTTTTTAAATCTTTCACAGCATCCTGAAATTCTTGTACCGTGGTTTCCGCGAACGAACTGATACGAATGACTGCGATGTTGTTTTCCTTCATCTGCGAAAATACGGTTTGAATCGGTATAGTATCCCGTACAATGGTCAACCGAATCTCCTCAGATACACCAGAACGTCTGATTGTTAATTCCGCCTTCGTTCCTTTCTCCCCGCGGATAAAAGGCACAGCCTCATGCAATTCAATTCCTTCTAAGCTTCGATCACCGATTCTTGTAATAATGTCGCCTGGTCGCAATCCTGCTTTCTCTGCTGGAGAGTTCTTCAAAGGTGAGACAACTACAATCTGTCCGCTGACTTCCTCAAGCGTCGCGCCAATACCTTCAAAAGATGAGTTTATATTCTGATAAAATGTTTCGGCTTCCTCTTGATCCATATACGACGTGTAAGGATCATCCAGCGATTCCAACATACCTTGAATTGCGCCTTCAACAAGGTTTGTGCGATCGACTGGCTCTATAAATTCGGACTCAATTCGTTCAACAGCCTGATATAGTTTCCCATAATCGGATAAATACATGGTATACGCATACACAGTCCCGCAACCTAACAGGAAAGCCAACGCGATCGATAACATATTCTTGCCCTTCATCATCGTTCACCCATCGCCCAATTCCCGTTTCGGAAAATCGGTTCCCGACTACCGTCAGCCTTGATGCCATCGATATTCATCTGGTCACTTCCTATCATAAAGTCAACATGAACGATACTGTCGTTCAATCCTTGTTCCTTCAATTGCGATTTGGACATCGTCTTACCACCCTCGATGCAGAATGAATAAGCACTGCCAATCGCGAGATGGTTTGAGGCATTCTCATCAAACAATGTATTATAAAAAATGATCCCCATCTCGGATATCGGTGATTGATGCGGGACAAGTGCAACTTCACCGAGATAACTCGCACCCTCATCTTGTGCGATTAAGCGTTGTAGCGTCTCAAGCCCTTGCTTTGCTGACACATCAACGATTTTTCCATGTTTGAACGTTAAGCTAAAGTCTTCAATCATCGTTCCTGAATAATTCAATGGTTTGGTGCTGCGTACGATGCCATTCACCCCATCACGCTTGGGCGCCGTGAAAACTTCCTCTGTTGGCATATTCGCTACGAACTTGATTCCATTCTCACTCACACTATTACCCGCCACCCATAGGTGCGTGTCCGCCAACTCTACAGTAAGATCTGTTCCTGGCGCTGTATAATGAAGCGCGTGATAATGAGCCGAGTTAAGCATGACGATCCGTTTGCCCAAGTTTTCCAGATGACGATTCCACGCTTTAACCGGGTCGTGTTCGTCCACTCGCGTAGCACGAAAAATAGCATCCCACAATGTGCTCATTTGTTGTTCGCCGGCGAGGTCTGGGTACACCTTCGCTGCCCATATAGGTGTTGGCACAGCTAAGATACTCCAACTAATTTTATCCGACCGGATGGCATCTCGGAATGCGATCATTGCTGTACCCGTTAATTTTGCTGCTGAAGCAACTTTATCCGGATCGATACCTTGCAGCAAGTCCGGATTCGATGAAACAAATGAAAGTACAGCTGCTCCGCGTTCTACGAGTTCATCATAGGTGCGGGCCCTTAACTTAGCTCCGATCTCGAAAGAATCCAATGGGGCTGTTTCATATCGGATGCGGGAGATGTCATCATCCAACCATTCCACATGGACATGCTTTGCCCCTGCTTCGTATGCGGCTTTCACAGCCATCCGTACTAAATCCATCGCACCCGTAGGTGCTTGGATAATGAGGATTTGATTTTGTTGGAGGTTAACGCCTACTCTCACGCCCAATTGCACATACTTCTCAATGCATTTATCAAAATGTGACATTGCAAACATCTCCTCTTATTGTTGATTCACCATATGATGCGCCACTTGTGTAAACCGTTGGATCAGGAATGCACGGGTATCGTCATCCATATTCAATTCATACAGTGCTTCTTGCATACATCTCAACCAGGATGTTGCACGTTGCGTTGTAATCTCGAATGGCATATGTCGATATCGCAACATAGGGTGACCGAATTCATTCGAGTAAACAGATGGACCGCCAAGAAATTGAGTCAAAAATAAACTTTGTTTACGCTTCACTTCATCAAGGTCACTCATAGCAAATAAAGGCGACAAATCTGGATCGTTCACAACACGTGAGTAGAATGCTTCCACCAGCTCATGGAGTGTTGATGCTCCTCCTATCTTATCGTAAATGCTTATAGACATGGTAATTCCCCCTTACGTTATTTTCGGGCGCGTCCCTCGCGTAGCGATCGCTATCGTCGGATCATCCGGCCAGTAATGTTTTGGATACCGACCTTTTAAGTCTTTCTTGATTTCGAAATATGTTTGTTTCCAAAAATTCGCAAGATCTTTGGTCACTTGCACGGGCCGATTGGCAGGAGAGAGCAACACGATCGTGATCGGCACGCGCTCTTCTGCAATTTTCGGTGTATTCTCCCAGCCAAACACTTCTTGAAGGCGAACTTGAATGCAAGGCGCCAGTGGGTTACTGTAATCAATCGGAATTCGAGAACCGCTGGGAACTATAACATGTGTTGGTGCCCACCGCTCTATTTGTTGTTGTTGTTCCCATGAACAGAGTGAAACAAGCATATCCCGTAAGGATAGCTTGGCGAGGTCGACAATGGAACGGGTGCCTTCCAGGAAGGGGACAAGCCATTGTTCCAAGTGCTCAAGCAACCACTGTTCACATAGATTAGGAAACTCCAAAAAGCCTTGTTCGCGAAGAAATAATACGCGTTCTTGCCATTGCAAAGCGGATTTGGTCCAGGGCAACACGCGTATACCTTCGTTGCGAATCCCTTGTACCATCGCAAATTTGACTTGTTCTGAATCAGGTGAAGCTAAAGGCCCATACTCTAATACGACAGTGCCAAGTTGGCGCTTCTTTCTCGATCGAACCGCGGCGGCCCTGGTATCCCATTCTATTTCATCGATGGTGCGAATTTGGTTTGAGTAAAGTTGTTTTATCACTTCTAGAGTAATAGGGGCCGCCATTCGAATGCGACTGTCTGCTTGATCCCCATCCAACTCAACAATTGCCAAATATTGTTCACGGGAAAGCGGGTGATCCTCTGGCAAGACAGCGCCTCGACCGCCTGTAAGATTGTACTTTGCATGGATTCGTCGTTGTCCAATGCGGTCTGGATAGGCTAACGCACAGAGTTCGCCAACAACATGAACATCTGAGTGAGAGCGCTGAGGAATATTTAATTCTGCACGCAAACGTGAGGCTTCCTGTCGAAGCCGAATTGCTTCTGACGTGTTGTCCCGCCGCAATGCTTCCACTCTATCGCGAAGGTCAATGACATCCCCATAAAATTGGTTGCCTTCTTGCATCAATATCGCAACCTCTGACGCAACATATCCCATGCCTAAGCGATGAGATGATAGCATCATCCTAGCAAGTCTTGGATGAATCCCAAGTTGCGCCATTCGTTGCCCATCCGTTGTTAGGTTGCCGTCCATGCCAAGCGCACCTAGCAACTCAAGCAATTCCAACGCTTGGCGATAGGCTCCCTCTGGAGGTGGAGTAATCCAACGAAGTGCTGAAGGATCAATTTGACCCCAGGCAGCAAGATCAAGCGCGACCGAGGATAAATCTGACAACAGTATGTCTGGGTCATTATGTAATCGTAATTGATGATGCTCTTGGATAGACCATAATCGATAACAGATACCAGGCCCTACACGGCCTGCCCTTCCCTGCCGTTGGTTTGCAGAAGCCAACGTCACAGGAACCGTCTCCAATCGCATCATTGCGGTTCTGGGCGAAAACTTTGCAATTCTGCTGATTCCCGAATCAATTACAATACGGACTCCCTCCACGGTCAAGCTTGTTTCTGCAATATTGGTGGCGAGAACAATCTTACGCTTGCCGTTTCTCGATGGCGAGATCGCTTCATCTTGTTGATTCGTTGTCAATGAACTATGTAATGGTGAAATTTGAAACGAATCGGACGACAACGAAGCTTCAAGTAATATTTGGGTTCGGCGAATTTCCTTGCGTCCGGGTAAAAAAACAAGAATATCTCCAACGGGAGAATAGTGTATGGCCTCATTTACTACATTCACAACGTTCATTTCCAAAGATTTTTCTTTCGGTGGATCAATATGTTTGGTTTCAATCGGAAACATCCGACCTTCGCAAGCTATGACGGGAGCATCGCTCAATAGTTGACAGACAGAATCTGTATCTAACGTTGCCGACATGACCAACAATCGCAGATCCTCACGAAACCATTGCTGACATTGCACACACAAGGCAAGCCCAACATCTGCATGAATGCTTCGTTCATGGAATTCATCAAAGATGACCGCACCTACGCCCTCCAATCCAGGATCGGATTGGAGCATCCGTGTGAGTATTCCCTCTGTTACAACTTCAATTCGTGTTTTTGCACTAACACAAGAGTCACCCTTGATCCGGTATCCTACCGTCTCCCCTACACCTTCTTGCAATTGGCTTGCCATATAGCGTGCTGCGGTTCGTGTAGCAAGGCGTCGCGGCTCAAGCATGACAATCCTGCGGCCATCCAGCCAAGGTTCATGCAACAACGCAAGTGGTACGGCCGTTGTTTTTCCTGCGCCAGGAGAGGCGGTCACAAGCACATTGCGACCGTTCTCAAGAGCTTGTTTCAGTGATGGTAATGCATCTTCAATTGGCAATTTCACTCGCATTTCAATGCAATCCCCCACACGTTCAATACGTCCAGAACAAATTCATTATTTTCGGTCTAATACCGTCTGGTCAATGAGTGCTTGAAGCATCTGCAATGGTTCTCGTTGAGGTTCACTTTCCATCGTTTGGACGATGGACATTCTGCGTTTATAAAGGGAATGAATTGCAGTAACTAGAGAATCGTTCGTCAATTCATCTTCCATTAAGACATCTGCAAATCCACGTTTGTGGAAGCTTTGCGCATTATCGATTTGATCCCCACGACTTGCAGCCCGTGAGAGGGGAATCAATAACATCGGTTTCCTGAGCGCTAAAAATTCATAAATCGAATTTGAACCTGCCCGAGACACAACAACATCAGTGGCAGCAAGCAAATGCGGTAATTGTTCTTTCACAAATTCAAATTGTTTATAGGATCTCGATTCTAATCTCGGATCCATGTTCCCCTTGCCGCAAATGTGTATAATTTGAAATTCTTTTGTCAAATGTTGCAGTTGATGACGAATAATATGGTTAATTCGCTGTGAACCTAAACTGCCTCCCATTACCATCACAATCGGTTTCGAACTCACAAAGTCACAGATCATCAACCCGCGAACCGAATTTCCTTGAAATAAATCTTCCCGCACAACGGCCCCAATATGGACAACTTTATCCGTTTTGACGCGTGCGCCCGTCTCCGGGAATGTCGTGCAAAGCTTTGTTGCGAGCGGAATGGACAGTCGATTTGCGAGACCGGGTGTGAGATCCGACTCATGAATAATCGATGGAACTCGTCGGAACCATGCAGCGGCTATAACCGGAACGGAGACAAATCCACCTTTGGAAAATACAATATGAGGCTGAATTCGACCAAGTATATTGTATGCTTGCCACAACCCAACCATTACACGGAATGGATCTTTGACATTGTTCCAATCCATATATCTGCGCAGTTTTCCAGTGGCTATCCCGTGATAAGTCACATCTGTAAAGGTAGAGATCAGTTCCCTTTCAATACCATGCCATGAACCGATATAATGCACTTGCCAACCTTTTTTTAGAAAAAATGGAATGAGTGCCATATTTACGGTCACATGTCCCGCAGTGCCTCCACCGGTAAAAACAATCGTGCGTTTCATAGAACCAACCTCCCATGCTCCTGGGGATTACATTGAAAAACACACCTTCCCAAGGAAAGTGTGTCCAAAACACCTCATCTGTCACTAGTCGCTGCAGTTGTTACTTGATGACCCCACTTTTGTGCCTGTTTCAACCTGGATTTGCTCTGACAATGTATCGTGGATAATGTTCACGATCAACTGAAGGATATAATTCAAGTCTTCTTGCGTTTGTTTGAACTGCGTAACAATTGGAAATTCATCAAGTTGGTGTTGAAGCTGATCGATCTCCTTCTCAATTTTGATCACCATGTCTTGATTTTTAAAAGTGGTTTCGAAAGCAACAATTTCTTTCTGTTTTTTCTTAATTGCTGCAATGATACGTTGAATTTCTGGATGCTCATTTACTTGCCTCTCCGCTTTACGGTAAATATCAGCTTCTTCGGATTGTCCCAACAATTCAGCCAACTGTTTCGCCTTCGCGATGATGTCTTCGCGAATCAGTAAATCTCGTGTGTTGTAGTGTTTCATCTGATGACCACTATTGTGATGACCATCGTGCCGAAATAATGTAACCATACATCGTTCTCCTTTGCCTAAATGACAGCGGAAGGTTCAGAAACTTGGACCCTCTCACCTTTAATAAACCAAGTCATCGGTTCTGTTATCAATACATGAACAAACTGACCAATCCAATGTTTCTCTCCACGGAAATGTACCAGTTTATTTGTTCGTGTGCGACCCGATAGCATCTCAGGATTCGTCTTGCTTTCACTTTCTACCAAAACTTCTACAATTTGACCTCTCATCCGTTCGTTTGCTTCCCTGCTTATTTCATTCAGCACGTCATTAAGACGATGCAATCGCTCTTTCTTTATTCCAGCTGAGATATCGTCGGCCATTGCTGCTGCAGGTGTCCCTTCACGCGGACTATATACGAATGTGAACGCCGAATCATAACGTACCTCTCTCACAAGTGCAAGAGTATCCTGAAATTGCTCTTCCGTTTCACCTGGAAATCCAACGATGATATCCGTTGTTAATGCGACATCCGGAATGGCCTGTTTTATTTTTGCTACCAATTCCAAATATTGATCACGCGTATATTTTCGACTCATCTTCTTGAGCACTTCTGTGTTTCCAGATTGCACGGGGAGATGAATGTGTTCTACTAAATTTCCGCGTTTCGCCATCACTGCTATCAGACGATCGTCAAAATCTCTAGGGTGGGACGTTGTGAAACGAATGCGCGGGATATCAATTTTGTGGATATCTTCCATTAAATTTCCGAACGTATATTCAATGTCGTCAAAATCTTTGCCATAGGCGTTCACATTCTGACCAAGCAGTGTGACTTCTTTAAATCCTTGTCGAGCTAAGTCCCGCACTTCAGCAATAACGTCAGACGGCCGACGGCTACGCTCCTTACCGCGGGTATAAGGTACAATACAATATGTGCAAAACTTGTCGCAGCCGTACATAATGTTAACCCAGGCTTTCATGCCTTCCCGCTTCTTCGGTAAATTCTCTACGATGTCGCCTTCCTTGGACCATACCTCGACAACCATCTCTTTACTAAAATAAGCCTCTTGAAGGAGATGCGGCAACCGGTGAATGTTATGGGTTCCAAAAATGATGTCCACGTGCTGATACTTGGTCATGATGCGATTGACAACACCTTCTTCCTGGGACATGCAACCGCACACACCAATAACAAGGTTCGGCCTCTCGAGTTTAAGCGACTTCAAGTGACCAAGTTCGCCAAACACCTTATCCTCTGCATTCTCACGAATTGCACACGTATTGAGCAGAATCACATCTGCTTCCTGTTTGTTGTCAACCGATTGAAACCCCATGGCTTCAAGCATACCTTGGATCGTCTCTGTGTCATGTTCATTCATCTGGCAACCATAGGTTCGAATCATATAACGCTTGTTTTCGCCGAGTTGTTTTAACTCCTGCGGAATTGTAAATTCGTATAAAATTTGCGTCTCTTCCTTGCCGCGTTGCTTCGCATCCTTATAGGAAGGGGGCTGGAAATATTGGGAATAATCCTTTGTCACAGACATACTCATCACCTCAGTCAGTGATTATGATTATACCACAAGAATGATGCCTTTGTCGCCGTTTTGAATTGCTGCCGCATTCGCCTCATCCGTGTCAATGTGCATATCAAGCGCATAATGTTCAGATACTCTACAGACGACATGGTGAAATGTAACACTACGCATTCCCTCAATTTTCACTTGCACAATTTGCTGATCTTGAATTTGCATTACCTCAGCATCCTTTGTGTGCAAATGGATATGTCTTGCTGCAATGATTACCCCGCGTTCGAGTTGTACTTCCCCAGAAGGCCCTTGTAAGCGAACACCAGGTGTTTCCTCAATATGGCCTGACAATCGGACAGGCGGATTGATCCCCAAAGTAAAAGCGTCGGTGCGGGAAATTTCCAATTGTGTATCCCCCCGCGACGGACCAAGAACTCTTACATGCTCAAAACAACCTTTAGGACCAATAACTTGTACCGTCTCTTGCGCAGCAAATTGATTCGGTTGGGAGAGCGCTTTGAGCGAGTGAAGTTGATATCCTACGCCGAAAAGTTGTGTCATGTGATTCGCTGATAAATGAATGTGTCTTGCGGAAATATGGATCGGAACTTCATACATGGGTGTTACCTCCTTGTGTACTCTTAATCCCAATTATTCCTCAGACATAGAACAGGCATACGGTAAAAGACCGTATGCCTGAAATTGCTGAGATGATTAGCGGAATTCGGCTACCAATTTGTCAAATTGCTCGGACGTCAACCGGATATCCTGAGTAGCAAGTCCTTCAGGCTTGAAACCCTTCACCAATTCCTCATATGGTTTTTTCGATTTGTCTTGATAAATTAAGCCACACAACATACTGTTGGTCTCCATAATTTTTGTCATAGCCATAATGCGATTGGATGAATCATATTCCGTCTGCTCATCAAGGTCTACAATATGTTCTTTAAACCAATCGTAAGTGTTAATTTTGTTGAATGTAACACATGGACTAAACACATTAATAATAGAGAATCCTTCATGTTTGATGCCTTCTTCAATCAGATAGGTGAGTTGCTTCAGATTGCTTGAGAACGATTGTGCCACGAATGTAGCACCCGCTGACAATGCGATTTCCAAAGGACTAAGTACGCCTTCAATTGAACCCTCGGGTGTCGACTTCGTCTTAAACCCTTCCGCGCTTCGCGGTGAGGTTTGACCTTTCGTCAAGCCATAAATTTGATTGTCCATTACAATATATGTGATGTTCATATTGCGGCGAATGGCATGCACGGTATGACCTAAACCAATTGCAAAACCATCCCCGTCACCACCTGAAGCAATGACCGTCAAATCCCTGTTTGCCATTTTTACACCTTGGGCAATAGGCAGAGCACGTCCGTGAATGCCATGGAAACCATATGAATTAATATAACCTGAAATTCTACCCGAACACCCAATTCCCGAGATCACTGCAAGTTTTTCAGGCTTTAAATTTACATTAGCTGCCGCGCGTTGTATGGCAGCTTGCACAGAAAAATCACCGCAACCTGGGCACCAATTCGGCTTTATATTGTTTCGAAAATCTTTGAATGTTGCCATAATTTAAACCAACTCCTTGCTACCGGAATAAATATCAGAAGGCAGGAATGGTGTTCCATCGTATTTCAAGAAGTTTTTAATCTTGTCCATACATCCTGCATGCAATTTAATTTGATCTGCCAGTTGTCCTGTCGCATTGTTCTCCACGACCATGACTACTTTCGCCTGCTCGATATAAGGCCTCACCATTTCAGTAGGGAATGGGAAGATTTGGCGAATGGTCATATGATTCGTTCGTATGCCTTCTCGATCAAGTCGAGAACGTGCTTCGTCGATTGTACCGCCAAGTGAACTCATTCCTACAATGAGAATGTCTGGATTTTGATGGGGGGAATCGATATGAATTGGATTCGTGATCCTCACACTTTGGAGTTTCGACAATCTTTTGTCCATCATTTTTTTGCGGTTTTTAGGACTTTCCGAAGGTCTTCCCTCTTCATCATGTTCAACACCTGTCACATGATGCAATCCGTTCAAATTTCCCGGAATTACACGTGGGGAAATGCCATCATCGCTGAATTGGTACCGTTTAAATAACTGATTTTCAGGTAATGGAGGTAAATCCCCCTCAATTAATGCGCCTCTGTCAATCACAACTTTATTAAAATCAAGTGCATCTGCGGTCTGCTTCCCTAAGGAAAGTTGCAAGTCAGTTACAAGAATAACTGGACATTGGAATTTCTCTGCAAGATTGAATGCCTCCACGGTATCATAAAAACATTCTTCAACCGTGCTCGGAGCAATGACAATTTTCGGTATTTCGCCATGTGAAGCATAAATCATTGCATTGATATCACTTTGTTCCTGTTTGGTCGGCAATCCCGTTGAAGGTCCACCGCGTTGCGTGTCAACAATGACTACGGGGGTTTCGGTCATGCCTGCCAAGCCAATCGCTTCTACCATCAATGACAAACCAGGACCCGCAGATGCAGTCAAAGAACGGACACCCGCATAATTCGCACCAATCGCCATCGTCACTGCTGAAATTTCGTCTTCTGTTTGAATTACTGTACCCCCGAACTTCGGAAGCTTCTTCACAAGATATTCCATAATTTCAGAAGCAGGTGTAATGGGATAAGCTGGCATAAAGCGACAACCTGCTGCAACTGCCCCTAAACCTATTGCATCGTTGCCAATCATGAATAGCTTCGATTGCCCATCGGATGGCTCCAGTTCGAAGTTTTTCAATGATCCTCCTGCCTGTTGTAATACAAATTCCGCTCCGCGTCGCACAGCTTCAATGTTCTTCTCAACTATAGCAGGTCCTTTACGGCCAAATTCTTCTTCAACCGCTTTATTAAACACTTCCAAGGGGAGTCCAAGCAATGCCCATGAAGCACCTGATGCTACCATGTTTTTAAAAAGCGACGTTCCAAGTTCCTCTGCAATGGCAGTAATAGGAACTGCAAACAACTTTGCATCGACCCCAGAAGGAATAGATGGATTGAATTTGGCATCCGCTACAATTACACCGCCGTCACGCAATTCGTGTGCATTCAAGTCAATCGTTTCTTGGTCAAATGCAACCAAGATTTCAAGATCGTCCGAAATTGCGCGTATCGGTTGCACGGAAATACGAATTTTGTTATTCGTATGTCCTCCCTTAATTCTTGAAGAAAAATGTCTATACCCATAAAGATAATATCCAAGACGGTTTAACGCTGTCGAGAAAATGCGGTCGGTACTTTCGACACCTTCACCTTGTTGTCCGCCGATTTTCCATGACAATTGACTAATCAAAACATTCACTCCTTCAAAGGCCATTCATCGTATGAATCTTTTTTACATGTTAAGTTTATGTTATCGTTTTCAGGAAAGCAAGAGAGGTGACGCATCTCAAAGTATAGTATTTTTCGATTATTTTCATATCAATATTAGAACAATCACCGTCGCGTCCTGGAAGGTAAGTGAGTTCTATAATAGGATGCCCAATTCTGGGACAAGAAGCCCTTTATTTCGTCTGATCGATACCTTTTTACCAATTCATCCATAAGACAATCATAATGACTCGTATTTTCCAAACCCACAATCCGTGCTGTAATACCATCAAAATCTGAAGCAAACCCCACAGAATCTACACCGCCTAAGCTGCAAACATGATCAAGGTGGTTCAAAATATCAGCTATCGTTGCGTTCTTCCCATCATTTCTCAAAAAATGGGGTACGAATGTAATTCCAATTCTCCCACCACTGCGGATGATGTACCTTGCTTGTTCATCCGTTAGGTTTCTGGGATGATTGCATTTCGCACGTAAATTCGAATGAGATGCAATAAATGGTTGTTTCGTGAGACCCGTTAGCTCCCAGAACCCTCTTTCTGATAAATGAGATACATCTATTGGCAATCGAATCTGATCACACTCTGCAATGAATTGCTTTCCTCTGCTTGTAAAACCAGCACTGCGTCGTTCACCAACACCATCTGCCACCCAATTGGTATTGTTCCATGTTAATCCTAATGTTCGCACGCCAAGTTGGTAAGCCAATCGAAAATATGTAAAATTACTTTCCAAACCATCAGCACCTTCTAAGGTAAGTAATGCGCCAATGCGATGATCCGCACTTTGAATTAATTCATCCAGGTCCTCAACGCTCTGGATGGGTAGCAACTGGGGGTGAGCAGCAATCAGCCGGTAAAATATGTCAATACATAACAGGACAGCTTCAAACGGTCTACCCCTCCAGTTTTCAGGGATATAGATCGCAAAAGCTTGAAGTTGAACGCCGCCTTTGGTTAAATTTTTCAATGAAACATCCAATCTTGTGTCTTCTTCAAATCTAATGGATTCATCGATCAATAATTTACTAAGAACGTCACAATGCAAATCCCATATTTTCATACCCTTACCCCTCTCCTATACAACAAAAATACCCCTACTTATCAGCAGGAGATTATTCTTCCTGCTTACAGTAGAGGTTAACGTCACCTTTGAATCACCTGGGTTCCACAATTAACTTAATGGCCGTCCGTTCTTCACCATCGATCTTTATTTCAGTAAACGCTGGTATGCAAATTAAATCCACGCCGCTTGGCGCAACAAAGCCTCTGGCAATCGCAATAGCCTTGATGGATTGATTTATGGCTCCTGCGCCAATCGCTTGCAACTCTGCAGCTCCCCGCTCGCGCAGTACCCCTGCCAAAGCGCCAGCCACCGAATTCGGGTTCGATTTTGCTGATACTTTTAAGACCTCCATGAATTGGACCTCCTCGGGAAAGCTTCATTCATCACCCGTATGTATGTATATTTATTCAAGCGGGCAAAGAAACATTCCACCTCGGTCATGACATGCGAAACTCGTCTTCATACAAACGAATAAGTCGAATGGAGTGCGATCTTCCCGTTGTTTCATTAATTTCCAACAAAACTGCATGAAATTGATATTTCCCATCATCAGCTACGAAGCGACTAGGTAATTGGGTCCGGAATTTACGAATGATCGATTCACGTTCCATGCCAAGAATTCCTTCGCGAGAGCCTGTCATGCCTACATCGGTCACATATGCTGTCCCTTTTGGCATGATTTGTTCATCGTTTGTCTGCACATGTGTGTGCGTTCCCAATACGGCTGAAACTTGACCATCCATATACCAGGCCATAGCTAATTTCTCGGATGTTGCTTCCGCATGAAGATCAACGATGACTGCTTTTGTTTTTTTGTTTGCTAGCATACTTTCTAAGGTCTGGAATGGACAATCAAGCGGCGGCATGAATGTGCGTCCCATAAGATTAATAACCATCAATTCTTTACTACCTGACTTTATAGTGACCGTGCCACGACCGGGAGTTCCTACAGGGTAATTCGCAGGTCGAATTAATCGAGTTTCATGATCAATGAAATCAAAAATTTCTTTGTTGTCCCACGTATGGTTTCCCATCGTAATCGCGTGAACACCCAGATCAAAAAATTCATTCGCTATGGCTCGTGTGATTCCTTTACCTCCTGCCGCATTCTCTCCATTCACGAGAATGAAATCAGGTCTATGGGTTTGTTTTAAAACGGGCAAATTTTCACGAAGAGCACGGCGTCCCGAAGCGCCAACAATGTCTCCAACAAATAAAACTTTCATCTTCACTCACCCAATCTCATGTCTTGAAACAATATAGAAAAGTGGCTTGAATCAAGCCACTTTTCGTTCTATTTCGCATATTCAACTGCTCTGGTTTCCCGTATGACGGTAACTTTGATATGCCCAGGATAATCCAATTCGTTCTCAATCTTCTTCGTGATGTCTCTTGCCAGACGGAAAGCATCGGTATCATCAATTCGTTCAGGCTGGACCATGACACGAATTTCTCGGCCAGCTTGAATCGCATATGATTTGTCAACACCTTCGAACGATTCTGATATTTCTTCCAGTCGTTGCAAACGTTTGATATAAGTTTCTAACGTTTCCCTGCGCGCTCCAGGACGAGCAGCAGACAAAGCATCAGCTGCACCCACCAACATCGCTATTACAGAAGTGGCTTCTGTATCGCCATGGTGTGATGCAATACTATTGATAACGACAGGATGCTCTTTGTATTTTTTTCCTATTTCTACACCAATTTCTACATGTGATCCTTCAATTTCATGATCCAATGCTTTGCCAATGTCATGAAGTAACCCTGCTCGTTTCGCTAAGGTGATATCTTCGCCTAATTCTCCAGCCATTAAACCAGTCAAATAAGCAACTTCCATTGAATGTTTAAGCACATTCTGACCATAGCTTGTACGAAACTTCAAGCGCCCCATAATTTTGATCAAATCCGGATGAAGACCATGAACACCAACTTCGAACGAGGCTTGTTCTCCGTATTCTCTTATACGCTCATCCACTTCCTTGCGCGATTTTTCAACCATCTCTTCAATTCGCGCGGGATGAATACGGCCATCG
The DNA here is from genome assembly GCA_044353165.1 of Paenibacillus sp. GTDB lineage: Bacteria > Bacillota > Bacilli > Paenibacillales > YIM-B00363 > JBILCM01. Next base: position 33,749 of record JBILCM010000002.1, read on the forward strand.
GCAACGAGCTTTTCTAAAGCATTACGAGCAATTTCTCTGCGAATCGGATCAAATCCAGACAAAATAACGGCTTCCGGCGTGTCATCGATAATTAAATCAATTCCAGTAAGTGTCTCTAAAGCCCGAATGTTTCGTCCTTCACGTCCAATAATTCGACCTTTCATCTCTTCGTTGGGCAATGAAACTACAGAAACTGTTGTCTCAGCAACATGATCTGCAGCGCAACGTTGAACCGCCAAAGTGATGATCTCACGGGCTTTCTTGTCTGCTTCTTCTTTCGCTTGCTGTTCAATTTCTTTGATGAGTTGAGAAGTTTCGAGTCGAACTTCACTCTCTACATTGCTCAGAATGATTTGTTTCGCATCTTCTGTAGACAAGCCCGATATGCGCTCTAACTCTTCTACTTGCTTGCGGTAAAGAAGATCAATCTGCTGTTGCGTCTCTTCGATTCGCTTCTCCTTATTGGCAAGCTGCTCTTCCTTACGTTCGAGGGAATCTAGTTTCTTATCCAGCGTTTCCTCTTTCTGCTGTAACCTCCGCTCCAGACGTTGCGTCTCATTCCGACGTTCACGAATGTCTCGTTCGGCCTCAGTGCGAAATTTATGAATCTCATCTTTCGCCTCCAAGATCGTTTCTTTTCTGAGCGCTTCGGCTTCTTTCGAAGCACTATCTACAATGTTTCGAGCCGCTTCTTCTGCGCTTGAAATTTTGGCTTCGGCAAAGGACTTCCGAATAAAATAACCGATCCCTAAGCATGCTGCGCCAACAACGAGTGCGATGATCAATGTGATCCACCATTGTGGATTCATCAGGTTCACCTCCCCGCTGCGACACAACGGTTGAGCTTAAGGTTAACGGCTCAACGATGTGCCCTTGTTTAGTTGTGTAATGTTCCATCATCTGTAATTTTCATCTTAAGTTCACATGCAAAAAAAATAACATGTCGGCGAAAATTAAACAAATATACAATTCCATTGTATCTTTCATTTATAAAAAATGTCAAGCTATCGAAACAACCGGCTATTCCCAATCCATATCTTCAATTCGTATATCCATTGTTTGGTTATTTGTTACAACCTGAATCGCTTTACGAACGCTTGAAGCGCAAAATCCCCTTCTTGACAAAAAACCATATAGCTTACGAATGGCTTCGGTATGTTCGTGTTTACTTGTGAAATGACTCCAACGTTTACTGGCAATCTTGATTGCACTTTGTAATTCTTCCTGTTCATGAATTGAAGCTATAGTTTCCTTCACCGTGTCGCTTTGTACACCTTTATGGAGCAATTCATGTTGAACCCAGCGTATCCCTTTACCATGAGAATGTATACGTTCGTTAGCTAAGGATTTACTGTATTCTACATCATCTAAAAATCCTTGCTGCTTGCATTGGGTGATACAATCTTCAATTATGATTGCATCAACCCCCTTCATTTGCAATCGAGAACGGACTTCTCGTTCCGTTCGGGGACGAATGCCCAGCCAAGTGACTACTTTATGATACGCATCTTGCATCACCTGGTCATGTCGAACACAATTGACCTTGCTTGCATCGATCCGCATGCCTTTGGATAATTGATACTTCACTAGAACATCTGTATGCACTGAGAATGTGAAGACCTCATCAATAAAGACATCATATTGTTTCTTTTTTCGATCGTACTCAATCAGCGTTATCAAGCCACCCATGGAGCAATGCACACCTTTTTCTAATTTCTTGCAGAGCAGCGGCACCCTAAGAAGGGTGCCGCTGTGCTATTGTTCGTCATACATTGTCTTCTTCATCATAGTCTTCGTCAGTGTCATTCGATTGGATAGGTAATCCTGTAGCTACGACGGCGGCTTCTCGGATACGTTTCTCAATCGCTTCAGAAATCGAAGTGTGGTCTTTCAGAAACTGTTTAGCATTCTCTCGACCTTGCCCAAGACGTTCTCCGCTGTATGAAAACCATGCACCGCTTTTTTGGACGATTTCCAATTCAGTGCCAATGTCAATAATGCTACCCTCTTTAGAAATGCCTTCTCCGTACATTATATCAATGTCGGCCTGCTTGAATGGCGGAGCAATTTTATTCTTAACAACCTTGATTCGCGTGCGATTCCCAACCATATCATTACCTTGCTTGATTGTTTCGACACGTCTGACATCCAATCTTACGGAAGAGTAAAATTTAAGTGCACGTCCACCGGGCGTTGTTTCGGGGTTCCCGAACATCACGCCTACTTTCTCGCGAAGTTGATTAATGAAAATAGCGATAGTCTTTGATTTACTAATCGCCCCCGACAGTTTTCGTAACGCCTGAGACATGAGGCGTGCTTGTAAACCGACGTGAGAATCCCCCATCTCTCCCTCAATCTCGGCCTTCGGTACGAGAGCAGCAACGGAATCAATAACGATAATGTCTACAGCACCGCTTCGTACCAATGCTTCCGCAATTTCTAAAGCTTGTTCGCCTGTGTCAGGTTGTGATAATAAAAGTTCATCAATGTTAATCCCAAGCTTTGATGCATAAACCGGATCTAGCGCATGCTCAGCATCAATAAATGCTGCTTGTCCGCCTTTCTTCTGCACTTCTGCAATAGCATGAAGTGCAACCGTGGTTTTCCCGGAGGATTCAGGGCCATAAATTTCGATGATTCGACCCCTCGGAAATCCGCCCACACCTAGCGCAATGTCGAGTGCAAGTGAACCGCTCGACACGGTCTCAACTTGAAGTTGCGCATTTTCCCCCATTTTCATGATGGAACCTTTGCCGAATTGCTTCTCAATCTGGCGAAGAGCCATCTCCAGTGCCACACGACGATCGCTCATGGAACCACTTCCTTTTCTCAGATAATTACATGATACCTTCTTTTTGACGGATTGCCAATCCTTTTTTTCGAACATACATTCGATAATGTTCTATGTATCGAGAAAACAAAAAACCGTAGCAAATAAATTTGCTACGGTGCTTCCGTTAAATATATGGTACAACAACGGTCTAATAATGACAAGATAAGATTACCGAATTCGCCGCCAAAGCTGATAAAACCCTGTACGACAAGCACGCAATTTGATCATTTCACGACTTCCTGATAGTTGAAGTGTTTCAACTATCGTCGGCTGATTTCTCCCAGAAATTCCAATATAGATCAATCCGGGTGGCTTACCCTCTGCTGCATCAGGACCTGCTACACCTGTAAAAGAAATCCCATAATCCGTGTGAAGGACATCCATCGCACGTTCAGCCATCATTGCCGCGACTTCAGGACTGATTGCACCCGGAGCATCTGGACCTTCGAGCAATTCAAGCGGAATACCCAGTTGCACGTGCTTTGCTCTATTCGTATAACAACAAAACCCGCCAGCAAAAATTGCTGAACTTCCAGTATGTGAGGTAATCATATTTGAGAATAATCCACCTGTACAGCTTTCAGCTGTCGCTAATGTGATTTCTTTTTGTTTAAACAACTGGACAATCACTTGGTCTAAACTTACATCTTCTTCTGCATAAAGGTGACTTCCAACACGATTGCGAATTTCTGCTTCTGTAGCTGCCATTCGCTCCATCGCTTCTAATTCATTCGATGCTCGCGTTGTCAGTCGGATCATGACTTCTCCTTCTTTCGCATAAGGAGCAATGGTTGGATCCGCTTGGGACGAAATTAGATCAAGCAGCGCATATTCAAGGCTCGATTCACCAATACCGGCAAACTTTAACGATTTCGAATAAAGCGGTCGTTTCTCTCCAAGAGACTGGCGAAGCCAAGGTTTTGCGTAGCGGTCAAACATGACCGTTAATTCTTTCGGAGGTCCCGGCAATAAAATGTAGCATTTCTCTGCACATCTGATGGCCGTGCCAACAGCCATACCCGTATCGTTGGGTAAAGGATCGGCTCCAACCAACGTGAGCGCCTGTCTGCGGTTACTTTCGACCATCGTAATATTGCGTGATACAAAAAAATGCTCAATTTTCATCAAAGATTGTTGATCCATCATAAGCTCAACACCAAGATGATTCGCAAGCGCATCACGTGTGAGATCGTCCAAAGTAGGCCCTAACCCGCCTGTACATATAATAATATTTGCGCGTTCAGATGCGATGCGCAACGCTTCACAAATACGGTCAACATTATCTCCAACAACCGTCTGGAAATATACGTCTATGCCGATAGCTGCACACTGTTCAGATAAATACCTTGCATTTGTATTGACGATTTGGCCGAGAAGCAACTCGGTTCCGACTGCTATAATTTCAGCTTTCATTCCTAATAACACCCCTAGCACGGCAATAAAATGTTTATTTCATCTGTTCGATCACGTTCTTATTTTTAATAAAATAGTCTACCCCGGAATATATCGTAATCGCCGCAGCGGCCCAACTGGAGATGATGTCAAAAGGAATACCTATGAAATAAAACGGAAAGTTATTCAGAAGAAGAGCAATAATCATCGTGATTTGAATTCCCGTCTTCCATTTACCCCAAGCGCTGGCCGCAACTACTTTGCCTTCTAGCAAGGCGACTTGGCGTAGTCCTGTAATTGCAAATTCACGAGAAATGATAAATATGGCAATCCACGCATCCAATTTCTGCATCTCGACAAGCGATATTAACACTGCAGCAACAAGTAACTTATCAGCGAGCGGGTCTAACAGTTTGCCAAGGTTTGTAACCATTTTGCGCGAACGCGCAATATAGCCATCAAGCCCATCAGTACTTGCGGCAACAATGAAAATAATCGTAGCGATCAGTTGATTGTACGTAATCGAAAATCCAGCAAAGTGCAATTCAGGCAAGTTAATTTTGGCCAAAAGAAAAAACATAATAATCGGAACAAGAAAAATACGCGCTAATGTAATCCTATTGGCTAAGTTCATGAAGTAACACCTACACCTGTTAAATCAAAATCCAAAGAATGTGTAATTCTTACCGGGTGTATCTGTCCAATATCCGGCTTGCATCCCGACACATATACTTCCCCATCAATTTCTGGAGCATCATATTGCGATCTCCCAATATAAACATCATTGCGGCCGTCATACCTCTCAATTAACACGTGGATTGTCTGACCTATAAAGCGCCCATTAATCTCCTTTGATATTTCGCGTTGAATCTCCATTAACTGAGAGGCTCGTTCTTCCTTTATGTCCTCAGGCACTTGATTCGGCAACCGTGCCGCGGGAGTATCTTCTTCTTGAGAATACGCGAAAACACCTAAGCGATCAAATTTGATATCCCGCACAAATTGCATCAGATTCTGAAAATCTTGCTCCGTCTCGCCGGGAAACCCTACGATCATCGATGTGCGGAGTACGACGTTCGGAATACGTTGCCGGATCTTATCTACGAGCTCTCGAACATCACGCTGTCGACCGGGACGCCGCATCAGCTTGAGAATACGATCTTCAGAATGTTGCAATGGCATATCAATATATTTGCATATTTTGGGATTTGACGCCATCATATCAATCAATTCATCTGTAAAAAAACCCGGGTATGCATAATGCAGGCGCACCCATTCAATTCCCTCAACTTGCGCAACGCGTTGCAACAACGTGGGTAACATGAATGTTTGATACAGGTCTGTGCCATAATTCGTTGAATCTTGTGCAATTAACGAAATTTCTTTGACTCCTTGTTTCGCAAGCAAATCTACTTCAGCTAAGATGGATTCCATGCTCCGGCTCCGGAATGCACCGCGCATCAATGGAATTGAACAAAAAGTACAGGCATTGTCGCAGCCTTCTGCAATTTTCACGTAAGCGGTGTAGCGTGGTGTGGTCACCTTGCGTGGAAGAGCTTGCTCGTAATTGAATACAGGGTTCCCAACCATAACAGGTTTCTTCCCTCGCAGCGCGGCCTCTACAATGTCATTGATTTTGTCAAAATCACCTGTGCCAACAATGCCGTCGATCTCTGGCATTTCTTCCATTAATTGTTCCTTATAGCGTTGTGTCAGGCAACCAGAAACAATCAGTGCTTTAAGTGAACCTGTATGCTTTAGTTCTGCCATTTCAAGAATGGTGTTCACAGATTGTTCTTTCGCTGCATCAATAAACCCACATGTATTCACAATGATGACAGTGGCCTCTTCGAGATGCTCTACAAGCTGATAACCGCGTTGTGAAACGAGTCCCGACATAATTTCAGAATCTACAAGGTTTTTCTCACAGCCGAGCGTTACCATTTTAATTTTTTCGGTCATGCTTAATGTCCTCCAATTTCAAACCAAATACCATTCTGTCCAAGTTATTATAATATAGGTGACAATATATGACTATCGCATATTCACAAATTGCAACTCCAGAGGCAAATCAGCCGAACGTAATAAAGCGATGACGGATTGCAAATCATCTTTACTTTTTCCTACAACCCGAATTTGGTCTGCTTGAATTTGAGACTTCACTTTTAATTTTGAATCCCGAATTAAAATATTGATTTTCTTGGCTTCGTCCTGGCCAATCCCTTGCTTTAGCTTCACATGTTGCCGAACAGAACCTCCGGAAGCAGGTTCAAGTTTGCCGAACTCCATATTTTTTATCGAAATTCCTCTTTTGGACATCTTACTCTGCAAAATATCAATAACACTCTTCATTTTGTATTCATCGTCAGAGACAATGACTAGCACTTCTTTCTCTATTGTCACTGAGCTTTTGCTGCCTTTGAAATCAAACCGATTTTCAATTTCTTTCATGGTTTGTGACACAGCGTTGGATAATTCTTGCATGTCAACTTTGGAGACAACATCAAACGAATATTCTGTACTCATCAAGATTACTCCTTCTACAGCCATTAGTTCTTAAGTTGTAGTATAACAAGAACGATTCCAAAATGCCAAAGACACCAAAAAGGCACTCGCTGTGTAAGCGAATGCCCGTTTGTTTCAACGTTCGAACATATTCTTATGTTCGGGTACGCGTTGTATCGCGGAACATGTCCAAAATCCCGAGTACGATGTGAGCCAAACCAAAACCAAAAATACCGTAACCCCAAGCGTCAGGCGTTAAATACCAGCCTAACAAACTGACAACAACACCTAGACCTGTGACAATCCAACTGATGGCCATCGGATTTCCCTCACTTTGTATGAAATCTTACACCTATACTCCAGTTAGGTTACCCAATACGCATCACAATATTCCCTTATGGATTGACTCGATCAATTTGAATTTTACGGGGGTTGGGTTCGATCCCCATGTCTATCGGCACTCCGTTGACAACGAGTTCTAGAGCGTTAGCTCGACCGACATTCATAAACACATTATGATCATACGTTTGAAGTAAAGCATCATTCTGTACCAATCGACCTTGAAACAAAAAGTCATTTTTCTTATTCGCATCACTAATTCCGACCCAAACTTCTTTACCCGTCACTTTCAAGTCAAGAACGACTTGGTCTGCATTGCGAACTTCATAACGTTCAATTTGTTGATTGCCCACCTTCATCGTTTCAGCGAAAGTTACAGTCGCTGTCATCCCCGAAATCGGTGGTGTTGGGGGTTCTGGCGAAGGTGTCGTTTGATTAAGTTCCAGAATATTGGTGTTACCGTTAGAATTTGAGGTGGCATCTAATCCTGTGTCTAATGATTTCTCAACGGATGGTTCCACAGTTATGCGTTGCTCTGTTAACGGTGGATTCTCAACAATACGTTCGTCACTAAGAACTCCATTCGAACTCACATAATAATAGATAACACCAAAAATAAGCACCGGGAATGCAATCAATAACAGCAAGGAAGCCCACTTTCCAGCACGATCAGGCGAATTATAGTTTCTCTGGCGGCGCTTTGGGTTTAGTTCGGGTATAGGATCAAGATCAACCGTGGGTATCGAGTGCGCATACAAACGAAAAACTTCATCTGGATCCAAACCGACGGCTTCAGCAAACTGCTTTATAAAAGCGCGAACATAAAAATTGCCAGGTAAAACTTCGTATTTTCCTTGTTCGATAGCATCTAAATATCTTTTGCGAATCTTTGTTAATTCCTGCAACTGGTCTAAAGTGATCTCTTTTTCTGTTCTTGCTTTTCGAAGCAAGTGCCCAAGGTCAGACACACACTTCCCCCCCTCATTGAATTAATAACCCCCGTATTCCCCTGTGAATGATTCATACGATATTTCTTCATCGGGCGAATTGCGCAATTCAATAATGTAGTCGAAACTTTGATAATCAAAGCCCGATTCACGCACAAAAATATCTGGGTGCTCTATAACTTTCGTGGACGGCAGAGCCATAATTTCTTGTATAAGTGAATAATGCTTTTCATTGGAACGAATTGTACTTACAATACCATCAATAATAAACACATTGTTCGGATTATATTCATCTTCAGATAATTGACTCCGAACCGTCTGTCTTAACAGTGTGGATGAAACGAACGTCCATCGTTTGTTTGCACATACACTCCCTGCAATGATGGATTCTGTCTTCCCTACACGAGGCATACCACGAAGGCCAATGACTTGATTTCCTTCACGCTTAAATACTTCACCGAGAAAATCGACCAGCAACCCGAGTTCATCACGAGTAAACCGGAACGTTTTTCGATCATCCGAATCCCTTTCAATATAACGGCCATGACGAACAGCCAGAATGTCAACAAGCTTCGGGGCGCGAAGTGCGGTTACCGTTATGTTATCCACTTTCTTCAACATTTTACCGAGTAACTCAATTTTTTCGTCATCATCCGTTTGGATAAGCAATCCTCGAGCCTTATCTTCAACACCATTAATGGTGATGATATTTATTTCCAACATACCCATTAAAGATGCAATATCTCCTAGCAGGCCCGGACGATTTTTGTGAATTTTATATTCCATATACCACTGTTTCAATTCCAAACTCGCCACTCCGTCCAAACAAATAGGTGTATAAATCTTACAAAATATATTCTACACATTTCAGTGTATTCCTGCATTTTTTGCAAAAATCCAAAGAAAAGCCCCAAAATTGCGCGATCCTGTAAGGATCAGATGCAATTCTGAGGCTTTGTTACCGACAAAGATAATTAATCGACCAACTTTATCATGATTTTGGCCATAACCTGTTTCTCTTGCTCATCACAAACAGACCACAACTCTTTGAGTACACGTTCCTCATCATTCTTTGGATCTACCTTAAGTGCCAAGAAATTGCCGATTTCTGTTGCCAAACGTTGTATTGTCGCATCGTTTATCCCAGCGTTGCGCGCATTTTGCACACGCTCTCCCAAAAATTGTTTCCACTTATCATATGTGCTTAATACAGAAGCCATCTCTTCTCGCCTCCAAGGGAATGATTGTCTTCTCCCTTAGAATGATCGAATGTCGGCAAAAATATGCATGTTACGTGATCCAACCCCCATTGGGCGAAATGATTTGGCCATTAATGTATCCTGACTCGGGCAAAGCCAAAAAATAAACCAATGACGCAATTTCACTCGGCTTTGCGAATCGTCCAGCAGGAATTTCGTCTGCTAATGTCGATCTTTCCGAGAACGAAAAATGTTCCATCATCGCTGTATCTACAGGGCCAGGAGCTACGGCATTCACCGTAATTCCTGAAGGTGCGAGTTCCTTAGCCAGTGATTTTGTGAACGCGTTTACTCCTCCTTTGGTCGTCGAATACAAGACTTCGCATGAAGCGCCTGTAAGTCCCCAAATGGAAGAAATATTAATGATTCGGCCGTATTTTTGTTGAACCATGAAGGGCATGAACGTTTGAGTACAAAGGAACATGCCCTTAAGATTCAAATTCATCACATCATCCCACTCCGACTCCGTGACATCTGATAGCAGACCGTAATGTGAAATACCGGCATTGTTCACGACAATGTCGGGGAACATACTGTGTTTGATCATCTTGTCTTGCATGCGAACAATTTGATCTTTCATTCGTAAGTCTGCGGATACCGTCAAAACCTCAGCCCCGTAAGATAGGCACACCCTAGCGGTTTCATTCGCTGCTTCATGCGATTCCAAATATTGAATCACAACTTTCATACCTACACTTGCAAATCGCTCTGCAATCGCTGAACCGATCCCACGACTTCCGCCCGTAACCAAAACCGTTGTTTCATGCAATGATTTGTTCATAGCCGGCTCACTCACTTTTTATGATGCAAGTTGTCAGTTGTCCCCAGTCAAAATGTTCATGAAGACGTTCTTCTAGTTGTTCTAATCTCATCTCTTCGTAATAACGCACGACCTCAAAAAGATGGGTTCCTCGGAAATGGTGTTTTGTGAACTCACTGGCGATCGCCTCTGGTGAATTAAACATACGTATGAAGTTCCCCATTTTTTTACGACGCGCACGTTCAAATTCTGCAGCTGGAACGCCGGATTGTTTCCATTTTTCAATCCAATCGGTCACTTTTGTAATTAGCAGATCCGGATCTGTTGTATCTCCACCCATCACAGAGAAGGCATAATGTGTGCCAGAATTGTATTCCGCACCAAAATTATCCGTTATCAATTTTTCATCATATAGCAATTGATACAAACCAGAGCTTGGACTAAACAACAGATCGAATAGAAGCTTAGTCACGATTTCATTGCGCAACTGAGCATCACCCTGTGTAACTGGCTGTCCTTCTTTCAATCCAAACAAACATTTGGTCATGGCTACTGGAAGGCGAATGACCTGTTGTTTGCGCTTAACCGATTCAGGTTCAGGTTCGAACTTTCTTTGAATTTGTCCAAGCGGTGCGAATGACTTGGAATCCTGATTCAAACGTATGATCTCGATCATCTCAGATGGTTCTACATTCCCAACGATAAATAAACACATGTTTTGAGGGTGATAGAACGTATGGTAACAACGATATAACGTTTCTTTCGTAATTTCTGCGATCGATTCCAACGTGCCTGCGATATCAATATGCACGGGGTGCACATGATACATATTTTCAATAAGTCCAAAATATGCACGCCAGTCCGGATGGTCCTGATACATTTTGATTTCTTGACCGATGATGCCCTTCTCTTTATGGACATTCTCATCAGTGAAATATGGATTTTGCACAAAGTTCAGCAATGTACTTACGTTCTTGGCAATGTGATCTGTTGCTGAAAATAAATACACTGTGCGTTCAAAACTTGTGTAAGCGTTCGCCGATGCGCCATTGGCAGCGAACGTTGCGAATACATCGCCTTCGGGTTCTTCGAACATCTTGTGCTCAAGAAAATGGGCAATTCCGTCAGGAACTTCGACAAAGTTCTCATGTCCGACAGAAAAATGATTATCGATGGATCCATATTTTGTTGCGAAGGTAGCGTATGTCTTCTGAAAACCAGGTTTGGGAAGAATATAAACCGATAATCCATTGTTTAATACTTCAGAAAATACGATTTCCCCGACTTTCGGATAATGGTTCTGTTGCATGGAACGTTAGACCTCCTCCCGATTACGCAGAAAGTAAATCGTATCCAATTTGACGTCTTGTGCGACATGTACAATATCGCTAATGGATACACGATCAATAGCATCAAGCAATTCAGTGACTGTACGTTCTTTGCCTGTTAACACGGAGTTAAAATCAAAACTGATCATTTCATATGCACCGTCATTGATTTCGCGCAATTGATTACTGATCATGGCCTTCGTCTGTTTTATTTCCAATTCGGTGATGTCTCCTGATTTTATGGCCTCCATCTGTTTCAGGATAATATCTTCCGCTTTATCAACATTCTCAACTTGAATGCCGGATTGCACAGTAAGAATGCCCTTGTGGCCATCTAAACGAGAAGAAGCATAGTAAGCTAAACTTTCTTTCTCACGCACATTCACGAATAGTTTTGAATGTGGAAAACCGCCGAATATACCATTGAATACAAGTGCGGCAGCATAATTCAGTGAAGAATATGACGTAGGAATTCGAAATCCGATATTTAGCTTCCCTTGATTGATATCCATATGCTCCACAATGCGTTGGACAGGCCGGCTTGGAACAATCGCTTTTGCAAATTCATATTCCGTGATCCGACGGTCTGAATGTTCAACCTTAAAACTGTTCAATAGGCATCGCTTCACTTCGTCCATCGTTTGATTACCCACGACATAAATATCTATAGGCGCTTGATTGATCCAATGATTGTAGAACAAAGTCAATGTTTTCGGTGTTATTTGATTTAGATCTTCCCTTCTGCCAAGGGGATGCAATCGGTATGGCTCATCCTTGCACATTTCCTCTATACAACGTTCAGCAGCGTATCGACCTTTGTCATTGATAAGTGCTTCGAGTTTTTTCTCTACGGTATGTTTTTCGGCTTCAATATACTTTTCAACAAAATTTCCTGCTTCCAGAGCGGGTCTAGTTATTGTTTCGCCTAAAAAACGGAATGCCTGTTGAAACAGCTTGGGAACATCCACTGCAAATCTGTCTTGAATGACATCCATGCGGATGTTTACAATCTGGTAGTCTCCACGTTTAAACACATCAAATCCAAAACCAGCCCCATAGAGCTCATCTAGCGTTTGTCGAAAGTGGATCGTATCTGGATATGTAGCATTCCCTCTGCGAAGTACAAACGGTATTAATGCAACGGATGTGACGGAATGTTCCTGTAACATTGAACCTACAAAAACACTGATGGCGGTTGTTTTGAACCGGTCTGTGGTGAGCACATGCAGACGCATGCCGTTCACCATGTCCTTTGCAAATTGTGCTCTGTGCATTTACAATCTCCCTTCACCTTAAGCTTCTTTCTTATTATAATCCATCATGGACAGAAACGGAAAAGAAGTAGCCGACCTATGATAGGTTCGAGTACTTCTTTCCATGCGCGACATGACTATCTGCAAAAAATGTGTTTCCCAATTCGCTTGACTTGGGGTCGTGTCCATATCCATTTGGATGTTGCTGTGACGGGATTAAAATAGTATATGCAACCACCACTTGGGTCCCAGCCATTCAAGGCGTCTTGCACAGCCTTCATCGCGGATTTGTTGGGCGTGAGCCAAATTTGACCATCGTCGACAGCAGTGAATGCGCCCGGTTGAAAAATAACACCTGATGGCGTATTTGGAAAGCTGGGATTGTCTACCCTGTTTAGAATGACAGCCGCGACGGCGACTTGTCCGATGTATGGTTCACCACGAGCTTCACCATAGACTGCATTAGCCATCATTTTTAAATCTTGAGCAGAAAAACCTCGTGGAGGCGAGGAACGAAGTGTAGTGCCACCGGTAGATGCTTTCGATGTCACACCACTCCCTGTTTCCATACCCGGCCGCCATCTCTTAGTGGCGTTATAAAGTTTTAATTTCGTCTTTGCTCCTACAATACCGTCTGCCTTCATGCCAAACCTGCGTTGAAACGTTCGAACGGATGCTAGTGTCGAGTAACCGAAATCTCCATCAACCGCACCTTTATAATAACCTAGAAATTTTAGACGACCTTGCAACTCACGAACGTCTTTTCCAATGGATCCGTATTTTAGAATGGTTCTGCTGAATACTTCAACTGTTTCATCATTCATTATTTGGCTTGACTGAAACAAATACGAAAAACCAACACTCAAAATGACTAAACACAAAATAAGCCGGGTTTTCATGAGTGATGCCAACCTTTCTCTGCAAGTGATTCCTTCACTTGGTAGTATGAGAAAGGGGGGTTTTTTCTATTCAGAACATGCTAAGAACTTAATCGGCCTTCACGGAACTGTTCTTGCGTGATCAATACCTCTCTTGGTTTACTTCCTTCATACGGACCCACGTATCCTTTTGCTTCCATTTGATCAACTAAGCGAGCCGCCCGTGAATAACCAATGCGCATCCGCCGCTGAAGCAGCGACACCGATGCTTGTTTGGCTTCTATAACGATATTCACCGCTTGATCGAATAATTCATCCAGATCCTCTTGTTTTTCAGTTGGTGCTTCCGTGATTTCGGGTACCATTTCTTCGCGGTATTGCGCCTGTTCTTGGTCGCGACAGAAAGTTACGACGGCCTCAACCTCAGCGTCAGACAGGAAAGCCCCCTGCACACGAACCGCTTTGGAAGCACCTACAGGCATAAACAGCATATCGCCGCGGCCCAACAGCTTCTCAGCGCCAGCCATATCGAGTATCGTTCGAGAATCGACTTGTGAAGAAACACCGAATGCGATACGCGATGGAATGTTTGCTTTGATTACACCTGTAATTACGTCGACAGAGGGGCGTTGTGTGGCAATAATCAAGTGAATGCCTGCAGCTCGTGCCATCTGAGCCAAACGACATATGGCATCCTCCACATCGTGTGCGGCAACCATCATCAGATCAGCAAGCTCGTCCACAATAACAATAATATATGGCAGTGCAGACTCGCCTTTCTCCATTAATTGCAAATTAAAGCCTTCAATATTTCGAGTTCCTGATTTAGAAAACAGTTCGTAACGTTTCTCCATCTCGATAACAACTTTCTTTAGTGCAAGCGATGCTCTCCGCGGATCTGTGACCACCGGAGCTAATAAATGAGGAATCCCATTGTAAACGTTCAGTTCCACCATTTTTGGATCAATCATCAAAAACTTAACTTCATCCGGTTTTGCTTTATATAGAACGCTGGTAATGATGCCATTGATGCAAACAGATTTTCCCGAACCTGTTGCCCCGGCAACGAGTAAATGTGGCATTTTAGCCAAATTTGCCACAATTGGATGCCCCGAAATATCCCGCCCAAGTACAATCGTCATCTTGGAAGCCGACTCATGAAACGCAGGGGACTCCATCACTTCACGAAGCGAAACGACAGACACTTCTGTATTCGGCACTTCAATACCGATCGCTGACTTTCCGGGAATAGGTGCCTCCATGCGGATGTCTTTGGCAGCCAATGCAAGCGCAATATCATCCGTCAAACTAACAATGCGGCTCACTTTTACACCTGTGTCGGGTTGTATTTCATAACGTGTCACTGCAGGCCCCTTAACAACTTGTAATACTTTCGCTCTAACACCAAAGCTCTCCAGTGTAGTTTCTAGTTTTTTCGCGTTGTCTCTAGCAATGGTGTCCGCAGATTCACCTAGCTTGCCACTGCTTGGCCTGGAAAGCAAATGAAACGGCGGCAAAATGTAAGGACCCCTTGAAGGATTAGCCGTTAGCTGTACCGCTACCTGTGCAGAAGCAGCTGGCACCAAAGCTTCGAGCGTCTTTACGGTTGGAGGTGTAGGTTGCTCACTCTCTCGAACTTGCTCCATAAAATCGAAGAAAAGCGGGGATTGAGTATCTTCTTGCTGTTCAAATTTTTGTGCTTTATGAACGATGGGAGGATTCAATTCAATCGAGGTATCATTCAAGTCTGCAATATTGTCATCCTTTTGTTTTCGGGACGGTTCAACTTCAGGAGTTATTGATTTGCGAAGAGCATTCTTTTCAATGATCCCCCGAATCGTGAAACCCAAACGCGTCAATACGATTTGCATCCATTTGCGCAGGGTACTTGCAATTTGCACATAAGACAAACCCGTGAACAATAGCAATCCGATCGCAAACATGGCCAATTCCAGCAATTTAGCGCCATCGGTTCCAAATAACACAATCAGACTGGCCAATAAAATACCGCCAATCATACCGCCGCCAGCATGAATTGTAAACACAAAACCATTAGGCGTGTAATGTTTCAACATCTCTGTCCAGCTTGTGGAAATCAGCTTGCTTGCTGATAATCCTTCCATCGAAACGTGTTTGGGAATCCATCCATGATGAACTGTCACTAGCAAGCCTATAAAAATTAATAAAACACCAGAATGTTTTACCGACCATGACGGCGTCCATAATCTTTTGATCATAAGTTGATAAATGGCGAAAAAGATGATAGAAACCGAAAGAATAGGTTCAAGATCCCCCACAAGCATGCGAAAAAGAAAAGCCATCGCCTTCCCTACTGAACCTAATCTGGCGAGGGCGATGATTCCAATAATTAAAAGCAAAATCCCATACAGTTCAAATTTAAGATTTGTAGATAAAGGTTTCTTAAGTTTGGTTTTCGATTTTTCCAAAACGAAACACCCCCCAGAAGCACATTATAACATGTTTTTCCTGAGGTTTCGATTGGTTTGCAATTGGATGAGATTCCCTGGTGCATAAACGGGATGCAGGTAATCCTCAGCATGAGGTGAAAGTATTCGTACCACTCGAGCTTCTATCGAAGAAAGCAACTCAACCTGCATTGTGATGCCGTCGATCGTGATTTCAGTCGGGGGCTTGATCTGATCCATGCCTTCAAACACTTGTTCCAACGGGATGGGTGTGTACATAATCAATAGTCGTCACCACCCTTCTTCGCTTGGCGGCGTTCCTCGATTCTGCGCTGCAGTTCACGCATCGCCTCCCCAACGCCTCCAACCGCATCTATCAAGCCATATTTTACTGCCTCCAAACCAATCACCGTTGTGCCAATGTCACGCGTAAGTTCTCCCGTTTTGAACATCAACTCTTTAAATTTTGCTTCTGTGATATGGGAGTGGGCAAGAACGAATCGTATAACACGTTCTTGCATTTTATCTAAGTATTCGAACGTTTGAGGCACCCCAATGACTAAACCATTCAGTCGGATTGGGTGAATCGTCATCGTTGCAGTTGCCGCAATGTAGGAGAAATCAGAGCTAACCGCAATGGGAACGCCTATGGAATGGCCTCCACCTAAAACCAATGTGACCGTCGGCTTGGATAGTGTAGAAATCATTTCTGCGATGGCCAAACCAGCCTCAACATCTCCACCGACCGTATTTAGAATGATGAGAATGCCTTCAATCTTTGTATTTAATTCCGCTGCGACCAGTTGTGGAATCAAATGTTCATACTTCGTTGTTTTGTTTTGCGGCGGAAGCACAACATGGCCTTCTACTTGACCAATAATGGTCATGCAATACACATTCGATTGTTCCATCGTTGGCGGATTGGCATTTCCTAAGGATACGATCCCTTCGGTGATCACATTCTTGCGCTCTTCTGTTGACATTGATTTCTCCTCCGTTTAGAATGTCACAGCAATCCGTCATAGTATGGGAAGAATAAAGCAAAATATGCAAAAAAATGCCTCTGCATTGGAGTGCAAGGCAGAGGCACCATTTGTGCTTGTGAGTGACATGACGTAAATCCATCGTTACACTTCCATGATTATCGGTAAAATCATCGGTCTTCTTCTGGTTTGTTCATATAAGAATCGTCCTAATGCATCCTTAACTTGTGTCTTTAGTGAAGTCCATTCATTGACATTCTCACTCATCAATCGACTTAATGTGTTGGATACGATTTTTGTTGCCTCTTCAAGTAACCCTTCGGATTCGCGCACATAGACAAATCCACGTGAAATAATATCTGGTCCTGATAAGATCTTTCCTTCTTGTTTGCTTAACGTGACGACTACGACCAGAATTCCATCTTGCGAGAGCAATTTCCTATCGCGCAACACAATGTTGCCGACATCACCAACACCTAGGCCATCGATAAGCACATTTCCTGCAGACACTTTGTTTCCTTTACGAGCTTCGCCACCCATAATTTCCACCGTATCTCCGATATCAAGCAGGAATATGTTCTCTTTCTCCACCCCAACCGATTGAGCCAGCAACGCATGATGCTTTAACATACGATATTCACCGTGGATGGGTATAAAAAATTTCGGCTTCATCAGGTTGAGCATCAGCTTTAACTCTTCTTGGCTTCCATGCCCGGAAACGTGGACACCGGTTATGGAACCAGGCCCATAAATGACATTCGCTCCTAGACGGAATAACTCATCGACTGTTCGGCCCACATATCGTTCATTGCCTGGTATCGGTGTTGCTGCAATAACAACCGTGTCACCTGGCAAGATATCAAGTTTCTTGTGTGTGGACCTCGCCATTCGTGTCAATGCCGACATCGGTTCACCTTGGCTACCCGTTGAAAGAATCACAACTTGATTCGCTGGAAGTCGATTCGCCACTTCGGATTCAATCAACATGCCATCAGGAATGTCCAAATATCCGAGTTCATTGGCAATTGTAACGACGTTAATCATACTTCTCCCGATTACAGTCACTTTTCGACCTGTCATGATTGCAGCCTCGAATACTTGTTGTACACGATGTATGTTAGAAGCGAATGTAGCCACAACAACACGTTGCTCCGAACGTCGAAACACCTCAATCAACTCATCGCCAACCGTTTTCTCTGATGGCGTAAAGCCAGTTCTCTCAGCATTCGTGCTTTCAGATAAAAGACAAAGCACACCTTTACTGCCAATCTCAGCCATGCGATGGATGTCGGCAAATTGATTATGCACAGGCGTATAGTCGAATTTAAAATCGCCAGTATGCACAATGACACCTTCTGGTGTATCCAAAGCAATACCCACGGAGTCTGGAATGCTGTGATTTGTTCGAAAGAATGAGGCTGTAATTGTCCCAAAGTGAAGTATCGAATTGTTCTGAATTAACACTCGTTTCGTTTCACCGAGCAGATTGGCTTCCTTCAACTTGCTTTCAATCAAGCCTAAAGTCAGTTTCGTGCCGTAAACTGGCACATTCAAATGCTTAAGCACATAAGGCAAACCACCGATGTGATCTTCGTGGCCGTGCGTGACAATGATCCCTCTCACTTTATCCTTGTTTTCTGTTAAGAAACTGATGTCTGGAATAACCACATCAATTCCAAGCATGTCTTCTTCCGGAAATTTCAATCCAACATCAATGACTACAATATCATTCGCATACTGAACCACATACATATTTTTCCCAATTTCGCCCACGCCGCCAAGGGCCAAAATGGTCAGTTTATCATGAATTTTCTTTGCCAACCAGTAAACCTCCTCTGTAATTTTGGCGACGATCTATATGAAACACAAACCATGCCGATACCCATTACGATTACAACAACGTACTTGTCACTTTCACCATTATAGTAAACGCAGAATACAAACTCAAGTTATACCTCATACGTCACGATGAAAAGCTCGTCTCCATGGGAGACGAGCTTGATCAACTATGTTCGAATGTCAGCATCAATTGTTCTATGAAAGCCGCTTCTTCAGACGTCGCCTCTACAAGAGGTAATCGAACTCCACCGCAATCCATTCCGTTCGCTTTCAAAGCATATTTGATCGGGACAGGATTGGGGACACGGTGGGGGCAATAAAACAAACCGTTAAAAATAGGTGTTAACCTGGCATGCAATTGAGCAGCTTGTTGAACTTGCCCATTCAAATAGGCATGAATCATCTGCTTCATGATCTTGCCCACGATGTGACTCGCCACACTAATAATTCCGTGTCCACCTATGCTCAACACTGGAAGCGTTAAATTGTCATCTCCGCTGTAAAGTCGGAACCCAGGTGGCGCCTTAGCAATAATTTGTGACATTTGTTCTAGGTCACCGCTTGATTCTTTTACAGCAACGATATGAGGGTGATTCGCCAGACGGAGAATCGTCTCTGGTAAAATGTTTATACCTGTGCGTGAAGGAATGTTATAAATTACAATTGGCAATGAAACTTGATCAGCAACAGAAACAAAATGTCTGTATAAACCTTCTTGCGAAGTTCGATTGTAATAAGGAGCAACGAGCATAATCCCATCGACACCCAATTTCTCCGCTTCCTTAGAGAGATGGATAGAATGTAAGGTATCATTCGAACCAGTGCCCGCGATTATTTTGGCGCGTCCTCCCGTCTTGCGAACGACAAACTCAAACAACTGTAATTTTTCATCATCTGTAAGGGTCGGTGACTCTCCTGTCGTGCCTGCAACAACTAACCCATCATTGTGCTGTTGTTCAACGAGATGCTCAATCAAATGTGCTGTCTGATTCCAATCGATGCTCAATTGATGATCGAAGGGAGTGACCATTGCAGAAATCAATCTTCCGAAATCCACTTGCCGTTCCTCCCATTCTTTTACTTGTCTTGGCTCTTCGCAATATGTTCAGCAATCTGAATTGCATTCCACGCTGCGCCTTTCAATAAGTTGTCTGAAACAACCCACATATTTAAAGCCTTTGACTCAGATAAATCTCTGCGTACACGACCAACGAATACTTCTAATTTGCCAGTTGCATGTGTGGCTAATGGATAAAGTTGACTTGACGGATCATCTTGCAACTGAACTCCAGGGGCTTGGGCTAACAACGTACGAACCTCTTCAAGATCAAAATCGTGCATAAACTCTACATAAATGGACTCAGAGTGACCATTAAGAACAGGAATACGCACGCATGTTGCCGTAACATCAATGCTTTCGTCACTCATAATTTTCTTGGTTTCGCGCACCATCTTCATTTCCTCAAGTGTAAACCCATTTTCTTGAAACTTATCAATTTGAGGGATTGCGTTAAATGCAATCTGATGTTTGGCGGGTAACGAAGAAACCGGCAATATGTCAGGCTTGATGTCCTCGTGGTCGATGAAGGCTCTTGTTTGACGGATTGTCTCTTCCACAGCACGCGCACCCGCGCCGGAAACCGCTTGGTAAGTGGAGACGATAATTTTCTTGATCCCGTACCGATCATGCAAAGGTTTTAAAGCTACAACCATCTGAATCGTAGAGCAATTGGGATTGGCAATAACACCTTTATGCTCAGCAATGTGGTGAGGATTAACCTCAGGAACAACCAAAGGAACCTCAGGGTCCATACGGAATGCATTCGTATTATCAATGCATACTGCCCCATGCGCAATAGCGTGAGGAACAAGTGCCTTGCTGACATCGCCCCCTGCACTGAACAAAGCAATTTCTACGCCGCGAAAACTGTCAGGTGTAGCTTCTTCTACGGTGTATTCATGATTGCGAAAACTTATTTTTGTGCCTGCCGAACGCGATGAAGACAATAACTTTAATTGAGATATTGGAAAGTTTCGTTCTTCAAGAAGCTGCAAAATTTGTTCCCCTACCGCGCCCGTTGCTCCGACGACAGCAACATAAAAATGTTTCGTTTCAGCCATTCGAACTCTCTCCCTGTGATGAATCACGACTATGAATGTTGAAAATGTTCGATCAACATCGGTTGCAGCTGTCTGCCCTCTAATGCCGCCTCGCAAGTTTCCACGACCAAATCCATACGCGCGACAAGTGAATTAGGTTTCTTCATCGGCGCATCTTGCCCATATGGAACAAAATACACATTCTTCGTGATCATTAATTTGGCAATATTAAAACTGTTCAATCCTAATCCATCATTCGTTGAAATTGCTAGAACAAGTGGTCTGCAATTGCGCATCTGAGCTTTGGCTGCCATTAAGACAGCACTTTCCGTCATCGCATTCGCTAATTTACTCATTGTGTTGCCTGTACAAGGAGCAATGGCCATCACGTCTAATAGTTTTGCAGGGCCCAGTGGCTCAGCATCAACAATTGAGGAAATAATATCATTTCCGGTTATTTCTTTCAACTTTTTTTGCCAATCATCCGCTTTCCCAAATCGCGTGTCTGTGATAAGTACACTATTTGAAATAATTGGAATCACTCTGGCGCCAGCATCAACAAATCTTTGGATTTGGGACAGTACTTCTTCCAATGTGCAATGTGAACCCGTTAATGCATAACCAACCGTTTTCCCGTACCAATTCATTCCATCGTCCCCCTTTTCACAACATCTTGCATAATGATTTGACTCACAATAGATGCAAGTATTCGTCCTGCAGTTTTTGGCGCTACGATTCCGGGTAATCCTGGTGCGAGAATTGCCTTTATCCCGCGTCGCTCTGCAAATCGAAAATCCGTACCTCCGGGTTTGGAGGCTAAATCAATGATGACAGTTCGCTGCGGCATCGATGCAATAACTTGCGCTGTAATCAATAGGGACGGGACGGTATTAAAAACCAAGTCCGCGTTACTGACGAGTGATTGTAAATTGTCGGTGTAGAAAGGATCGAATTTCATCTCATAAGCCCTGGCAAAATGCTCTTCTTTTCGTAATCCCACACGTACGTTAGCTCCCAATCCTTGCAGCACCCGAGCCATTGTGATCCCAGTTCGGCCAAAACCAAGGACCAGGGCCGTTGAATCGTGAATAGTAATGTCTGTATTTTGGATCGCTAGCATCAGCGCGCCTTCCGCGGTTGGAATGGAATTGAAGATAGCCACATCGTCCCGTTCAAATAACTCAACAAGAGAGATATCGTATTTGGAGCAAATTTTTCGTAGATACGGCTTTGCGAGTCCTGTATAAATTTTAGCGTGTTTTGGCAAATTTTCGATGTGAGATTCCATAATCTTAAGAGCTTTTGATGAAAATACAGCATCGATATAACCAAAATCATCCGTTCCTACAGCAGGTAGCAACACGACGTCCTGATTTGCCAACACTTCTTCTGTCAATTCAGCGTGAATCGTACCTTGAATCATATGATTTAAGTGATCAAAACCAATCAAGGTGACCGAAGCATCCAATTGCACCATACGTTGTATCATTTCGAGTTGACGGGCATCTCCGCCTACAAAAACAATGTGCGAACCGGTAAGCATAATGATGTGCTCCTTTCGGTTGGCGTTAAAAATATACGATATTGTATGGGTTCTGCCTAAGATTGGTTACAAAAAAAACGCCATCGGCGTTTGTAAGTTTTACGTATGAAATCATTGTTTACACTCCGGTATGTCCAAACCCACCTGCACCGCGCTTTGTCTCATCAAGTTCCATCGTTTCTGACAAATCAACAATTGGAACAGTCTGAAACACCATCTGGGCAATGCGCTCCCCTCGTTGAACCACGAATGGCTCCGGTCCTAAGTTGATCAACAATACTTTAATCTCACCTCGATAATCCGCGTCGATTGTGCCTGGCGTATTTAAAGTAGTAATGCCAAATTTATAAGCCAGTCCACTACGCGGTCGAATTTGTGCCTCTAGACCTGTCGGCATAGAGAGTGCAAAACCCGTAGGAATTAATTTCCGCTCCCCAGGTTTGAGTGTCACAGGAACGTCCACTGCTGCGTGGATGTCATAACCGCTGGCACCGATGGACATCTTGACGGGTAGAGGCAAATTTTCCCCGCTAGGAAGTCTTCTGATGTCAACTTGGAATTTTTGTTGCATATTGATCCCTCCATTTCAGTAAAGCTTTATCTGAATTGCCGACCATGGCTGTTGCGCAAGGAGATGAGAACACACGTTGGATGAGTTTTTGAATATCCTCGTTAGTTACATTTTCAATTCGATGGATTAATTCATCAAGACTGAATTGTCTGCCTTGTATGAGTTCATTCTTACCATTACGTGTCATGCGACTATTGGTGCTCTCCAAACCAATAATCAAACTGCCTTTCATTTGTTCCTTGCCCCTGCGAAGTTCATCCGCTGTTATGCCATTCATGCGTAATTGTTCGATAATTTCTTCCGTTAACCGCAACACTTCTGTTGTTTGTTTCGGTGAGGTCCCCAAATATAAAGTAAAGAGACCCCCATCAATGAATGACGTGTGATAGGAGTAAATCGAATAAGCCAAACCATGTTTTTCTCGAATTTCTTGAAATAAACGAGAACTCATCCCGCCGCCAACGGCGTTGTTTAATAAAATCATTCCATACAATAAAGGATCGTCCAAAGAGCATCCAGGCAATGAAATGCAAATATGATTCTGTTCGGTTTTCTTTCTTAAAAACTCATGTCCTGAAAGAAATGTGGGTGCTTCTGTCGGAGGAGTCACAAAAGTATTATGCACATTACCAAAATGTTGTTCGAACAACTGAATCATCGAATCATCAATATTGCCTGCTACGCTAATCACAATCGAATCCGTACCATAATGAGCTTGTACATATTCCTGTAAATCGGTCGTCAACATAGCATGTAAGTTCGTTTCCGTACCAAGTATCGGATAACCTAACGGATGATGTCCGTATGCAGCACGTGCAATCATATCATGAACTCGATCATCAGGCGTGTCCTCATACATCGAGATTTCTTCAATAATGACTTTCTTCTCTTTGGCAATATCTTCTGAAGTGAAACGTGAACAAAAAATCATGTTTGCAAGCGTATCGACCGCGATGGGCACATGCTCGTCTAAAACTTTTGCATAATAACAAGTGTATTCCTTCGATGTAAATGCATTCACATTCCCGCCTATACCGTCGAATACATCGGCGATGTCCTTGGCAGTGAATCGATCCGTTCCTTTAAACAGCATATGCTCAACGAAATGAGAGATCCCATTCTGCTGGGCACTTTCATGTCGAGAACCTGTTTTTACCCAAATGCCGAACGAAACTGAGCGGCATGCTGGCATATGCTCCAACACAATCCGAACTCCGTTCGAAAGCGTTCTTTTTATCACATGCTTTCCTCCCAAAACATACAACCCGTATGATGTTAGATATTATCAGAAACGCGACATGGGCTCAACTGTAATGACACGTTCCGGGGATATGAGGTCACTGACAGTACCAATTGTTAATCCTTTATGTTTTGCTTCGCGTATAATACCGCGCAACGCCCCTGTGGCACTTCGGGTTGGATGCATTAATATCAACGATCCTGCTTCTAATCTTGATGCGATCTTTCTAACGACAGTATCCGCTGGCGGTTCTTTCCAATCCACCGTGTCAAGCGTCCAAAGAACGGTTTGTAAGCCTAAATCATGGGCAACTTTTACTGTGTTTTCATCATAGTCACCTGATGGAGGAGCAAACAATCGATTATCTGCCCCGACAATATCTTTGATGAGCTGTTGCGTCTGCTCTAGCTCCACACGTGCTTGCTGATTCGATAAACCACTCATGTTCGCATGCGAGTAAGCGTGATTTGCACACTCATGACCTTCCGAAGCTATCAATTTCGCTACATCCGGGTGTTCACGCAACCATGAACCCAAGAAAAAGAATGTGGCCTTCACATTTTCTTCCCGAAGTATTGCTAACATGGCGGGAATATTTTCTTCCTTCCATGCCACGTTAATCATCAAAGAGATCATCTGTTTCTTTGGGTTACCCTTGTAAATAGGCACGGCACCAAGATCTTTCAGTTGCACTTGAGGTGAAATTTCACGGTATACGAAAGGGATGGTTGTTTGAGTTTTTTGTTGAACCATCAACTTGTATGTTTGATCAATGTCTACTTCACGGCCATTCAACCCAGGGATCGCTTTCCAAATAGGATCGACCCTTGCATTGATAGGTTCAATGCGTTCTCCTTCAGATTCAATCAGGATGCGTTCATATAATGTGCTTGGATCCAAAGTTGACTTCCACTTCACTGCGGCAACATAGTGGGCAATCGAGCCTGATTGATTAATTGCGAGGAATACAACTATAAAAAAAATGAACATAACGATGGTTTGCTTCAAAAATGGTTTCAACATGCACAACCTCCTATCCGCGTAAACAATTGGGATAAGATAGAATGTATGCAAAAAAAAAAGAGGCAGAACTGTCGTCTGACTCTTTTGATGATTAAAGGGTATCGACAATATTATGAAATCGTTGCTGGATTAGGTGACCCTTCACCCACTAAAACAGCTTTGCGGGACAGATTCACGCGCCCTTGTTGGTCGATTTCTGTGACTTTCACAGTAATCGAATCCCCAATTGCTACGACATCTTCCGTCTTTGCAACTCGTTCGGTAGAAAGTTGTGAAATGTGCACTAGCCCTTCCTTACCTGGCAAAATTTCAACAAAAGCACCAAATTTTTCAACGCGTTTCACCTTGCCAAGATAAATCTCGCCAACAATCACTTCCCGAACAATGCCTTCAATAATGGCTTTGGCTTTTTCATTAGCATCTGCATTCGGTGAAGCAATAAATACGCGACCATCTTGTTCAATATCAATCTTGACTCCTGTTTCTTCGATGATCTTATTAATTATCTTACCACCTGCGCCAATTACATCTCGAATTTTGTCTGGACTGATATTCATGACAGTGATTTTAGGTGCATATTGGGAAAGTTGTCCTCGTGGATGGGATATCGTTCTCATCATTTTGTCTAGAATGAACAACCGACCTTCTTTTGCTTGTGCCAGAGCCTCTTGTAAAATACTCCGATCGATCCCGTCAATCTTAATGTCCATCTGAATGGCAGTTACACCTTCTGCTGTCCCTGCCACTTTAAAATCCATATCGCCCAGGTGGTCTTCCATTCCCTGAATATCTGTGAGCACCGTATATTGATCGCCATTCTTAATTAAACCCATAGCGATCCCCGCGACTGGCGCTTTAATAGGCACCCCTGCATCCATCAAAGCCATTGTGCTTGCACAAATACTCGCTTGTGAGGTCGAACCGTTAGATTCCAACACTTCGGAGACGAGACGGATGGTATATGGGAACGTCTCTTCCGAGGGGATTACTTTGGATAATGCACGTTCACCCAAAGCGCCATGACCGATTTCACGACGACCCGGAGGACGAAGCGGCCTAGCTTCACCTACAGAGAATGGCGGGAAATTGTAGTGATGCATGAATCGTTTGGAATCCTCCGCATCCAAGCCGTCAAGAATTTGTTCATCACCTAGGGCACCCAATGTGCAAATACTTAAAGCCTGTGTTTGACCGCGTGTGAACAACCCAGATCCATGCGTACGGGGAAGAATTGAAATATCGCAATCAATCGGACGAATTTCATTTACTTTCCGACCGTCAGGACGAACTTTGTCGTTCGTGATTAAACGACGAACTTCCTCTTTCACAATATCATAAAGCACTTCATCGACATCCTTGAGCTTGTCCGGAGCATCCGCATACGCCACTGCAAAATAGGATTTCGTTTCGGCATTGATTGCATCAATCGCAACACTGCGCTCATGCTTTTCTGGAATTTTGACAGCTTGAATCAAACGTTGAGTTGCGTAATCTCTAACACGAGAATTGATGTCAGAATCCACTTGATGCAATTTTACTTCCATCTTGGGGTTACCAGCCATCGCAACGAATTGTTCCTGTAATTCTACGATCTTCTGAATTTCTTGATGCCCGAACATAATGGCTTCAAGCATAATTTCTTCGGGCACTTCGTTCGCTTCCGCTTCAACCATCATAATAGCATCTTTCGTGCCGGCAACAACAAGATAAACATCGGATTTTAATTCCTGTTCTGGTGTTGGGTTAATGATGAATTGACCATCAATTCGACCGACGATCACACCTCCGATTGGTCCATTGAACGGCACATTAGAAATACTCAATGCTGCTGATGTGCCGATCATAGCTGCAATTTCCGGTGAGTTGTTTTGGTCTGCACTCATGACAAGGGCAACAATCTGAACATCATTGCGAAATCCTTCTGGAAATAAAGGACGAATCGGGCGGTCCGTTAGCCGACTAGCCAGAATTGCTTTCTCGCTTGGTCGTCCTTCCCGCTTAATAAATCCACCGGGAATTTTGCCGACAGCATACAACCGTTCTTCGTAATTAACTGTCAATGGAAAAAAATCAAGATCTTTCGGATCGGAAGAAGCCGTCACAGTGCACAATACAACTGTGTCACCATAACGGACAAGAACGGCTCCGTTCGCTTGTTTCGCTAAACGCCCTGTTTCTAAAGTGAGCGGACGTCCAGCTAGATTCATCTGTACCTGCTTTACTGCTCCGGAATCCATAGAAAGCCTCCTTCAATTCAATATTTGACATATTCTGCATTCATTCTATTATTTCCTTCTTTAGTGAAATCATTTCGCATGTAACAAAAGAAAAAACAACCCCAAAGCCAAAATCCGAAGTCGACGGACTGCGGATGCTTAGGCAGTTGGGGTTGCTTCCAATTTTGCTTTGGATGCTCTTGAAGATTATCTTCGTAAGCCAAGCTTTTCAATCAAAGCACTGTACCGATTCACATCTTTGTTTTTGAGGTAAGTAAGCAATTTTCTACGTTGTCCGACCATCTTGAGTAGACCGCGTCGGGAATGGTGGTCCTTCTTGTGTTCCCGCAAATGTGCTGTCAAACTATTGATGTTCTCGGTGAGGATTGCAATCTGTACTTCAGAAGAACCTGTGTCACTCTCATGCGTCTTGTGTTCTTGAATCAATTGCTGTTTGCGTTCTTGTGTTAATGCCATCCTTCCGTCACCTCCTTGTTTGATTACCAGTACCCTAGCATACCGTTGGTGAATCGGTTCGCCAAGCTACGGTTCCTATGTGACCTCACAAAAAATAAGTAATGAAGTCAACTTTAAGATTATATCATATCACCCTAAGGTTGTAAAACGTTACCTATTCACCTGAAATATTTGATGTGCAATTTGTATGTCTGTGCGAATTTGATCCAACAAAGCATCTATAGAATCAAATTTGCGCTCTTCTCGAATTCTTGATTTGCATCGGACGATCCATTCTTCCCCATACATATCCTCATCAACATCAAACAAATGAACCTCTAAAGTCGATTTTGACCACATCTGATGGAAAGTAGGTTTAAACCCAATGTTCATGACACCTTGGAACAGCCTTCCAGCACGAGGCCCTGTACGAACAGTGACTTCAACTGCATATACACCCGTTGTAGGTATAACATAATTACCAGCAGGTTGTATGTTAGCTGTTGGTATACCGATCGTTCTGCCCCTACCCTCACCATGTACTACCGTTCCACGGATAGCATAAGGACGGCCAAGCAAATGATTCGCTCGGTTGATATTCCCTGTTGATAAGGCCTTGCGAATAGATGTAGAACTTATAATTTCATCGTTCAATAAATAAGGAGGAACCACTTCAACCTCGTATGCGCCTGTGGACAATTGACTTAATGTTGCTACAGTCCCAAGGCCACGAAAGCCGAAAGTAAAATTGAAACCGACAGAAATGTGTCTGACCCTTAATGGATGTATGAATTCAGCTATGAAGACATCCGGGGATAGTCCTGCCAAAGTTTTATCAAAGGTGACTACATATGTGGTTTGGACACCTAACTGTTCAAAACGCTCGCACTTACGGTCTAATGGAGTCAAATATTCTGCATAATCAAGTAAACCCAACACCTCCCTGGGATGGGGGTGGAATGTCATGACAGCTGAGGGGATATGATGCATGGAAGACGTACGCAACGCATGAGCAATAACTTCCTGGTGTCCTAGATGGACGCCATCAAAATCACCAATTGCCATCGATTGACCTTGTTGTGGCACAGACTGAAGCATTTCTTTGGTTAGTGGATACATGATATGTTCAATTTGCATGCTCATCATTGTTCTCCCATGCATGAGGTGCAGATGTAAAAATCTTCATTGGAACAAAGAGACTTTCCTCAGGATTGAAACGAAAAACACCAATGAAACGACCCTCATCCGAATGATTCTCAGCAGCATAAATTCGATAAGTTAAATTCGGCTCACAAACGAATGCCGTATTCACATCACATGCACGCAACATTTTCCCTTGCGTCGCATAGATGGCATTGCGTTCGGTTGTAATACCTTTTGGGAGATGTGATAACGCGTCTCCAATAGGAATCAAACGACGGTTAAGTTCCCCTGACGCAACAACACGTTCAAGTTCAGATAAAGTCAGGCATTGATCCCGATGAATCGAACCTGACCCCGTTCGCACCAAAAAGGACATTACAGAGGGAAACCCTAGAGACTGTCCAATATCTTCACACAAAGTGCGTATGTACGTTCCTTTTGAGCATACAATTTTCATTTGTATTTTAGGCTGCTGTAAATCAAGTTGCATTCTGAAAACTTCGATTTCATGGATAGTCACTTTGCGCGGTGCACGAACGACATCTACCCCCATTCTAGCGAGGTCATACAGTCTTTGACCACCTACCCTGACAGCGGAAAACATTGGTGGTATTTGTTCAATTTCCCCAACAAAGGAAGAAATTAAGGCTCGAATTTCATTTTCTTGGAGTAACGGTGGTTGAGCCTGTGCGATTATTTTCCCCGATGCATCTCCGGTATCCGTAGAGTAACCGATCGTCATTTCGGCTTCATATGTTTTAGGAAGTTCTTGCAAATATTCTACTATCCGTGTGGCTCGTCCCAGACAAAGAGGCAATACACCAGAAACCTGTGGGTCCAGCGTACCTGTATGACCAATTCGTCTCATCTGTAGCAGCTTTCGTGCACGGGCAACACAATCATGAGAAGTCATGCCAGCCTCTTTCCAAAGCGGCAGAACCCCTTCTAATACTGTCATATCTTTTCTTTCACCGCTTCCACAATTCTCGCAACGGCTTCCTCCATCGTCCCCATAATTGTTGCTCCCGATGCGCGCACATGACCTCCGCCGCCGAAAATTTGAGCCAAGCGTGAGACATCTACTTCCCCTTTAGATCGAAAGCTTATTTTAATCTCATGTTCAGCTTTTTGTTTGAACAATAGAGCAACTTCTACGCCTTGTACGTTTCGTGAGATGTTAATAAGACCCTCTGTATCCTCGTCTAATGCACCGGAACGGTTCATCATTTCTGTCGTAATTTTAACCCATGCGATTCGGCAATCCTCAGAAAACGACAATGTTGATAACGTTTCTTTCATCAACTGCACTTGGCCCAAAGACATCGTTTCTAACAACCGCTCGGCCAACATTGCGCCAGCAACACCCTCACGCAACATACGTTCCGCGATAGCGAATACAGCTGGCGTTGTGTTTGAATAACGGAATCCGCCAGTGTCAGTTAACAATCCCGCATAGATGCAAGACGCAAGTTTTGGAGTCCAAGAAATATTCAATGTTTTAATCAAATCATAAATGATCTCCACCGTTGCCGCAGCTGAAGTACGAACGACATTAATCTGGCCATATGCGTTATTCGTTACATGGTGATCTATGTTTATAATAACCGCATTGTCCGCCACGACTTGTTTCGCTTGGCCAATCCTAGATGCATCGGCACAGTCAACAAAAATCACCCTATCGAATGTTCGTTGCACAGGATCGGAGGAATAATTAATGATATCCTCATCATCAAGCAATAATTTAAATTTCTGAGGTGTATGGCCCTCATTCAGTAACGAATATTTTTTACCTAACGCTTTAAGAATGAAACCCATTGCGCTTGTTGAACTTATTGCATCCCCATCAGGGGAGAGATGCGATACAACTAGAAAATCATCCTCTTGACGAAGAAACTGAGCAACGGCTTGAAGACTGGCTTGATAATCTTCTGTTAACTGTGTGTTATTCATTACTTATCCTCCTCACCATGTATCGAGTCGAATAATTTCTCGATTCGACTTCCATAGGCAATGGAGTGATCAATGAGAAACAACAGATCTGGAACATGACGAAGGCGGATGCGCTTGCCAAGTTCAGTACGAATGAAGCCTTTGCTGCGGGCCAAAGCTTTAAGAGTTGCATTCTGCTGCTCTTCATTCCCAAGAACACTAATATAGACTTTGGCCTGCGACAAATCGGATGTCATATCTACTCCTGTGACTGTCAGAAAACCAATTGCAGGGTCCTTTAATTCCGAAAGGAAAATATGACTTAGTTCCTTTTTTAGTTGCTCTCCCACTCGACCCGTACGGACCTTGGCCATTTCCCATCACCTTTCTACAGTTTCCTTCACGAACGCTTCAATGACGTCGCCTTCTTGAATATCATTAAATTTGTCAAGACCAATTCCACATTCAAATCCTTGAGTAACTTCACGTGCATCGTCTTTGAAACGTTTCAGGGAATCCAACTTGCCTTCATGGACTACAACGCCTTGACGAATCAAGCGCGCTTCAGCGTTTCGCAAAATTTTCCCTTGCGTAACCATACAACCTGCAATCGTTCCAATTTTGGTGATTTTAAAGACGTTGCGTACTTCAGCGTGTCCTATGATATTCTCACGATAAATCGGATCTAATAAACCTTTCATAGCAGACTCGATTTCGTCAATGACATTGTAGATAATGCGATGCAGTCGGATATCTACGCCTTCTTGCTCAGCACTTGCCCTTGCTGCAGGTTCCGGACGTACGTTAAATCCAATGACGATTGCATTCGAAGCCGAAGCTAACGCGACGTCAGATTCAGTAATCGCCCCTACACCCGTGTGAAGAATTCGCACTCGCGCGCCTTCAACGTCGATTTTCTCAAGTGATCCTTTAAGCGCTTCTACTGAACCCTGAACATCGCCCTTAATAATGACGTTAAGTTCCTTCAGTTCACCTTCCTTGATTTTGCTAAAGAGTGCATCAAGAGACACACGTGAATTCGCTCCAAAATCCGCTTGACGTTGCTTGGATGTGCGCGATTCCGCTATTTCCCTCGCTTTCCGCTCATCTTCAAACACCATAAACGGATCTCCTGCTTGAGGAACCTCTGTCAAACCAGTTATTTCGACGGGGGTTGAAGGTCCTACTTCTTTTACACGTCTGCCTTTGTCATTAACCATAGCTCGAACACGACCGAAACTGTTCCCAATGACCAATGCATCGCCAATCTTAAGTGTACCGTTCTGGACGAGGACGCGGGCAACGGCGCCTTTTCCTTTATCCAACTCCGCTTCAATAACAGTTCCTCTTGCACGTTTGTTTGGATTTGCTCGGTAATCTTGCACCTCTGAGACAAGCAGAATCATTTCGAGCAAGTTCTCGAGGTTCATGCGTTGTTTCGCAGAAATATTAACGAATATGGTGTCGCCGCCCCACTCTTCAGGGACAAGTTCAAACTCTGTCAGTTCCTGTTTGATCCGATCTGGATTTGCATCGGGTTTGTCGATTTTATTTACTGCAACAATAATCGGAACTTTTGCAGCCTTCGCATGAGCAATTGCTTCTTTCGTTTGGGGCATGACACCATCGTCAGCGGCAACAACGAGAATTGTAATGTCAGTAACCTGAGCACCTCGTGCGCGCATCGATGTGAACGCCTCATGTCCCGGTGTATCAAGAAAAGTGATTTTCTTGCCGTGTATGTCCACTTGATAGGCACCAATATGTTGCGTTATGCCGCCAGCTTCTCCGGATACAACATTCGTTTCACGAATCGCGTCGAGAAGTGTTGTCTTTCCGTGGTCAACGTGGCCCATAATTGTGACAACGGGTGGACGTACTTCAAGATTCGCTTCTTCGTCCGTTTCAATGATTTCTTCATAATTGTCTTCTTCTTTAGCAATTTTTATCTCGACTTCTACGCCGAACTCACCAGCAAGCAACTGGATAGCATCAAGGTCGATTTCTTGATTAATTGTAACCATGACACCCATGAATAAAAGTTTTTTAATCACTTCTGAAGCGTCTTTGTGCAATAATTTGGCTACTTCTCCAACAGTCATATTGCCACGGACAATCATCTTCTTGGGTGTATTATCAATTTTTGGCTTGGCTTGCTGGTAACGTCCTTTGGCATTCTTGTCAAGCTTATTGTTTTTTCGTTTGGTGCGTCCTTTGCCGTCACTGAACTCTCCATCTGAGAATTTAAAAATACGTTCGCGTTCACGCTCTTTGTCTTTATCTCGATCTCGTTCACGGACAGGTTGTGGCTGCAACTTCGTATCTGTTGGAGCAGCAGGTATTTTGGCTGCACCTGAGAAACGATTAGCACCTCCTGGACGACTACCCCGATCTGCAGAAGGGCGTCCAGGTGCAGCAGGACGGTCACTACGAGGTCCGCGTTCCCCGCCGCGATCAGAAGATGGTCGACTTCCTACGGAACGATCCCCTGGTGGACGATTACTATACGGACGATCGCCTGGTGGACGATCGCCTGGCGGGCGGCTATTGTACGGACGATCGCCTGATGGGCGGTCGCCTGGCGGACGGCTACTGTACGGACGATCCCCTGGTGGGCGGTCGCCTGGCGGACGGCTATTGTACGGACGATCTCCTGGTGGGCGGTCGCCTGGCGGGCGGCTATTGTACGGACGATCCCCTGGTGGGCGGCTATTGTAAGGACGATCTCCTTGTGGTCGGTCACCTTGTGGACGATTGCCATACGGACGAGCACCTTGTGGTCGGTCACCTTGTGGACGATTGCCATACGGACGAGCACCTTGTGGTCGGTCACCTTGCGGGCGATCTTGATTTGTACGCGTGTATTGTGGACGTGCGTTCTGTTGTCTATCTACTGTCGGATTCTCAACTGTAGTTCGATCGCTTTGCGATCGTTCTGGTGTTGGCGAATTCGTTGGCGCTATGCTAACTTGTGACTGCTCCGTTGAGGTTGCAACAGGTTGTGAGGACTGAGATTGTGGTAATTCTTCTTTTGGGGTTTCTCCTTGTTTGCGATCCAATTGCGAACGTTCCCCAACGCGATTATGTTGTGTTCTGTCTGAAGCGGGACGTTGTTGTTGACCTGTAAATGGACGATCCCCATCGCGGCGTTGATTCTGATCTCGGTAACCTTGAGGTCGATCGAGATCCCTTGCCGGTCGTCCATCGGAATTATTCGTGTTGCGTTCGATTCGCGGTCGATCCGTATTCAACCCACGCTGATCCTCTTGCTTCTTCATTGCGTTATCTTTCGTACCTGTTGCCAATGAGGCACCTCCGGTTGTTCCTCTTGATGCCAATGCTTGCGCCTGTGTTTCAGCCGCTCGTTTTGCAGCTGCGTTCGCTTTTACATCACTAAAAAACTTTTCTACTCCAGCAACAGCGTGATCTTCCATGACACTCATATGATTGTTAACTGGCATATTTAAACGTTTAAGGATCGTAATAATTTCTTTGCTGCTCATATTCAAAGACTTAGCATATTCATATACTCTTAATTTGTTGTCAGCTTTGCTCAATGACTCTCCACCTCCGCATGTTTTGTTAAGCTCTTTCGGACAAGACCGGACAAACCCTCATCCGTAACAGCGACCACTACACGTTCAAACTTACCGATGCTATGGCCGAGTTCTCGCCGCTGATATTGTTCAACGATTGGCACGTTGTAGAATAAACATTTATCACGGTACTTCTTCTTTGCATTGTCTGATGCATCGTTCGCAAGAAGAACGATACGAGCAGTTCCATCGCGCACCGCCTTCAATACCGCTTCGTCACCAGTGACAAGTTTTCCCGCCCTAAGGGCAAGGCCTACATACGATAATGTCCGATCCTGATCTTTCATTCGTCATTCTCGCCTTCTTCCATGTCACTTGATTGCGACGCTTGAAAACTATGATACTCATCTTCTATTCGAATAAATTCGCGCGCTAACGAATCGTAGATGTCATCCCCAATTGTCACCTTCAAGGCTCGATCAAGTGACCGAGCTTTCTTCGCGAGCTTGAAACAGGATACATTCCCACATAAATATGCACCCCGACCTGATTTTTTCCCTGAAATATCAATCGCGACCTCGTTAAGAGGTGTTCGAACGACTCGAATCAATTGTTTTTTTGCCTTGCTCTCTTGACATGCAACACATTTGCGCAATGGAATACGCCGAACCCTCACAGTCATTCCTCCTCAAATCCCACGAATTACTCTATGGTGACTGAGTTATGGATGAAATCTTCTGTAGAGCGTGGTCTTCCATACTCCGTTTCAGCTTGAGACTCACTTTTGATATCGATTTTCCATCCTGTTAGCTTTGCCGCTAATCTTGCGTTCTGCCCTTTGATACCGATGGCTAAAGAAAGTTGATAATCCGGCACGACAACACGGGCTGTCTTCTCTGACTCGATGACTTGAACTTCAACAACCTTCGAAGGACTAAGTGCATTCGAAACATATTCTTCCACATCATCACTCCATCGAACGATATCAATCTTCTCACCACGAAGCTCAGACACAATGGTCTGAACACGGGCGCCTTTGGGTCCAACACACGAACCGACGGGATCAACATCGTCATTGCGGGAATAGACTGCGATTTTTGAACGAAATCCTGCTTCTCTTGCAACGGATTTAATTTCTACAACACCGTCATAAATCTCTGGAACCTCAAGCTCGAACAATCTTTTTAACAGACCTGGATGTGTGCGTGATAAAACAATCTGTGGACCTTTGGTAGTATTCTCAACACGTGTAATGTATCCCTTGACCCTTTCGTTGAGTTTAAACTTGTCAGACGGCATCAGTTCGGATATCGGCATAACAGCTTCCACTTTGCCAAGATCTATATACACATTGCGTGAGTCAATACGTTGAACGATACCGGTTACGATATCTTCCTCTTTATCTACAAAAGCACTGTAAATGAGGCCGCGCTCCGCTTCACGTATACGTTGTGTGACGACTTGTTTCGCAGTTTGTGCTGCAATTCTACCAAAATCACGCGGTGTTACTTCAATCTCGACGACATCGTCATTCGTAAAATGTGGATTTATCTCACGCGCCGCATAAAGCGAAATTTCCATGCGTGGGTCGAGTACATCATCAACAACTTTCTTGCGGGCAAATACTCGGATGATGCCCGTTAGTCGATTAATATCCACCCTCACATTCTGAGCGGTATTGAAATTGCGTTTGTAGCTAGATATGAGTGCAGCTTCAATAGCCTCGAGCAACACTTCCTTGCCAATTCCTTTTTCTCGTTCGATTTCTGCTAATGCCTCAATAAAATCAGTGTTCATGAACGTCCTTTCCCCCTTTCCATAATTGCAAATCCTAAAACAAAATGGTTAAACGCGCACTTGAAACTTGATTCATTCGAATAGTATAAAATTTTCCCTTTTTCCCCACTTTCAAAACGACCACCGATTCATCATACGATTCCAGTAAACCTTCAAATTCTTTCTTTCCATCTATGAGTTCATTGGTCGTAATATACACGTCTTTCCCTACTGCTCTGCGGTAATCTTCATTCTTCAATAAAGGGCGTTCCGCTCCAGGGGATGAAATTTCTAAAATGTAAGCTTCAGGTATCGGATCGTTCCGGTCCAATTGTTCGCTGAAATATTCACTAATCTTGCCGCATTCATCGATATCAATTCCACCTTCTTTGTCAACATAAACCCTCAAGAAACGATTGCCGCCTTCCATCACATATTCCACTTCAACCAATTCAAATCCCTCTTGATCGAGGTAGGGTTGGATCATATCGGCAACAACTCGCTGGACATGCTCACCGTTCACAAAGCAACCTCCCTAAGGAAAACGTAAAGAGTGGGTTCCCCCACTCTTAATAATAAACCTTATCTTCATAATTACTAGAAAATTATATCACACGAAGAAAAAACAAACAAGTGGCGTTTAAACCTCCGTGTTCGTAACTTATGTGTGCAGGCGTTCGTAAATGCTTAATGCCGTCTTCATTCGGTTGATATAGGATTGGTTGCCATCCGTGCAAACAAATTCAACAATGGGACGTGCAGACAATTTTTTCATATCCGATCTTTGCATGCGTTCAATCAATCGATTCACTGTCCCTTGATGACCATCAATAATATTCATGTGTTGCGGTATCATTCGTTGTAACAGTTGCTTAAAAAAGAGAAAATGTGTACATCCTAGCACCAATGTTCCATATTCTGCAAAATCGAACTTGGAAAACTGGTGACGCAAGTATTGCTCAACCTCGTCGCCGTCAAACAAGATTTGTTCACCATATTGAACAAGTTCAGGTAAAGGTAACGAATCCACAATGCTATGATCATCCACGCGGTTCACCAAGTTATTGTACTTGGATTCTCTTAATGTTAATGGGGTAGCGATAACCAATACTCTTTTACCACTCGAACGGTTCATTGCAACGGCGGGTTTTACAGCAGGTTCCATGCCGATCACAGGTATTGAATACGTGTTGCGAATCTCTTCAATTGCAATACTCGTTGCTGTATTACAAGCAATAACCAATGCATGAATATTACGGTCCATGATCGATCTAATGGATTGCGCAATATAATTTTTGACATTGTCTTTCGGCTTTGTTCCATATGGAACGTGGGCAGTGTCTGCCAAATAAATACATTGAGCATGCGGTAATCGT
This sequence comes from Paenibacillus sp., assembly GCA_044353165.1. Lineage (GTDB taxonomy): Bacteria > Bacillota > Bacilli > Paenibacillales > YIM-B00363 > JBILCM01. The sequence continues at coordinate 71,400 of JBILCM010000002.1, forward strand.
TTTCTCGCTTCGGCAAGCACCGTTAACCCACCGATGCCGGAATCAAAGAATGCAATCATCATGAATTCACCAAAATTCTACAGAAAATTCAATCCACTACTAAAATAATGCCAACTGGTTGGAATCGGGTAATCCCCGAAAACACCCCATGGTTGTAAGCAATTCAATGACTGTCTTTGTCGCCCTCGAGCGGGACTGAAAATCTTCAATTGAAAGAAAGGGGCCGTCTCCTCGAGCTGCAGCAATGTTGCGCGCAGCATTCTCACCAATGCCAGCCACAGCAGAGAATGGAGGAATCAAAGCATTCCCCTCGACAAGGAACTTACGGGCATCAGACCTAGCAAGATCCAAAGATGAAAACGTAAAGCCGCGCGCAGTCATTTCAAGTGCGATCTCTAGAGAAGATATCGAATTCCGCTCCTTTGTCGAGGCTTGAAATCCTTTGCTCTCAATCTCCGAAATTTTCGCCAGAATTGCGGCATATCCATGTGTCAACAATTCCAATTCAATATCCTCGGCACGAACTGTGAAATAGGTTGCGTAGAAATAAATAGGATAATACACTTTAAAATATGCGGTACGGACTGCTGAAATAACATAAGCCGCAGCATGTGCTTTAGGAAACATGTATTCAATGCGAAGACACGAGTCGATATACCACTGTGGTACCCCGCAGTTTTTCATCTCTTGGATCCATTCATCAGTCAAACCTTTTCCCTTGCGCACGCTTTCTGTGATCTTAAAAGCAAGTGCGGCATCCATGCCCGCTTTATAAATAAGAAATAGCATAATATCATCGCGGCAACCGATCACGGTCTTAATAGAACAGATACCATTCTTGATTAAATCTTGTGCATTCCCAAGCCAAACGCCCGTTCCGTGTGATAACCCTGAAATTTGCAACAAATCCGCGAACGACTTCGGTTGCGTTTCTTCAAGCATTTGCCTTACAAATCGAGTCCCCATCTCGGGAACACCGTACGTCGCCACAGGAGTGCGGATTTGAGCTTGAGTAACGCCTATAGCTTCCGTTGTTGAAAAGATACTCATCACTTTGGGATCGTTCATCGGGATCGAAGTTGGATCAACGCCTGTTAAATCTTGTAACATGCGCATCATTGTAGGATCATCGTGACCGAGAATATCTAGTTTTAACAAATTCGCATCAAATGCATGATAGTCAAAATGTGTGGTCTTCCATTCTGAAGATGTATCATCCGCCGGGTACTGTACCGGGGTAATATCTTCAACATCAATATATTCTGGAACCACAACAATTCCACCAGGGTGCTGACCTGTTGAACGTTTCACGCCTGTGCAGCCTATGGCTAGACGTTCTTCCTCTGCACTGCGCCATTTTATATTCTTGTCTTCTTCATATTTTTTAACAAATCCGAATGCCGTTTTTTCAGCGACGGTTCCGATCGTGCCCGCTCGAAATACATTGCGTTCACCGAACAAGATCTTGGTATAGTTGTGCGCTTGCGGTTGGTATTCACCTGAAAAATTGAGGTCAATATCCGGAACTTTATCCCCTTTGAAACCCAAGAAGGTTTCGAATGGGATGTCTTGTCCCTCTCCCTTCATTGCAGTGCCGCAACGTGGGCATGCTTTGGTTAGTAAGTCAAATCCCGAAGGAACAGATCCGTCCAGAAACCATTCACTCCATAAACACGATCTGCAAAGATAATGAGCAGGCAACGGGTTAACCTCTGAAATTCCGAGAAACGTTGCTACGATGGAAGAACCAACGGAACCCCTAGAACCTACCAAATAGCCATCTTCATTTGATTTTTTAACGAGCCGTTCAGAAATTAAATAATTGGCTGAAAACCCATACTTAATAATAGGTTGCAGTTCTTTTTCGAGTCTTGCTTCTACAACCTCTGGAATCGGATCTCCATAAAGTCGTCGGGCAGTCTCGTAGCACTTGTTGCGGATTTCTACATCTGCACCTTCAATTAGCGGTGTGTATAATTGGTCTGGAAATAACTCAATCGACTCAAAACGTTCTGCCAGAGCAATCGTATTACGTACAACAACATCATAAGCTGTTTCTCTATTGAGAAATGAGAATTCATCCAGCATTTCATTCGTTGTCCGAAAATGCGCATCCGGTTTACGCAAGTCCTTCAGTGGACTAAAGCCAGTAATGCCATGAATGGTAATCTCACGAAATAATTGCTGGTGTGGATGGGCGTAATGAACATTGCCTGTTGCGATCACCGGTTTTCCGAGATTTCTGCCAATTTCCAATATGGAATGGATGGTTAATTGAATTTGAGTCAAATCAGTCACAAGACCCTTATCAACAAGATGCTTGTAGAATGTCAAAGGTTGGATTTCAAAAAAATCGTAAAAGCGAGCGACTTCTTGAGCTTCTTCAAACGATTTATTCAAAACAGTTTCAAAAAATTCACCTTTTTCACAACCCGATCCAATCCATAAACCGTCCCGCAATGCTTCTAATTTCGACTTAGGAATGCACGGTACTCGTTGAAAATATTGTGTGTGAGAAATCGACACAAGCTTGTATAAATTTTTTTTGCCGATGGCATTAAGTGCATAAATATTGCAATGAAAAGGACGGACATTGCTAAGATCACGTCCAATATTACAGTTCAAATCAGATAAAAATTTCATGTTTAGAGTGGATACTTCCTTGAGCATATGAAAGACGATCTCACTCAACGCTTGAGCATCATCAATAGCACGATGATGATTTTCTAAAGACACTTTATACTTATCTGCCAACGTATTCAAACGATGATTTTTCATGTTGGGATAGAGCCATCTCGCCATCTCCAATGAATCCATAACGGGGTTATTCGCATGCATAATGCCATGGCGTTTGCATGCCGCATCCAAAAATCCCGAGTCAAAACGAGCGTTATGCGCCACAAACACACAATCACCGGCCCAGTCCACAAATCGGGAGATAACCTCACGCTCTTCAGGGGCCTGAGAAACCATTTCGTTCGTTATGTTCGTGAGTTGCGTGATCTGTTGTGGAATCGCTTCATGCGGATTTATAAATTCGGAGAAATGCGCAATGATTTTACCGTTCTTCATCTTGACGCCAGCCAATTCAATGATTTTATTGTACGTCACAGATAATCCCGTTGTTTCCACATCGTAAATCACATAAGTTGCATCAGACAATTCACGATCGTCAGCTTGATGAACGATAGGAATCCCATCGTTAAGCACATTCGCTTCGATCCCATAAATCATTTTTATTCCATATTTCTTCGCAACTTTTGCCGCCTCAGGGAAAGACTGTACGTTTGCGTGATCTGTGACCGCGAGCGCTTTATGCCCCCATTTTGCTGCAAGTTGAATATATTCTGTAATGTCACTTACTGCATCCATCGTACTCATTGTGGTGTGAAGATGAAACTCCACACGTTTTTCATCAGCATCGTCATGACGTTGTATGGAGGCTTGCGCCTCGTTAATATCTGACACAATCACAACAAGATCAGGTTCCTGCATGAAGCGATCATATTCTACCCGACCGCGAATCCGAACCCAATTGCCTAAGGTTAATTGGTTTAAAATTTTTACATCTTCCTTGGTTTTAGCAAAACATTTGCACTGAATAGATTCCGAAAAGTCCGTCAAAGAAAATTGAAACAACGTGCTTCCGTTTCGCAACTCTTTAACATCCAATTGAAAAATCGAACCTTGAATAATTACTTTTTTTTCTTCTTCTTGAATCTTTTGGATGGGTATCGGTATGTCCTTGATTTCATATCCAAAAGTCCATTTATTTCCAGGTAACGATGTAAGTTGATTTTTGGCGACACGTAACGTTGACTCCGAGATTAATTCTTGCTTAAATTGCATTTCTTCCGCAACGATCTGTGCCTGAAAACGTTCATATTCCTCAACTCTAGACGCTGAAACTTCGAGTGAAACTCGAAATTCACGCGAAAAGTATTCGTAATAAAAATTTCTAACTAAAGTTCCAACATCTCGTTTCTTTGCTAGTTCCAAAGCTGTCGTGTCAAGAAGTATGAGATTGATGAGATCCGAAGTCACTTCAATTTTAGCCTTGGCTAGCCATCCATTTATTGAAACAACTTCTGTTTGAGCCCATTCCACAAAGTTTGGCCAATACATCTCAACCAACTCAGAGTCGGAGATCACTTCATCATAGTCCACGATTAACTGTAATTTGGTTATGTGAGGGAACTTTGCGGATGCAGCTTGACACAATGAACGATATTGAGTACTCGGGATTAATATTTTTTTCTTAACAAAAATTTTCCATTCAGGGGTCAACTTACTCGTTTCTACACTTTCAATAAATCCATCCTTGAAGAAAGCATCAAAATCACTTGCGTTCACCCCGACATGCTGAATAAACCGTTCGAACCGATTTTGCTTGTCAACCCATTCGCTCAATGGCTTCTCCTCCTGTTTAGTACGCACGTGCGAATGCAACGGTATGCTTGGCTGGGTTTCCGCATACTAGACAAGTGGACTTGCGTTCGATTGGATCGAATGGAATGTTGCGGCTCGTTGCGCCGGTCGCATCTTTTACATGTGTTTCACACACGGCTTCTCCGCACCAACCGGCCATGACAAAACAACGAAGTTTCTCGTCATTAGTAATGAGTTCGTCTAAGGTGTTGACACTTCGCAAATTCTCGTTCATGAACTGAAGTGCGCGTTGAAACAGTTCCTTGTGCACATCTTCTAGCATTCGTCTAACTTCAAAGACAATATTGTCCAATGCGATAATGCGTTTTTCCCCGGAAACACGCGAAACGAGAATAGCCTGTCCTTGTTCGAGATCGCGAGGGCCCAGCTCAATGCGCAACGGTATTCCCCGCATTTCATACTCATTAAATTTCCAGCCAGGACTTAGATCGGAACGATCATCCATGCGAATACGTATACCATTGTTTCGTAGCTCTCGAAAAATTTGTTCTGCTTTTTCTATAACGGCCGCTCGTTTCGCCGGTGGTCCAATCGGAATTAGCACAGTTTGTGTAGGAGCAACTTTAGGTGGAAGGACCAATCCGCGATCATCGCCATGCACCATAATTAAAGCACCGATCAGACGAGTTGATACACCCCACGAGGTTGTATGAACAAGCTGTTGTTGATTTTCACGATCCAAATATTTTATATCAAATGCTGAGGCAAAGTTGGTTCCTAAATAGTGCGATGTTCCTGCCTGCACTGCACGCCCATCACGCATAATCGCTTCTATGGAGTATGTATCAACAGCACCGGCAAACTTCTCGGATGGTGTCTTTTGTCCCACAATCACTGGAATCGCAAGCACATTCTCAGCAAATTCACGATATGTCTCGAGCATAAGCATCGTCTCGCGCCTTGCATCTTCTTCGTTCTCGTGTGCTGTATGGCCTTCTTGCCATAGAAATTCACTCGTTCGAAGAAATGGCAGTGTTCGCTTTTCCCAACGTACAACGTTCGCCCATTGATTGATGAGCACAGGCAAATCTCGATAGGATTGAATCCACTTGGAATACATATAACCGATCATCGTTTCAGAAGTTGGACGAATGGCCAATCGTTCCTCTAATTTTTCTCCTCCGGCTTCTGTAACCCAAGGAAGTTCAGGATTAAACCCTTCAACATGTTCCTTCTCTTTCTGAAAAAAACTCTCTGGAATAAATAGTGGAAAATAAGCATTACGGTGACCTGTAGCCTTAAAGCGATCATCCAGTTGCCGTTGTATCAATTCCCAAAGTTCGTAACCGTCTGGTTTAAAAACAATACACCCTCTAACAGGAGCATAATCCATTAAATCAGCTTTACGTATGGTATCAAGGTACCATCTTGAGAAGTCTTCTTGTTGAGGTGTAATTTCCCGATTGCCAGCTTGTTTTTTGTCCGATTCATAATTCATTAACTTATTTTACCCCCGAAAAAACCTCATAATGTCGTTATAAGTAACTGCAACCATTAACATCATTAACATTGCAAATCCAATGAAATGAACTAAGCTTTCTCGTTGTGGATTGACTGGCCTTCCCCTAACCGCTTCTATGCCAAGAAAGATCAAACGACTTCCATCCAACGCAGGGATAGGCAATAAATTAAAAATGGCTAAATATAGGCTCAACATAGCCGCCCACCATGTATAATATAGAATCCCAGCATTTGCAAGTTGCATTGTCATTTCAGCGATACGAATGGGTCCACCCAGATCATCAAGCACAAACTGACCCAAGATTAACTTCTGAAAACCTTGAACAATCGTAACTGTTGCAACCCACATTGTATCGAATCCGTTCACGAAGCCTTCAACAGGTGTGGCGGGTCTCGTAATCGGGGCCATTCTAACTCCAACACGAATCGATTCTTTACCATCCTCCGTTATTGTTGCCGGAGTCATTCGCAATACAATGTCCTTGCCTTCGCGGTTGACGATCCATTCCATTGGTTGTCCCGCTGATGAAACAACAATTTGAGATATAAGCGATGCGTCAGCACCAATTTCGATACCATTTATTTTTTTTACAACATCTCCGGCGCGAAGATCTGCTTTTTGAGCGGGTTCACCAGGAATAACATCATTGACAGACACTCCAGTTGGTATTCCGCTCATCCATGCAAATCCGATAAACAAAGCTGCTGCTAATAAAATGTTCATTAATGGGCCGGCAAATATAGCCATTGCACGTTGACGAATCGATTTCGATCCAAATTGTCGATCCAATGGTGCGATCTGCATTTCACGATTGCGAGCGACGATTACCGCCTGCGGATGCACCGAATATTGACTCACTTGCCCATCAATATCAAGAAGAATGTGCAGCTTTCGCTCCAAATCTACCTTCTTTACTTCACCTTGAATTGCATTCAATCGTTCATCAATCTTATCTAGATAAATAGTTCTCACTTTATCGCCTAAAAGCTCAACGGCAATTTTCTGATCTTTCTGAATTTGCAGTTGCTCCGGATCTTCACCCGCCATCCTTACGTATCCACCAAAAGGTAGGAGCCGCAACATATATGTTGTCTCTCCGCGACGAAACATAAAAATTTTGGGTCCGAAACCAATAGCAAATTCACGGACGAGCACTCCGGCGCGTTTTGCAAAATAAAAATGGCCCCATTCGTGTATCGTAACCAGAATAAAAAACAACAAAACCGTCAGCAAAATTCCCTGAGGCGTCAACTGAGGCGTAAACAATGAGTCGTTCCTCCTTCAACTTTCCATCAACAGGCTCTATGCCCGAATCGGTATGTTTCTATAGATTACCATTAATCGAATTACCCATACAAGCGAACAGTTCAGGTTCCATACTTTATTTGTGAAGCCAAGCCACGGGCCCATTGATCGGCTTCTAGAATAGCTTGAAATTCGAGTTCCCTTAATGGAATGTGCTTTGCTAGGACATCCTCAACTATAGATTCTATGGCAAGAAAAGGAATGTCTCCAGCAAGAAAACGTGAAACTGCAACTTCATTGGCAGCATTGAACACCGCAGGTGAAGTTCCTCCCACTCGTCCAGCTTCATATGCAAAACGAATCATAGGGTAGCGATCGAAATCCATGACACGAAAAGTAAGCTTCCCTACGGTTGCAAGATCTAGAGACGCGGAAGGTGAACGAGGTCGGTTTGGGTATGTTAAAGCATATTGAATCGGTACGCGCATATCAGGCATTCCCAGTTGTGCGATAATGCTTCTATCTTGAAATTCGACATAAGAATGGATGATGGATTCCGGGTGGATTAATACACGAATCCGATCATAATCAATCCCAAAAAGCCAATAGGCTTCAATGACTTCAAGTCCTTTGTTAGCCATTGTTGCGGAATCAATCGTCACCTTGGGCCCCATGGACCAATTCGGATGTTTCAATGCATCAGCCACACTAACATGAGCTAACAATTCTCTCGAGAGGTCTCGAAAACTGCCGCCCGACGCTGTCAAGGTGAGTGATAGAACATCTTCGATTCTCGATCCATTCAAACATTGAAATAGTGCTGAATGCTCGCTATCAACAGGTACGATGGCCACACCGTGCTGTTTGGCCTTTGCCGTCACGATATGTCCAGCGGCAACAAGTGTCTCTTTATTGGCTAATGCGATGGTTTTCCCAGCTTCAATAGCAGCCAACGTAGGTTGACAACCTGCACTTCCAACCATGGCTGAAACGACAATGTCTGCATCCGTATACGCAGCGACCGCGATGTTTCCTTCCTCCCCATATAAAACTTTGACGTCAGAGGGAATCATTGGTTTCAGTTCCTCAGCACCTATTTTTGAAGCAACAGAGACGATTTGAGGATGGAATTGATTCACTTGGGCCGCAAGTCGTTCAATATTCCCGCCCGCAGACAATGCTACAACTTCAAAGTGCTCAGGGTGGTACGCAACAATATCCAGGGTCTGTGTCCCGATCGAACCTGTGCTTCCTAGCAATGTGATTTTTTTAGCCACAAATTATACCCCCTCAAGCAGTTACTGTGGTAGTAAGCCCAACAAATGGACGAACGGGAAAACGATGATCCAACTATCTGTGCGATCCAGGATTCCTCCATGTCCGGGTAGAATATTCCCTGAATCTTTAATATTGCGAACCCGCTTATATGCCGATTGAATCAAATCTCCAAGTTGTCCGAGCACAGAAATAATAAAGCCAATCTGAATCGCCTCTTTATATGACAAAATTTCTGGTTGAATGGTTGAGAAAGTGAGAGCCGTCAAGGTAGAAACCAACATCCCACCAATTGCGCCCTCGATTGTTTTTTTAGGTGAAATGGAGGGCCAAAGCAATCTTCTTCCGAAAAGCCAACCTGCAAAATAAGCACCTACATCTGTTAACCAAATGCATCCAAAAAGTAATAAAGTCCAAAAAAAACCATCCGGTATTAACCGGGTGTAAATCATATAATGAAAACCAACACCAATATATACAACGCCAATAAAAGATAAGGCAATTTTGTCAATGCTTGTTCGATTTTTTGAAACGACAGTAATTACAAAATATAAGAACATCAAGAACCACAGCACCGATTGTTGTGGAGGTAATTGGATGTGAAAAAAGGCATCCCAAGGAACAACGAGATAGAGGGTCCCCACATAGCCAAAAATTGAAACAGGCTCCCAATCACTTGCACCATTCATTCTCACAAATTCATGGTATGCAACCACAGATAACAAAGATATGAGCAACGCATACCAACTACTGCCTGCCACAAGCATCGCAAGAAAAAACAATGCGGCAAAAACCCCTGTTATGACTCTCTGACGCATGATGTGTATTTAGTCCCCCCCTCATTGTTACAATTTCCCATATCGCCTTGCCCGTCCTTGATAAGAACGGATTGCTTCATAGAAATGTGCTTGTGAAAATTCAGGCCAAAACACATCCGTAAACCACAACTCTGTATAAGCTAATTGCCATAGCATAAAGTTGCTAATTCTGATTTCACCGCTGGTCCTGATCAACAAATCCAAATTGGGCAATCCATCGGATTTGAGGTATTGATCGAATGTATTTTCGGTTAACTCATCTATGGTGCGATGCCCTAGTACAATATCATTCGCAAACTGACGAATACCCGACAACAATTCCTGTCTACCACCGTAATTTACTGCAAAATTAAGGATGAGTCCCGTATTATACTTCGTATCCTCGATAGCTGAATCAATTGATCTTTTGGTGTATTCTGGAATTCCTTCTCTATCTCCCATCATGCGAATTTTGACATTATTCGCTTTTAATTCATCAATTTGCATTGGGAAAAATTCAGACGGTAAGCTCATAAGAAAATCAACCTCTTCTTGAGGCCGTTTCCAATTTTCTGTTGAAAAAGCATAAAGCGTCAATACTTCAATTCCTAGCCGATTTGCTGCCATCGTAATTGTTTTCACATTCTTCATACCGGCCCGGTGTCCAGCAAGCCGTGGCAAACCTTTGCGATTGGCCCAACGACCATTCCCGTCCATAATAATTGCAACGTGTTTAGGTATGTTTTCAAGATTGACGGGGATTTCATGCTCCTGCGGTTTATTTCGAAACCACCCAAAAAGACGATGCATATTAAGACTCCCCCAAACATTAATAAGAGGCAAGAGCCCTTTGCCGATGGCCATGGGCTCTCGTTCCGGTCATACTTCCATAATTTCTTTTTCTTTGTTGGAAAGCACTTTGTCAACCTCAATTACATAACGATCTGTTAACTTCTGTATTTCATCCTGATGTCGTTTGGACTCATCTTCGGATATTTGTACTTTCTCCAGTTTCCTAATTTCATCGTTCGCATCACGGCGAATGTTACGGATTGCCACTTTTGCTTCTTCTCCGAATTTTTTCGTTGTTTTGACCAGTTCGGTTCGGCGTTCCTCAGTAAGTGCGGGTATAGTTAATCGAATGGTGTTCCCATCATTGGATGGTGTTAATCCCAAATCTGACTTTTGAATGGCCTTCTCAATCGAACCAATCGCTGTCTTATCCCACGGTTGGATCATTAAGGTGCGAGAATCCGGAATGTTGATCGCTGCCAATTGTTGTATTGGTGTTTGCGACCCATAATATTCAACTTGAATTCGGTCAAGTAGCAACGGGGATGCACGCCCTGCACGCAAAGTTGCTAAATCTTTCTTAAGCGCCTGAATGGCCTTCTCCATACGTTCCTCAGTATTTTTCTTTATACTATTTGGCATGAGCTCATTATACTCCTCTCAATATCGTACCAATCTTCTCTCCTTGCACAGCTCTGCGAATATTTCCTTGCTCTGATATTGAAAAAACAATTAACGGTATGTTGTTGTCCATACACAGTGAAGAAGCCGTAGTATCCATAACGCCTAGGTTTTGGTTCAACATCTCCATATACGTCAAAGTATCGTACTTAACAGCTGTCGGGTCCCGCAGTGGGTCTGAAGAATAAACACCATCAACTTTGTTTTTGGCCATAAGAATCACTTCAGCCTCGATTTCAGCAGCACGAAGTGCAGCTGTTGTGTCCGTGGAGAAGTAAGGATTGCCTGTGCCAGCAGCAAATATAACAACGCGACCTTTCTCTAAATGTCTGATGGCACGGCGGCGAATATAGGGTTCAGCAACCTGTTGCATGTTGATGGAGGACTGAACACGTGTAGGCACATCCAGTTTCTCAAGAGCATCTTGCAAAGCAAGGGAATTCATGACCGTGGCAAGCATTCCCATATAATCTGCAGTTGCTCTATCAATCCCTTTAGCGCTGCCCGAAATGCCTCGCCATATGTTTCCGCCACCTACCACAACAGCTACTTCCACACCGAGAAGAAAAACTTCCTTTACCTGTTCTGCGATTGTCGAAATCATGGTTGCATCAATTCCGTATCCTGTTTGTCCTGCCAACGCTTCCCCACTCAATTTAAGGACGATACGTGTGTAAACTGGCTTGCTCACTTGTAAATTGACCCCCCCATGTTTGAAAAAAAAGGAACACCTGGTGTCCCTCTTTTTCTTAAACTATTTCTTCACTTGCGACATAACCTCTTCAACAAAGTTGTCCTGCTTCTTCTCAAGACCTTCTCCAAGTTCAAAACGCACAAAACGACGTATCGAAATGTTCTCACCGATCGTGGCAATCTTTTCGTTCACAAGCGTCTGGATCGTCTTGTCCGGATCTTTAATAAAGGCTTGTTCCAAAAGGCAAACTTCTTCATAAAATTTGCTCATGCGGCCTTCGACCATTTTTTCAACAATATGGACTGGCTTACCCTCATTCAATGCCTGCGCACGTAGGATTTCACGTTCTTTGTTTAATTCCTCTGTAGAAACTTCCTCGCGACTAACAAATTTAGGATTTGCTGCAGCAATTTGCATGGCAACATCACGCACAAAATCTCGGAACGAATCCGTTTTTGCAACGAAATCTGTTTCGCAATTCACTTCCACGAGAACACCTATACGGCCTCCTGCATGTATGTATGATTCAACCACACCTTCAGTAGCAATACGACCGGCTTTGTTTTTGGCAGCGGCCAACCCTTTCTCACGCAAAATTTCAGTGGCTTTCTGAAGATCACCATTCGCTTGGTCCAACGCTTTCTTACAATCCATCATGCCTGCGCCCGTTTTTTCACGGAGTTCTTTGACTAAAGCTGCAGATACTGTCGTCATGATCCAATCCTCCTCATATATCAATGCATGTTATGTGTTCATACAGAAATCATTTCTCGTAAAAAAGGGAGTGACCGTTTGATCAACTCCCTCCATTCTTCCTTACAATGCTTCATGTTGATCTGTCCGAGGTCAAGGTTAAGCTGTAGTCTGTTCCCCTTGATTTGCTTCAATAATCGCATCCGCGATTTTTGCTGTTAGCAATTTTACAGCTCGGATTGCATCATCATTCGCGGGAATGACATAATCAATTTCATCGGGGTCACAATTGGTGTCAACGATGCCAACAATCGGGATTCCAAGCTTTCTTGCTTCCGCTACTGCAATCCGTTCTTTGCGCGGATCAATAATGAATAATGCATCAGGAAGCGATCGCATATTCTTAATTCCGCCAAGAAACTTCTCCAATCGTTCTTTTTCCTTGTTGAGCAGAATGACTTCTTTCTTGGGCAAAAGATCGAAGGTTCCATCCTGTTGCATTCTTTCCAGATCTTTCAATCGCGTAATCCGCTTTTGAATGGTTTGAAAGTTTGTTAATGTACCACCCAACCAACGTTGGTTGATGAAGTACATGCCGCAACGTTCAGCTTCCTCAGCAACGGAATCTTGCGCTTGCTTCTTCGTACCAACAAAAAGCATTGTTCCGTTGTTTTCGGCAAGCGATTTGACGAAGTTATAGGCTTCTTCAACCTTCTTAACCGTCTTCTGCAAGTCGATAATGTAAATTCCGTTTCTTTCTGTGAAGATGTATTTTTGCATCTTAGGATTCCAACGACGGGTTTGATGGCCAAAATGCACGCCAGCTTCCAGAAGTTGTTTCATAGATATAACTGCCATCTTCACTCACCTCCTCATAATGGTTTTTGTTCCGCCGCCATTCGCAACTTTCCACTGGACTTTCATGTGTACATCAAAGCACCCCAACAGAAATTAAATGGCGTGTGTATTTTTACACCGTATTCAAATATAGCATAAATCTTAATTAAATCGCAACTTCCAGTTTGAGTTTCTCACTATGGATTCGTTAATTCTGTAATTAGTCTTTCCAACGTTGGTTTGTCGCTAAAGCGATAAGTCTTTGCACGTACTTTTCCTGAAATCCCACGTTCCTCCATGACCCTTAGAAACTGCTCGCGATCTGAAATAAGACCGTGGTCGAGTAATGTTTGGGAGATGCTTCGCAACCCGCTTCCAGGGGATATTGTAAATTCAATTCCTTGATCCTTACTTTGTTTTTGTTCAAGCGGGTTGGAGTTTGGAGACGCTGTCTCAGTCAATATATCCATATTGATTTCCTCGGCAAGCTTAGATTGGAGTTCTTCCTCTGTGTATCTTTTTTCTGTGATGTTGTAAAGTTGATAACCCAATTCATTCGCTTCTTGGCGTAATTCCTCAATAGATCGCTCCGTTTTGGTTAAATCAACTGTTTCGGTTGCACGAATAGATTCTTCACTCGTGTGAGTTAGTTGAATAATCGTTGCGCCAATCATGAGTCCGGTACCAAGTCCGTAAAAAAAAGATTTACTACCGCCCATGTTGAGGTTCCTCCTGACGAGCTAAACTAATAATGAGTTGTACTTCACCTTTGTTCTTACCCATTTTTTTAGCAATATACTCAATTGATTTTCCATTCTCGTAAAGTTCAAATAACTCTTTATTTTTTGATTTTACAGAGTGTATAAACCTGGAATCAGGCAGTTGATATTTGTGTTCTTTATCATGGGTGGTTATCGTTTCTTGTATGGTGTAGGACGTAACAGCGGAGGGCTCAGAGAGGGGAGGGGGCTTAGAAAGCGTTTCACGCTCTCTGTTTTCCAGTAATTCAATCCTTTCGATGAGTGTACTGGATTTCTTCTCGTAGTCCTTCCTCATCTCCCCAATCATTCGCAATAATTGTTTGTTTTCTTCTTCCATCTCTTGTACTAGTTGTTGAATTGTATCACTTACAGAATCAAGAAAATCTTCCTGAATTGGTTTGGTTGAAGTAGGTTTGGGAACAATTAATGCTATAAAAATCAATGCAATGCCAGTTAGAATAACCACGAAATAGATGGTCAAAGTTTGCTCACCCAACCCATCTTAGAGTGATAAATCAATATGTTTTCCCTTGAAAGGATGACGACTTTTCACAATAACAGATTCATCTGTTCTGGAGGAAGTTGGTTTTCGTTTTTTGGGTTGTTCTCCGTATTGTCTCCCTGATCGGCCATCTTCCCTCACATTCAAGAAATCAGTTTTCTCAATTTCTTCACTCATGTTTCGTTGCTGATCGGAACGCTTCGCATTCGCATCAGCAAGTTCTGCTTGGTCAAGTGCAGGTTTTTGGATCAGTTGATTTTGAAAATGGGTTGCTTCGGTTGTGCGAGGAATCGCGATCTGCATTTCGACAGGCTTTAAGCTCATCTTGAATTCCTCCCAAAAGTAGTCAAGTATGGCTAAATATTAGGTATTGTCTTCAGTTCACCGTTGTGAAAAAAGAGGGTAACACGTTTATTGTTGTGGTTGATCTGGAATGTGTAAGATCCAATAACGATTTTGATGCCTGGATGGATGGTGCCTGATACTTGTATTCGTGCATTAATTGCTGCGTTAAGGAATGTTTCGATCTCAACAATTCTATCCTGCAAAGCCGTAATGTCATTCATTGTTGTATTTTTGGTTTCTACAAGATTACTTCTTAATTCTTCTTTCCCTTTCTCCAATGAACCTGTTAATGCCAACTGATTTAAGTATACAAGAGCCTTATCTGTTTTTTCCATTGTTTTTATTAATAAATCCATTTTTTCATAGAGCTCCTTCAATTCTAAACGAAGTTGAGGCGGTGCACCTACTTCAAGTGTTGTCGGAATCGACATTGAATTGCCGATCGTTCGTGATTCGATTAATTCCCCGGCTTGGACAACTCCACCAACGATTAAACCATTGGGACCCTCACAAATTACACGGTGTCCTGCACGAACTTTACAATGAAGAATGCTTCGGTTCACAATTACGTTGTGCCCCGCGGTTACATTCGCTTCTTGCATAAAAGCGCTTTTTGCATCGATTCCTGCTCTCACAAATCCCTTCATTGCTCCAATTATTCCGCCTGCAATATCAATCGATCCCCCAGCTTCTATTTCGGCACTTTCCACATTACCTGTGATACGAATATCACCGGCTGCTTTAATTTTAAATCCGGGAAGTACATTGCCACGAATGACCACATTGCCGATGAAGTCGATATTTCCAATACGGTAATCTAGATCTCCATTTACTTCATAAATTGGAAAAACATTGATTTTACCATTATCCGTTAATGCGACCAAACCCTGAATAGCAGCATACAAATACTGATTATTGGGATCCATGGTAACATTCTTGCCCAGTTTAAAATGTGCTTCTCTTCCATCCTTACATGGAACTAATTGACCCGTCACTGTCGTGCCTGGTGTTCCCTTTGTAGCAAATTTTCTCTCCGCAATCATTTGTCCTGCGATCACGTTGTTGATTCGATTCAACTCACGATAATCTACTCTGCCATCCTCCAATTCAAGCGGTCGGCGTTTGGTGTCGTTAAGGTCAAAGATGGGAACAACAATTCCATCCAGGCCATTAGTAGGTGATTGACCTTTAGCGATCAACAGTGGTGTTTGAGCATATACCAGAGGATTGGACAAGAAAAGATGTATTGATTCATCCATAATACCAAACTTGATCCCTTTATTGTGAATGATCTCCATGAGTCTTTCACGTGATAATTCATGTAACTTTTCAAAATTTTTAAACTGAATGAATGCAGCCATCTCGTCCTTTGATATGGAGGCAATCACTTCAGCTTCTGGTTGTTGTATGGTGTCTGTTGCCATCACGCATTCCCTCCCGATCCATCGTTACTCTAAGGTTAAATCAATTCTTCTTTCATGCGGCCCAAACTGCCACGCAATCGTATAATCGCCTTAGAATGTAACTGGGAAACTCGAGAAGGGGATACATTCATGACCTCTGCGATTTCACTGACCGTTAACTCTTCGTAATAAAATAACGAGATGACTGTGCGTTCTTTGTCGGTTAGTTGTTCAATACCTTTGGATAGACTGTCTTTTAAAGCCAGTTCATCGACGGTATCCTCAGGATTTTTAGCCTTGTCATCTATAAGAAGTGAAAGTCTCGTTTCCGATTCCTCATCCCGAATGGGATCTTCAAGTGAACATACGGAAGCAAACGAAATATCTTGCAACATTTGCTGAAATTCAATCTCGCTGACTTGCAAATACTCGCTCATTTCTGCATCTGTGACGCTTCGTAAAAATTTTTGCTCTAATTTCTGGTAAGCATCTTCAATTTTTCGAGCTTTATCACGTACAGATCTGGGTACCCAATCGGTTTGGCGCATACCATCGATAATGCTTCCACGAATACGCCAGGAAGCATATGTTTCAAATTGCAATCCCCGATCAATGCTAAATTTCTCAATCGCATCAATGAGACCCACAATACCGTGACTAACAAGCTCTTGTTTATTCACGCTTCGGGGTAAACCCGCAGATAATCGATTAGCCACAATATCAACAAGATTTATGTAATATTCAATTAATTCCTTCTTAAATTCAGAATCACCTGTTGTTTTCCATTGTTGCCATACCGATTCGATATGATTGCGTTCATCCCCATGATGAATAGGATTCATTACATTATCTCCATTCAATCTATTCCGACATCCTTCTTATCGATTGTGCCAATCGTTGAGCCTCTTGATCCGTAACTTTGGTCACGAGACGCGTAGGTCGCAGTGGTGAAAAGTCTGGTTTCCCACTTTCAAATATGTCTTCAGGTGTGCTCAGATCAACTTTCTGTCCTACCACAGGTGACTCTTTTGATAAACTCGTAATGACAGAAGCATGATTTGAATTTTCTGTTTTCAGGAACACTTCCCCTAACATCCAGCGCACTACAAAAGTAATGAAGAATAGAACGATAAAACTCAATCCAATTCGCATCAATACGGTTGTTATGGGATTGTGAGTAAAGGATAATAAAAAAATGAGAAGTGATCCTGCTAATGCCGTGTAAATATTCCAACGCCAAGAGCCCATCACAACCTCCTGAATCCTCTGTAATAATAGGAATTTTATAATGTTATGACGTGAATTTCAATAGTAGTTCATTTCAAAAATGTAAGAACCCGATTTAAAAATCGTTTCATGCCGCCATCATTCGCTTCATTTGGTAAAATATGTTTAGATTGCTCAAAGCGAGATACGACTTCTTTTAAATCCCGGGTGATTGCACTGTTTGGAAACAAAATAGAAAATGGGACTTGCTTCTTTACTGCATTAGATACATTCAAATCTTCGTGCAAAAAACCTAACGTAGGAATATCCAATTGGAGAAATCGATTCGCAACAACTCTGATTTTATCGGCAGTTTGTTGCCCTTCTTTTTTGTTTTGCACACGATTGACAACCAATTGAAATGGCATTGACGGTTCAATTGAATGAACAATCTTGATGGTTGCGTAGGCATCCGTAATTGATGTTGGTTCAGGTGTTGTGACGACAATAGTTTGCTCTGCTGCGGTAATGAATGCCAATGATTCTTTTGTTAACCCAGCTCCCGTGTCAAACAATATAAAATCGTAAGTTCCATTTAATAATTGGACTTGATCTGTAAAATAATCAAGTTCTTCTTGGGATAAAGAAAGTAGATCGTTGAATCCGGAGCCTCCTGCTATAAATTGTAAGTTATTATACCCCTGATAAATAATGTCTTGAATGCTTTGTTCTCGTTTAAGTAAGTGGTATAAATTGTATGTCGGTGATGCTCCCATTAACACATCAATGTTAGCTAAACCAACATCTGCATCAAAAACAAGCACTTGATAACCACGTGTTTGCAATTGGAGTGCAAAATTTAACGTAAAATTAGATTTGCCTACGCCACCCTTACCGCTTGTAATTGTAAGAATTCTTGTCGACTTTTCACCTGAAGGGACACCTTCTTTACGCACTAAATTTCGCAAAGCATGCGCTTGGTCATTCATCATCAAGTTCACCTACCAATTCATTCGCCATTGTACGAGGATCCGCTAAACGAATGTCCTCTGGTACATTCTGTCCATCTGTGATGTATGATAATGAGAGTGAAAAATCAGAAAATAAGTTGATGATCGAACCGATGGTTTCTGTCTCATCTGACTTTGTAAAAAGCACTTTCTCCACTCCAAATTTATTGAATTTATCCATTACAGCATGCATGTCCGAATACTTCATACATAAACTTAAAACGAGGATTGTATCTCTTTTCTCATCAGTACGCAGAAGAGATTGTAGTTCGGAAACGGCCATATCACTTCGGAAATTACGTCCAGCTGTATCCATCAGAATAATGTCTTTATCTTGCATTTTTTCCATTGCTTTTTGTAAATCGAGGGGTGAAAAGACGACTTCTAATGGAACATCAAGAATGGATGCATAGGTTCGAAGTTGGTCAATTGCTGCAATACGGTACGTATCAGAAGTAATGAGACCTACTGATTTTCGATATTTCAAAACCTGCTCTGCCGCTAATTTTGCAATTGTAGTTGTTTTCCCTACACCCGTCGGTCCTACAAAATGAATCATTCTTGTCCAATTATGGATGGGTTCAATCGGTTGTTTCGTAAGTATTTTCACTAACCGATCAACCACGGCCTGCTTGGCTTCAAAATTTGTTAATTTACCTGCTTTATCTTTAGATTCACTAGAAACTTCTTTAATTATAGATGCAGCGAGATCTGGTCGTACATCTTGTTTAATAAGTTTGGCTTGCATTCTCGCGAATAAATCATTTATGAGATTCTCCCTATTTGCTGCATCTGTTTCGTCCTGAACAACAGCTGTCCCTGGCGTTGTAAGGCGTAACATCATTTCTTTCATTTGTTTCATTTCTTTCAATAGCGTATCATCTGATGCCATCGAAGAAGCCTGTGTTTGGTTGACTGGGTATTGTATTGATGATTGAACAGGAATAAATGGGACCTGTTGCGGAACAGGTTGTTGCATTGGTTGTTGCATTGGTACCTGAGTTGGTGTTGTTTTCACGGTTGACGTAGAAGGTGGATGAATATCCGTCGCAGCAACAACTTCGATTTTCTTTTTTGAAAAAAGACCAAGAAAACCACCAACACGGATTTGCTTCGTATTGATGATTACAGCGTCCTTACCAAGTTCTATTCGTATTTTCTGCAACGCTTCAGGCATTGAGTCCACGATGTATTTTTTCACCCTCATACATTCACCACCCCTACGCTCTGAATTTCAATATTTGGTTCAAGTTCACTATAAGAAAGTACTGTAACATCCTGCATGGCTCGCTCGAGAAGTTGCCGCAGATACATGCGGATTGTTGGTGAGGTTAATACGATGGGAGTACTTCCGGTTTGAGCTAACTTAGATGCTTGTTCTGCGATCTTCTGAACAATAGTCTGGGAACTCGTAGGATCTAGGTTCAAGTAACTCCCTTGTTCTGATTGTTGGACAGACTCAGCAATTTTGCGTTCTAATGTCGGTCCAATAGTAACTACGCGTAACGCTTCACCACTACTGGAATGTTGTAACGTAATTTGTCTTGACAAGCTTTGTCGAACATATTCCGTTAAAATATCTGGATCCTTTGTGTAAGTTCCATAATCAGCCAAAGTTTCAAAAATGGTTACAAGGTCACGAATCGAAACCTTTTCTTTTAGCAATTTTGCCAGTACTTTCTGAATATCTCCAATGGATAACACATTAGGAATTAGCTCATCAACGATGGCTGGGTATGTTTGTTTCACATTGTCAATCAGTGCTTTGGTTTCTTGACGTCCGATCAACTCATGCGCGTGACGTTTGATCACTTCTGTCAAATGTGTGGCAACGACAGAAGGTGGGTCAACAATAGTATAACCGGACATCTCAGCACGATCTTTCATCACCTCATCAATCCAAAGGGCTGAAAGACCGAAGGCCGGTTCAATCGTCTCGATACCAGTAATACTTTCATCATCAACGCCCGGACTCATCGCCAAATAATGATTTAGCAATAATTCGCCGCGTGCTACCGTATTTCCTTTAATTTTCATTACATATTGGTTGGGCCGAAGTTGGATGTTGTCACGAATCCGAATAACTGGAACAACCATTCCAATCTCCAAAGCACATTGACGACGAATCATAATAATACGATCGAGCAGATCGCCACCTTGCTGCTGATCCGCAAGTGGTATTAATCCATACCCAAATTCAAACTCAATAGGGTCGATCTGCAACAAATTAATAATACTTTCTGGACTTCGAACTTCTTCGATTTGCTGTTCTTCCACCATTTGTTCATTCTCAATAACTTTCTTCTTCATCATTTGATCCATCCGAAACGCAGCAAACCCAATGACGGCTGCTGTAGGCACCGTGGCTAACGGGCCAATCGGGGTGAAAAGACCTAAGCCCAAAATTGTACCGGCAACAATGTACAACAAACGAGGATAGCTAAATATTTGTGCGGTAATGTCTGCCGCCAAGTTGTCTTCAGAAGCAGCACGGGTTACAATCAAACCAGCGGCAGTAGAAATAAGTAATGCGGGAATTTGGCTGACCAAGCCATCGCCTATGGTTAATATTGAATATCTCTCGATGGCTTCACCGAAACTAAAGCCCATCATGGTAATTCCAATGATGAAACCACCAATCAAATTGATGATTACGATAATGATGGATGCGATGGCATCTCCTTTAACAAATTTACTAGCTCCATCCATCGCTCCATAGAAATCAGCTTCTTGTTCAATTTTTTTACGGCGATCACGCGCTTGTTGTTCATTAATCAATCCCGAATTCAAATCGGCATCAATACTCATTTGTTTCCCGGGCATCGCATCTAAAGTAAATCTCGCGCCGACTTCCGCTACCCGTTCAGAACCTTTCGTAATAACAATAAACTGTACAATAACCAAAATTAAAAATACAATAAATCCTACAGCAATATTGCCCCCCGCCACGAATGAACCGAACGTTTCAACAACTCTACCAGCCTCGGCTTCCGCCAAAATATTTCTTGTAGTAGAAACATTGAGACCCAGTCGAAACAAGGTTGTGATCAGAAGTAACGAAGGGAAAATTGAAAACTGCAGTGCATCTTTAGTATTCATCGCTACGAGTAACATCGTTAAGGCTAAGGAAATGTTGATGATTAGTAAAAAATCAAGAACGTGCACATTGATAGGAATGACCAACATTAACACAATGCCAATAATGCCTACAAGTACAGTTACATCTCTTATTTTCATCTTCATTCCGCTCCTTTCATACTTTTACTTCGCAGCTATCTTCTTCCTTGCTTTATATACATAAGCTAAAACTTCAGCAACAGCCTGGAATAAATCTTGTGGTATCGGTTGTCCAATATCAACCTGTGCATAAAGTGCTCTCGCTAATGGCTTGTTTTCCATCATGGCAACATCATTATCTTGGGCAACTTGCTTGATTCGTTTGGCCACAAAATCAGCGCCTTTTGCAATCACCCGCGGCGCATCCATTTCGGCGGCGTCATACCGGATTGCAACTGCAAAGTGGGTCGGATTTGTAATAACGACATCCGCTTTTGGCACTTCTTGCATCATTCTCATCATCGCCATACGCCGTTGCTTTTCGCGTATTTTACTCTTAATCAGTGGATCTCCTTCGGTCTTTTTGTATTCGTCTTGTATATCTTGCTTGGACATTCGAATGCTTTTTTCAAATTCCCAACGTTGATACAAGTAATCAAAGACCGATAAAATGAGCAATGCCCCTCCAGCAAATAAGCCAAATCGGATGGTGAGCGATGCAACATATTCGAACATATCAGGCAACGGAATTTTCGATAATGCTAGAATCGAATCGCGCTCCCCCCATATCATTAAAAATGCAATAATACCAATGATGAGCACTTTAAGCATAGACTTTAAAAACTCAACTAGTGATCGAACTGAAAATATTTGTTTTGCCCCATTGATCGGATTCAGTTTTTCCAATTTCATCTTCAAAGGCTCTGCCGTGAAAAGAAAACCGACTTGGGCATATCCTGAAAAAAGTGCCAGAAAGACACCGAGTCCAAGTATAGGAGACATAATGAAAAGTAACTCTCTCATTAACTGAGAAAACATAGCGATGACGTTCTGAGTAGACATGTCCCATAATAGATATTCATAAAATCCAGCTGAAAACATTCTCGCGATCCGTTCACCTAAGAAAGCACCATACCAAGCCAGCAAGGCAAAACCGCCCAACATAATTAAAGCGCCGGGAAGTTCCATACTCTTGGCAACTTGCCCTTTGTCCCTGGATTCTTGGCGTTTTTTCGGCGTGGCTGGTTCTGTTTTTTCTTGTGCAAACAACTGTAAATTGAGCGGTAACAAATAGCGCGGCAAAATGTTCACCTTCTTATCGTTTCTTCGGTGCGCATTACATTCAACAATTCATTCATCGAATCAAATAAATTCGTGAACAAAGATTGAAATAACGTTATGAATCCAGGTACAAGAAGAAACGTAATAATTAACCCAACAATAATTTTCAGAGGCATGCCTACAACAAATATGTTAAACTGAGGAGCTGTCTTCGCTAGAACCCCTAGGGCTACGTCAACCAAGAACATTGCTGCAACAATAGGCGCGGCCATCTGGAATGCGAGAGAGAAGACGATGCCAAAACTTTTGGCAATATACTCAGAGATGTTGCCTTCTTCAAACTTACCAAAGAATGTATTATCCAAAGGAAGATAATTATAACTGTCCATAATACCGATGAGAAGATAGTGATGCGCATCAAAGGTTAAAAACAAAAGGATCGCAACAATAAACTTAAAAGTACCAAAAATCGGGCTTTGCGCGCCAGTCATAGGATCTATGACATTCGCTATACCAAACCCCATCTGCATATCAATGAATGCTCCAGCAATCTGAACAACAGTGAAAAACAAATAAGCAATAAAGCCTAGTAATATACCTATTAAAGATTCACGCACAATCAAAAGTATAAAGTTTGCATCTAATGGAATTGGTGTTTGTGTTCCAGAAGAAAAAAAAACGATTAAGGCGACAAATGCTGCAATGCCGACCCGGAAAGTAATGGGTACACCCGTACGTGTCGAAAAAACAGGTACCGTCACAAAAAAACCAGCAAGTCTAGAAAAAACGAGCAATAAGTTCGGAAAAAACGATAAGAATAATTCCATAATGATTCATCCACTATTGAATATATAAATACAGATTGTCTAATAAATTAAAAGTAAAACCTACCAACTTAGATAAAATCCATGGCCCAAAAAACAAGATGGCAACCATAACTACAACAATTTTAGGCACGAAAGCTAACGTTTGTTCTTGAATTTGTGTAGTCGCTTGAAAAATGCTTACGGCCAAACCAACAACCAACGCAAGAATTAACATGGGTGCACTTGCCAATAAAGTTGTATAAATCGCTTCACCGGCGATGCGAATAACCATATCCGATCGCAATCTCTTCACTCTCCTTATTTTCAAGTATTAAAACTAAGTAGAAGCGACTTCACAACCAAATACCAACCGTCCACCAGCACAAAAAGTAATATTTTAAAAGGCAAGGAAATCATAATTGGTGGTAACATCATCATCCCCATCGCCATTAGGGTGCTAGATACAACCATATCAATCACTAGGAAAGGAATGAATATCATAAATCCCATTTGAAAAGCAGTCTTCAATTCACTGATTGCGAACGCCGGAATGAGAGCAGTCAAAGGTATATCTTCGTAAGAAGTAGGAAGTTCCATTTTGCCATAATTGATAAAAAGCATTAAATCTTTCTCACGAGTATGACTTGCCATAAATTTTTTCACTGGCAAAGCTGCCTCATTCAATGCCTCTGTCTGGGTCAAATCCCCCTTGAGATAAGGTTGTAATGCTTGTTCATTGATTTCGCCAATGGTTGGAGCCATAATGAATAACGTCATAAAGAGAGCTAGTCCAACAAGCACTTGGTTAGGCGGCATCTGTTGTGTACCCAGTGATGTTCTAACAAAACTAAGTACGATTACGATTCGTGTAAAACTTGTCATCATAATTAATAAAGAGGGTGCAAGACTTAGAACTGTAATTAACAAAAGAATTGTTAGCGTTGAGGAAACATCAGCAGGTTCTTCTGTGGTGCCAATATTGATGTCAAGTCCAGGAATTATCGTCTCGGAGGCAAATGCATCACTTGCAAATGATAAAAAGGAAAAAAAGACAAATAATAATAGTAAGAGTCGTTTCATCGCAACTCATCGGACCGCCTTTGTGCATCATTATCTTCAAGCCATGATTTCATATCAGCTCTTCGATCGTCCGTATTACGAAGTTTCACCTTAAGCAATTCACGGAATGTGTCATTCGATACTTGTTCTTCCGCAGAACTACCTGCATTATTTCGAATCTTGCGTATAAATTGATTTAAAGTTGTAAAAGGTTGACTACTGTTCATAGAATCATTATCGAAAGACTGCAACAAGGCTTCGACTTGATTAACATCATTAATTTTATCAATTAAAGTGATGTTTTCACCTACACCTATGATATATATTGACTCACCGATCTCAATAATTTGCAGTGTTTTGTTTTGTCCAAGAGCAACTCCTGCTATGATGCGTAAAGAACGGTCTTTGGTCCATCTTCTATTCTTTTGAGCTAAAAATTTAATTAAAAAAACAATGATTCCAATGATAAATACGAGCGATATGATTACAGTTATCATGTTTCCATATAGATCGCCTGTTGAAACGATTGGCGGTCCAGATCCAGGGTCAGTCCCTGAATCCAACCCGACTCCAACCGCTGTAAATAACAAATCCATCGACACGTTTCATCATCCCATTTATTTCAATTTTTGAATTCGATCCCATGTACTGACAATATCCGTTACACGAACACCAAAATTTTCATCGATAACAACAACTTCACCTTTAGCAATCAATTTATTATTGACCAAGATGTCCACAGGTTCACCCGCCAGTTTATCCAATTCAATGATCGTGCCGGGGCTCATGTCAAGAATATCTTTCACCTGTTTTTGTGTTCTGCCCAGTTCTACTGTGACTTTCAAGGGTATATCCAATAATAGATTGAGGTTCGGATTTTCTTCTGAAGCTTGCGCATATTGGGAAAGATCCGTAAATTGGGCAGTCTGTACATTCCTTGATCTTTGCTGCATGGTTGTAGAGTAACCTCCTTCAACGTTTGAATGGGGTTGCTGGTATGGCATAGACTCCTGTAAATGAGAAGGTTGAGCTGGCGCTGGTATGTTATCTATTGTTGGTAGCGATGAATGTGACTTTGTTGATTGTTCTAATGGATTCATCGTTTCCATCAACATGGAAAGCATTTCTTTAGCAAACCAAATGGGTAACAATTGGGCAATATAGGAATTACTAAGTTCTCCGATCCGGAGTCGATAGCGAATTTGAATCGCTAAATCCTCTGTAAAGATTTGTTCTCCAATGTTTTGATTAAAATCCATCAATTCGATCCCAGATGTTGAAATGTTAACGACTCGATTAAACACATTGGACAAAGCGGTTGCAGAGAAGTTTATCGCATGATTGATCGTATCCCGAATCACACCAACTTGAGCATTGTTAATCATCTCATCATTCATGGGGTCACTTTTTCCCTGCATGTACTCTGCAATGAACTGGGCAGCCTTGTTAGGAATAACCATAAAATGCGTCCCTTGAAAGCCGGCAACCACATCCACAAAAGTAGTAACGACGGGTTCAGGAAAACTCTTTGCTGCATCCTGTTTTTTAACAACAGCCAAGATGGGAGAATCGATCTCTACTTTATGTCTCAACAAGGTTGATAAAGCTGTTGCAAAGCTACCTAACATAATATTAGCGGTTTCTAAGAGTGCGTCTTGTTCTGTCGGTGTTAAATAATCATCCGCCGTTATATTAACAGTGTAATCTTGGCCCGAATCTGAAACATTCTTTAAAAGTGCATCAATTTCATCTTGTGATAAATAGTCTTTATTCGTCATTGTTCTTGCCTCCTTCGGTCACAAAATCCGCAACTTGCACGGCCAATTTACCTTTTGAAGTGCCGGGAGTCCCAGTGAATTTATAACGTTCTCCTACCTTGATATCCAATGTTTCGTCAAGTTGTTTGTTTAACGAAATGACATCACCAACGGCAAGATTAAGAAATTCACGCACATTAATTGTTGAGGAACCCAGTTCTGCGATGATTGTCATGCTTGTAAGATTCAAACGTTCTTGTAATACTTCTAATTCTTCTGGTGCTCGATTCTTTTTTTGCGTAAAAAAGAGATTGTTCACTGTTAGCTTTGGCATGATTGGCTCAATGACAACATGAGGAATGCAAAGATTAATCATACCCGTTGTTTCTCCAATTTTCATACTCATGCTTATCAATGCAACCGTCTCGTTAGGGGAAACGATCTGTATGAATTGCGGATTTGTCTCCAAAGTTTCCAGTTGCGGATGGATATCGATAATATTCTTCCATGCTTCTTGTAAGCTAAGAATAGCTCGACTAAAGAGGTGTTCCAAAACGATGGTGTCAATTTCTGTTAAATTGTTGATGCGGGAAGGCGTGAAGCTTGAGCCTCCTAACAAACGATCGAGCATAGCAAAAGCGATATTAGGTTGAAATTCTAACACCATACGCCCTTCTAGAGGCTCAGCTTCAAAAATATTCAAAATTGTCATCTTCGGAATGGAACGAACAAATTCATCATAAGGCAGTTGTTCAACTTGAACGATGTTGATTTGCACGAATGTTCGGAGTTGAGCAGAAAAATAGGTCGTTAAGTAACGCGCAAAGTTTTCGTGAATTCTTGTTAAACTACGTATGTGATCCTTGGAAAAACGGACTGCTCGTTTAAAATCATATGAATGTACTTTTTTGTTGCTTCCATCTGATTTTTTTTCTTCATTGTCCATTTCGCCTGATGAGATCGCACTCAACAGAGCATCTATCTCGTTCTGCGAAAGTACGTTTACCATGTGGTTCACCCTCTTTTTCGCACAAAATCAGGCTAGCGAAGCTATAATAACTTTAAGTTTACTGTTGCGTCACGATCAGTTTTGTCACAAATACTTGTCTTAATTTACCTTCTTTAAGAAGTTCGTTAGATTTATTTAACAAAATTGTTGATAATGCGTCTATGCCTTTGCTACCTCGAATCTGTTCGGGTGTCATATCTGATAATGTGTTATTGATTACATTCCTGATTTTGTAGTTCAACAATGCAAATTCATCTTTCGCTTCAATACTATCTAGTTCAAAAGTTAAACTGATGCTGACGATATAAGTCGGATCGGCTAAATTCGTGATAATTTCATCGATCGCAAAAGTCATTTCTGCCAATTCACTAGCAGGAATTTTCTCTTCTTCAACTTTTTCTACTTGTTCTCTAGCCGCAATCCTTGGATCCTCGGGTACGGATTCCGACATAAATTTTGTCCAAAGAATATAAGCGGCGCCTGCAATCAAAGCAATAGATAGAATAATAACGATGATCCAAGGCAACATCTTTCGCACTTAACTGTCCTCCAATTGTTGAAGCTTAGCCGTTGCCGCAATGAGACCAATTTCTCGAAAATATTGTTGCGTGAGCGTAACGATTTCAGCAGTTTTTTCTGTTACTACCATGATTTTTCCTGTATTGAGCGTAATGACTGTATCTGGTGTCTCTTCTACCATCTCTATAAACAAAGCATTAATGGTTACTCTTGTGCCATTCAAACGGGTCACAGTGATCATATTTTCTCTCCTGTCAATTAAATCACTTCATAATCATGGGTAACCGGAAGAACATGTGCCTCCCGGGTTACCCTGTATTAAAGATTATCGTTTTAGGTTGACAAGTTCTTGAAGAATTTCATCACTTGTGGTGATCATGCGTGAATTGGCTTGAAAACCGCGTTGCGCTACGATCATTTCTGTGAACTCGTTGGACAAATCAACATTTGACATTTCTAATTTCCCAGAAATTATCGCCCCTGTTCCAGCAACTGGATCATTGGGCTCAACAATTTCCAAACCAGCTGGGTTGGCATTGGGATTAAAACTAAACATACTGCCACCGTTTTTTACGAGTGCATTGGGGTTGGCCACTTTGACGATACCAATTTGGATCCCTGTAGGTTCTGTAGTGCCATCGGTTGAGACAGATACAATCGAACCATCTTTCGCAATCGAGAATGAAATGACATCATCTTCTAACTGAATGTTTCCGCCGCCCACTTGCTGTACGAACATGCCTTCACCCGTGACCAAATTACGATTGCCATCAAGCATAAAGTTTCCAGCACGCGTCAAGTAAGGGAATTCTTGATCTTCAGATGCACTCACTGCAAAAAAACCGTCCCCGTCAATGAGTAAATCTGTTGTAATATTTGTAGTCATTGCACTCCCTGGGGTGTGAAGAACATCCACAGATCCAATTGCTGAACCAAGTCCAACTTGTTGTGGATTAATCCCTGCGCGCTCCCCATCCTCAGGAATGATGACACCGGTCAACGTTTGACTCAGAATGTCTTTAAAAATTACTCGACTTGCTTTGAATCCTACTGTATTCACATTCGCAATATTGTTTCCAATTACATCGAGTTTCGTTTGAAATCCGCGCATTCCTGAAATTCCCGAATACATTGATCTTAACATAGCAACCATCCTTTAATTAGTGTATTATGCGCTTCAGTCGGTCCGCGCATTGATGGGCATCCATTAAGGTCCAGCCCACTATTCTATAACTACAGTACTATCAATTTGTGTAAACACATGTTCTTTCATTGAAGCTCCATCCATCGCTGTAACAACCGTTCGATTTTTGACATTCACGATAAAGGCCATATCTTGAAACAACACCAATGAATCTTTTGCTCCCTTGGCAGCAGCTTTATCAATAGCTCCACCAAGCTTCATAACTTGTTCAGGTTGAAGTTGAATGCCTCGCTGTGCAAGACGTAATTCAGCGTGGCTGCTGAATTTTACAAGTTGACCATTAAGAATGCTTTGAAAAGAGGGACCATTATTCTTAGATAAATTCTTGTCTGAAACAGGTTTAGGAATAATCGGGCCCATCCGACCTGTATAAAGATTGGCGATCGTGTTTCGCTCACTCATGGGTTCCCACTCTCCACATTCGTTGTTGCGGTTTCGATCTTTACAATTTGACCTAGCGGAATTTCATTGTTGCCGATTTTTGCAATTTGTTCGCCTTCTCGAATCAATATCGCATCCACAATGCCTGATTTGGAAGTATGTTGTTTAGACTGTTCATCAATCCCATTCCAACTGACTTGTTTTCCAATTAAACTCGAGGACAAGCCAAGCGACTGTCGTAACATTTTTATTTCTGTACCAACGTTCATCATTTGTTCTAGAGATGAGAATTGAGCCATCTGAGCAATGAAATCCCGATCCTCAAGTGGTTTGGAGGGATCCTGATTTTTTAATTGCGTCATCAGAATGTGAAGAAATTGATCTTTCCCCATTTCATTCACGTTCTTTTTTGCGTTCGTTTGCAAATTCCCCTTTGTATAGTAGGGCCAAACGCTGTTTGTACTCATCGAAGATGTTCCGTTCAATATTTTTCACCTCCTTCTAAGCCTTTGCGAGGAATGAACTTCCATAAACACCGGCTATGTTCATTCTGACTTCATCATCACCAAGTATCGACATCACTTCTAGCCAATCTTCAGTTTCATGATCTTGATGGCGGTTTTGATTTTGTTCCTGTCCTTGGTTAGATGGTTGACGGTGTCTGCCATCATGAAACATTCCGGATTGAAAATTAGATTGCTGTTGATTAACCGTTAGCTTTTCAACCGTAATACCTTGGTTTTGCAGACTCGCACGCAATGCGCTCAAGTTGGACTCTAGTGCATCCTTCGCGGCCAACGTCTCTGCCGTGATCATCGCCGACAATGTGCCGTTGTTCATTGTTAACTTTACTTCAATTTGGCCCAGATGTTCCGGTGCAAGTTTGATAATTGTGCTCGAATTCAAATCGAGTGAACCACGAGTTGCCTGCTTGCTCATCCAAAGTTGCAAAAATTCGGACACGTTCGACAATGGTAATCTAGGTGTCGTTGCATTTTCGGATGGCATAATGTTTTCTGCATGCAATCCTGTTGCATTATAAACACCGACAGCGTTTGCAGTGCCTTCCATAGAAATATAATGGTTTAATGAAGATTTTGCCTGCAATGCCATTAAATGCGTAGAATGAAGTTTCGCGAATGAACCGCTATCTGTGCCTAGCTTCATGCTGAGTACTTGTGCCTTTGTTTGGGAAATCAATTGAACGATCTCAGCATCCTTTGAAGTTTTTGAATCAGCGTTTTTTTTCCATGGAGGTCCTTGTACTAACGCTAACAAAGGTTTTTCTGAGGATGGCAGTAATTTTGAAAAAACGTCTTTTGCCTGTTCAGCAGCTGCAAGAAAAGCAGGATTTTCGGGTTGCGCTTGCAATGCCGACCGTAGGTTTTGCAAAGTCTGAACAAGTTCCTTAACGGATTCGTTTGTTGATAGTCCGCCTAGGGTAGGTTTGATAATGTCCGATAACGGCAAACTGCGAGACATCACAAATTCAGTCTGTAATAATGCTAACAATTCTGAAATCTCCGGCGATGTAACAAACTGACTCTGAAGTTCACAAGGGCATGTTTCCAAGGCTGCTATGAGTTGCTCCAGAACCACATCAACAGATTCAGTTGATTCATTAGCACCGATGTCATTAAGAAGCTGAAACACGTTTTG
The DNA here is from genome assembly GCA_044353165.1 of Paenibacillus sp. GTDB lineage: Bacteria > Bacillota > Bacilli > Paenibacillales > YIM-B00363 > JBILCM01. The sequence goes on from JBILCM010000002.1 coordinate 102,284, forward strand.
AGATATTGTTGTGTCTTCTGTCACAAGGCTTTCTCCATTTAACATTTCGCGAAACATAGGAGAAAAAACAGCAATTCCCTCGGCATGAGATGAGTTTGCGTGTTGATTCCTAATTGCATTTCCTACGGATGAAGTAGATTGATAAGACGTCATGGTTTGTAATGCGTTCATCATTTATCACCTCCTTTCAGTATGATTTATTCATCAACCCAATTGGGCGATTAATTTTGCAGTTGTCACTTTGTCTCTCTCCGTAAGCAGATTTAAGATTTCTGCTCGTGATGCCTCCTCCATAAAAAGCAAGATGGATACTGCTCTTCCTTGATCTCTGCTTGCAATCTCAAGTATCAAGTCTGAGGCACGAGCGGGCTCCATTTGGGCGTATGTACGACTGATTTCTTCTTTTGTCAAATTATCAGTTGACTTTTCCTCCCCGTTGATCGACAATCTCTCCTGCAATGCCGCAATTTGCAAGTCTTTCACTGGAACAGTGTCCTTCAATAAAATTGAAGTTTCTGCGGCGATGCCTGGGTCCATCTTTTCTAAGATTTTTACTTGGTTTTCCGGTTTCATTTCCTTTAAAACAAGCAACCGTTCCCGCAATGTTAAACTTTCCATTACTGGCGCCGCTTTACTGGTTGACATATTCGAATAAATTTGAGCAAGTTTCTGAATGTTGGCAACGTATTGAGCTTCATCAAGTTTCTTCTGTTCGTCTGCTTTCTTCAAGGCATCAAGCTCTGTTTTTAAATCATTTGCTTTCTTCTCTTTGGATTGATTATCCGATTGTAGAGCAATAATTTTTTCATCTTTCGCTTTGAGTGAAGCTTCCAACGTTTTTATGCGTTCATCTAATGCTGCCTCGGTTATCGTGTTGTTTCCACCTTCATCAAGACCTGTTGTTTCCTCAGCGATGTCTTGTTCCGGTTTAGGGTCTGGTAAAAAATTTGAAACAACTGGAATTTCGTTTCCAACACGTAATACTGTATTAAGCACATCATAACCAAATGCCGATAATAATACAGTAGCAAGTAAAAGTGAAAACAGAAGAGGTAATGAATAGAAAAATAGACGCTCAAAAATGTTGTATGAACGTTCTGAATTTTCTTCTTTGCCTGCCATCTATTCTCCCCCTTTATATATTAACATGATCAATAAAATTTAACGACTAAAAGTTCTCATCGTAGCCATTTCATCCAATTGATTTTGTTCAATCTGCAACATTGAAGTTTGAAATGCAACTTTTGCTTTCTCTTTGGTTTGCAACCAAACCTTCTCATCAACCATACGATCCGTCAACGTTTTCCTTGAATCCTCAACTGCCTGCTCCGCTAAACTCATTCTTTTCTGTGACTGTTGTATTCTGTCTTCAAGAAAATCAATATATTGTTGTTTTTGCAATAAATGTGCTATTGAAACTCCCTCAGACGCCAACTCATGTAACCCTTGTTTTTGATGCCATTGGTTTTTTTTAAGTTCATTCATTTCGAGCTCCACAACATTTAAGTTATTGATTGCTTCAGACAGTTCCGACTCAGCCTGTTTCTTTTCATTTGTTTTCAAATCAACAATTTGTTGGAACGGATACACAAATCGCATGGTGATCATCAACCTCCGGAAAACATGGAAATCAATTGTTGGTTCGCTTGTTCGAAAGTCGTTTTTTCGTCAGTCGATTGCTTCAGAAAGCCATAAATACTGCGTATCGATTGGATGGCTGAGTCAATTTCTGGGTTTGAGCCATTCTTGTAAGCACCAATGTTGATTAGATCTTCTGCATCACGGTAAATAGAAAGCAATTCTTTCAATCGATTTGCCGATTGTATTTGATCTTTAGGGGCAATTTCATTCATCACACGTGATACACTGGCTAAAACATCAATTGCAGGAAAATGTCCGCGGTTTGCCAACTTTCGATCCAAAACAATATGACCATCTAAAATGCCTCTCACTGCATCTGCTATTGGTTCGTTCATGTCATCACCATCAACCAAAACCGTGTAAAATGCGGTGATTGAACCTTTGGGGCCTGTACCTGCCCTTTCTAACAATTTGGGAAGACTTGCAAAAACCGATGGTGTATAACCTCTTGTTGCAGGTGGTTCACCGACTGCCAATCCAACTTCACGAGATGCCATAGCATAACGGGTAACCGAATCCATCATCATCATGACATGAAAACCTTGATCTCTGTAATATTCAGCAATAGCCGTGGTAACAAGTGCACCTTTCATTCGAATAAGCGCGGGTTGATCAGAAGTAGCAACAACCACGACAGATCTTGACAAGCCTTCAGGTCCTAAGTCTCGTTCGATAAAGTCTAAGACTTCACGCCCACGTTCACCGATTAAGCCAATCACATTCACGTCTGCTGCCGTATTTCTTGCAATCATGCCCATCAGTGTTGATTTCCCCACGCCTGAGCCTGCAAAAATACCGACCCGTTGCCCTCGACCAATCGTTAATAAACCATCAATGCTTCGCACACCTACCGACATGGGTTGGAGTACCCTGGGCCGTTTCAACGGACTGATTGGCACATTATTCACTGAAACTTCTTGCATACGGTAAGAAAAGTTGCCACCATTAAGCGGTGATCCTAGGCCATCTAACACTTTGCCCAGTAATTCGTGACCTACTTTCACAGTAAGTGCCTTCCCTGTGCCAATAACATCACATCCAGGACCAATGGAATGAAGATCTCCTAATGGCATGAGGATCACTCTGTTGTTACGAAAACCTACAACTTCTGCTTTAATCGGAACTTCGCTTTTTTTGGGATGTATCAAACAAACATCCCCAAGTTTTACATCGGGCCCCTCAGACTCTACCGTTAAGCCGATAATTTGCATCACTTTACCATGAATGAGCACAGGGTCAATGGTCTGAAGCTTTTCGATATATTTATTGACATCTGGCTTTGTCACGTTTCGGTTGATCATATTTCTTGACCCTTGCCTTGACGTGATGTTTCTAATAAGACGGATTTCAACTCGGAAAGTTGCGTGTCAATGCGAGCATCAATCGTGCCGAATGTTGTCCGCACTACACAGCCTCCCTCATCGACTGTGTGATCTGGGACAATCACTAACTCTCCTTGGGAATCAATTGACATTAAGAGCTCTTCTCTTGATTCTTTCAAAGTTGCGAAATTGGATGGTGACACGCACAATGTGATGACCCCTTTTTCACGACGTCGCTCCAAAATATTTTTGGCATAACGCGTTGTCCAAGAGGGATCGATCGCGAGTTGCTCATTAATGATTTTACGAGCGATTGCAACACTTAGCTCTACCAGGAACGCCTCTGATTCCAGAATGATAAGGTCTTTCTCTGAATAGGCGTCCTCAATCAATTGTTTAGCTTGAGAAATCATAGATTCATATTGCGCACGTACATCCATCGATGCTTGATTGATTCCTGCATTGTATCCTGATTCATATCCCAATCGAGATTGTTCTTCCGATACGTTCTGATCTTCTTTTCGGCGTTGATCCCACCATTCATCAATTTGTTTGGAAGCTTCCGAAATCATCCTTGAAGCTTCTTCTTTGGCGACACATATATGTTCATCAACCCATCGTTTTGCTTCTTGTAACTGGAGTTCGGCATCCTGCGAATGACTTTCGTCGGTTTCAGAATCTTGGATAAAATCCTGAGAAGTTTCTTCCTCTTGGATGTAAGGACGGTATCCTGGCGGTTCAACTTTGCGGTTATGTCCTAACGGAACGTAACGATTCGATTTTATCAAATTAGACAACGACATCGTCCCCTCCACCACGAGCAACAATGATCTCTCCTGCTTCTTCCAAACGGCGAACGATCGCAGCAATTCGGGTCTGCGCTTCTTCAACGTCTCTTAATCGAACAGGACCCATAAATTCCATTTCTTCTTTGAATGTTTCGACCATTCTTTTAGACATATTACGAAAGATGGAGTCCTTCACTTCTTCACTTGCCACTTTAAGAGCCAACTGGAGATCGTTATTCTCAATATCACGAATGATCCGTTGAATAGCCCGATTATCGAGGCTAATGATATCCTCGAATACAAACATACGCTTTTTGATTTCTTCAGCAAGTTCTGGATCTTGAATTTCAAGTGAATCCAGAATTGTTCGTTCGGTGCCGCGATCAACACCGTTAAGGATATTGACAATCGCTTCTACACCACCAGTTGAAGTAAAATCTTGTGTAAGAGTAGATGAAAGTTTCTGCTCAAGCACCCTTTCAACTTGTGAAATCACTTCAGGCGACGTGCTTTCCATCATGGCTATGCGCTTCGCTACATCGGCTTGTTTTTCTTGAGGAAGCGATGATAATATTTTGGCTGCTTGCTCAGGCAATAAATACGTTAGCACCAGGGCGATCGTTTGGGCGTTCTCATTCTGGACGAAGTTGAGCACTTGCCCTGCGTCTGCTTTCCGCGCAAAATCAAACGGCCGAATTTGCAACGTAGAAGTGAGTCGATTAATTATATCCATCGCTTTGTTGTTGCCAAGTGCTTTTTCCAAAACATTCTTTGCGTATTCGATGCCACCTTGGACTAAAAAATCGTTCGCTACAGCCAATTCTTGAAACTCATTAAGAATGGCTTCTTTCTGTTCGTTGTCTACCTTGCGAACGTTCGCAATCTCTAATGTAAGTTGTTCAATCTCTTCTTCGCGCAAATGCTTAAACACATTAGAGGATACATCGGGCCCAAGTGAAATGAGCAAAATAGCTGATTTTTGTCTTCCTGTCAAATTTGATCCTTGAAATCCTCTAAGTGACATTCACCTCACCTCTATTCCTCTGCCATCCATACTCGAAGCAGATTTGCAAAATCCTCAGGTTTTTGTTTTGCTAGCTGTTCTATTTGTATACGTATTTTGCCAAATTCCCCTAATTGCTCCATTTCGAAGGCTTCTGACACGGATTGAGGCACCATCTCAACGCCATCGTTTGCAGCCTGTTCCGAAGCTTTTCGGCGGCGTACCATGAACAATACAGCACCCACCAACAGAACCACAACCAAACCACCAATAATTGAATAAAGCAACGTTTGATTGGAGGCGTTTGTATTCACATCGACTTCTGCGAAATTTCTCGCAATGACGGACACTTTCGTTGCAAGCAGTTCATCTGTTAAGGACTGACCATTATTTGCAAGGGATGATGCCACCACACTTCGCAACAGCGATTCCACTTGCTCAACTGTATTGGTGTCTAGCGAATTGGGATCATTAGGATCCAAATTCAATCCGACTGAGATAGACAAATCTTGCACAACATAAGGACTCGAAATAATTTGATTGCGTATTCGATTAATTTCAAAGTTTTCTACTAGACTGTTTTTCTCTGATTCTGAGCTTCCCGTCGTTCCAGAAGTGGCAGGAAACCCAGGAATATCTGTAGTGCCCGTTCCCACAACGCCCCCAGGATCAGCATTCTCACTAGATTCGCTCTCCTCATTGGATTCACGTGAGATGACAATGCCAGATCCACTCTCTTCATTCACCGGAGTGACCAAATTTTGATCACTTGTTTTCTGATCGAAATTCAACGTAGAAAAAACACTGACTATGACGTCGTCTTGCCCGATAAGAGGAGCTAGGAAAGACATTACGCTGCGTTGCAGATCAATTTCGAATTGCTTCTTCACGCGCAGTTGCTGTTCAATCTGATTAGCGGCTCCCAAACCCGCACCCAACTTTGATGAAGGTAACAATTCACCGTTCTGATCAGATATTGTTATATTGTCCAGAGAGAGACTGGGAACACTCTTTGCTACTATGTTATATATCGTATCTATCTTTTTTTGATCCGGAGGATATCCCGGTCGAAACATCACGACCACTGATGCAGAAGCTTCCTGTCCACCGCGATCAGCATTAATGAATACGCTTTGTTTCGGCATTGTAATCAACACTTCAGAAGAGCTCACACCATTAATAGAGTTAATTAATCTTTGCACTTCGCCCGCCCGTGCATCAGCATTAATGACATCAAACTGGGAATCGGTCATGCTCCAACTATTCATATTTTCACGAAAAATTTCGTAACCTATCGCCCCGTTTGCGACTAAACCTTGGGATGTAACATCAATTTTTACAGAGGACACCATCGTGCTTGGTACACCGATCGTCTGGCCATCCAAACTAAGTTTATAAGGTATACCATTATCCTCGAGATATGCTTTAACGTTCGCGGCATCGGTAGGATTTAAACTCGTGAATGCTTGGGAGTACTCTGTTTTAGAAAACTGAAATACAAGAATCGAGATCGTAGCGACGCTCAAAACGAATGTACCTATAAACAATATACGTTGCTTGTTTGAAAATTGACCCCAAAATTTTTGAAAAAGTTCCCGATACCGGTTGAGCGTTTCGTTCACAATGTCACCTCATGCCAGCCTGTCAATTGAGAAAAAAATTATAACTGCGTTCGCATTATTTCTTGGTAAGCTTCGATAACTTTGTTACGAACTTGAACTGTGAGCTGTAAACCAAGAGAGGCTTTCTCAGAAGCAATCATCAGCGAGTGAACATCCGTTAACTGACCGGTGACGAATTGTTGATTCAGTTCTCGAACTTGCTTTTCCTGTTGATCCAACGATTGAATGGCATTGCCCAACATATGGCTAAACGATTCAGCGACGTCATCTACAGAAGTTGTTTTTTTTACATCCGACATAGGTAAAACTACATTCGCTCTTGCAAGTTCATTGGCGCGAATTGCGGATATCTCCATTAATTAGCATCCCCCATCCGTTATTGTCTACCAATCTCTAAAGCTTTCATGATCAGCGCTTTTGATGCATTGAGTGCTGTTACATTAGCTTCATATGCTCTTGTAGCTGAAATCATATCTACCATTTCTTTTAGAATATCTACATTAGGCATTGACACAAAACCATTGGCATCAGCATCGGGGTGTGTTGGATTATATACCTGCTTGAAAGGACTCGAATCTTCCACGATCTTGGTCGCTTTCACGCCCTCACCTGTTTTATTATGCATTGTCCCACGTAATGTATCAGCGAATGAAGCTTGTCCCTTGGGTTCCATGACAACGAGTTTGCGTGTGTATGGGGTCCATTGGCCATTGACCAGCCGACCTCGCGTTGTTTCTGCATTGGCAATATTCGAAGAAATAACATCCATTCGCAAACGCTGTGCCGTCAACGCTGAAGAACTAATATCTAAACCATTCATTAATCGCATGCCCTCGCCTCCATTGCTGTTATTACTAAGACTTCTTCACAAATCGGATTGTGGAACGACAAAATAGACATTAGCGTAGCTACAGATATATATTCAACGCCTTCTAAACATTTTCCTTCTTTATTCGACATTTTATATCAAGAAAAGTTGCGATTTTAACCATTTTTTTAAAATAAATGCCTTTACTGCACAAAAAAACCTAGCATAATATTTTATGTAGGCGTTGAAAGAATGAAAAATGTTTTTATGATCTTCGATAATCTGTTATTTTATCCATCAATTGATTGTTCAAAATTTTGATGTAAGTCCCTTTCATTCCAAGGGAACGCGCTTCAATGACCCCTGCGCTTTCAAGTTTTCGTAAAGCGTTAACGATGACTGAACGCGTGATACCCGCCCGCTCAGCAACTTTACTAGCCACCAACAAACCTTCTTTGCTACCCAGCTCATCAAAGATGTGTTCGACTGCCTCCAACTCACTAAAGCTTAATGACCCTACAGCCACTTGCACAGCCGTTCGACTGCGTGCTTCCTGTTCAATTTCTTCTGATCTCTCGCGCAAAATCTCCATGCCTACAATTGTAGACCCGTATTCTGCGAGTATAAGGTCGTTGTCTTCAAAAGGCTGATCTTCTTTTGTTATTAAGAGAGTGCCGATTCGATTTCCTGCCCCAAGAATCGGCACGAGTGTAACGTAACGATTATCAAGCATAGATTGGATGTGTTCAATTCGATGAATAAACGGATTCGAAAAGTCCATATTCGATACCGTCTCATCGATCCCTAGCAATAAATGATTGAAATCCGATGGGAAACGCAACGATGATACGGCAATTCGCCCAAAATCAGAATACATCTCCTCATCCAACAAACCATAGCCCAATATTTTTCCTTTTCGACTGACAACAAAAATATTGGCCTGAATGGTTTCACTTAAGACGACGGCTATCTCCATAAAATTAACGGATGTGCCTGCCGCCTTTTGTAACAACTTATTTAATTGTCTTGTTTTGGATAACAAAGTCATGACAACAAACACTTACCTCTCACGTCTTATAATATGTATTGACTCAAGTCACGATTTTTCACAATATCCCCTAATTTGCCGCGCACATACTCTGGGGTGATGGCGATATGCTCCAATGTGATCTCAGGTGCCTCAAATGAGAGATCTTCTAAAAGTTTCTCCAAAATGGTGTGAAGCCGTCGCGCACCTATGTTTTCAGTATTTTGGTTCACTTCCGCCGCAATCCGTGCGATTTCTGCAATGGATTCGTCCGTAAATTCTACTTCTATCCCTTCCGTTTGTAACAATGCCGTATATTGTTTCGTCAATGCATTCTTCGGTTCTCTCAGGATGAGTTCGAAATCGTTCTGGGTTAATGAATTTAATTCAACACGAATCGGAAATCGACCTTGCAATTCAGGTATCAAGTCGGATGGCTTCGCTATGTGAAACGCGCCTGCAGCTATGAAGAGAACATAATCCGTCTTCACGGGTCCATATTTTGTCATAATTGTAGAACCCTCTACGATGGGTAAAATGTCACGTTGGACCCCTTCGCGAGATACGTCAGGGCCATTCCCCCTTGAAGAACTGGCGATCTTATCAATCTCGTCGATAAAAATAATTCCTGTTTGTTCAGCTCGCCGAATTGATTCTTGCGTAACATCATCCATGTCGATTAACTTCTGTGCTTCTTCTTGGATAAGTACTTTCCGCGCTTCTTTCACGGTCAATCTTCGACGTTTGTTTCGCTTAGGAAGCATATTCCCTAACATTTCTTGAAAATTCATACCCATTTGTTCTTGACCCGCTTGCCCAGCCAACATCTCGAACATATTAGGGCCTTGCTCTTCCACTTCAATCTCTATAGTCTCTTCTTCCATTAGACCTGCGGCTAATCTTCGGCGAATCGCTTCCCTTCTTTCCAATATAGTCGCGTCTTGTTCAGTCGATTGCTGTTGAGTTTGAGCTGTATTCGAACCAAATAACATCTCGAGTGGGTTTTTTGGAGATTTCTCGCGTTGTGCAGATGGGACAAGAATTGAAACAATGCGCCCATTCGCCAAAACTTCTGCTTGGTCTTTCACTTGTTCGAACCGTTCTGCTTTCACCATGCGGATCGCAGTCTCAACCAAATCCCTGACCATAGATTCTACGTCACGCCCAACATAACCAATTTCCGTAAATTTTGTGGCTTCGACCTTGACGAACGGAGCATTCACCAATTTAGCGAGTCGGCGGGCAATTTCTGTTTTCCCAACGCCAGTCGGTCCAATCATAAGCAAATTTTTAGGTGTGATTTCGTCACGAACGTTCTCTATCAATTGGCTTCTTCGGTAGCGATTACGCAATGCCACTGCCATTGAACGTTTGGCATTCTTCTGTCCAATTATGTATTTGTCAAGCTCAGCGACAATTTGTCTGGGGGTGATCGCATTCGTGGATGGAGAATCCATTGTTTAACCCTCCAATTCTTCTACAATGATATTGTCATTCGTGTAAACACAAATCTCAGCAGCCATCTGCATCGCAGCACGAGCAATTTCTTTTGCTTCCATATGATGGCCTGCATAGCGCGTTAATGCGCGCCCTGCTGCTAAAGCATAACTTCCACCAGAGCCGATCGCAAGGATGCCGTCATCAGGCTCAATAATTTCTCCATTGCCTGAAATCAACAACAGATAATGGGTATCCATTACGATCATCATCGCTTCAAGTCGGCGCAATACACGATCGGACCGCCAATCTTTGGCAAGTTCGACAGCAGCTCGCTGTAGATTACCGCCGTGCTCTTCAAGTTTGCCTTCAAACTTTTCGAATAATGTAATCGCATCAGCCACTGAGCCTGCAAAACCCGCAATCACTTTCCCTCGATATAGTCGTCGAACTTTCTTAGCCCCGTGTTTCATGACCATCGCATTGCCGAAGGTAACCTGACCATCGCCTGCTACTGCACCTTTCCCTTGATGCCTAACGGCAAAAATTGTGGTTGCGTGAAAAGTGGATTGCATCATGTTGCCTCCTTCATGAACTGTTTATGCTCTTGGATGCGCTCGATTATAAATAGATTGCAAATGATCCTTAGTCACGTGCGTGTAAATTTGAGTCGTTGAGAGATTGGCATGCCCCAATAGTTCTTGCAAGACACGCAAATCCGCACCAGCCTCCAACAAATGCGTAGCAAATGAATGCCGCAACGTGTGTGGGCTTATTTTGTTAACATCTGCTAGTTGTGCTACATATTTATCAAGAATACGGCGAACACTTCGATCCGTAAGCCTTGTTCCTTTCCGATTTAAAAACAAAGCCTCGCAAGTTGAATACGCCCCGCGTAGCAATGTCTTCCTGCCTTCTTGCAAGTAAACCTTCAAGCTATCTAACGCATGCTCTCCTACGGGCAGCCATCGTTCTTTCTCTCCCTTGCCTTGCACCAATACCATTGCTGCATCAAATTGCACAGCGTCTTCATCCAGTGTCACCAATTCACTTATCCGCATCCCGCAACCATAAAGCAATTCAAACATCGCACGGTCTCTTTGTCCTTGCGGAGTTTGAATATTCGGTTGCTCAAGCAAACGAAATGTTTGTTCTACATACAAAAATGTAGGTAATGTTCGCTCCAACTTAGGACTTCTTAACAGCAACAGCGGGTTTTGAGTAATCGTTCCTTCTTTGTGAAGAAATTGAAAAAACGATCTAAGCGCTGATAATTTCCGAGCGATGGACCGCTTCGCCAAGTGCCTTGCATTCAGTTGTGCTAGAAAGGATCGCACCGTAAGATGGGTAACGGTCTCGTAATCGAATATTTTTTGTTGCTTCAAAAAAAGTTCGAACTGTGAAATATCTGAAGCATAATTACGAATCGTGAGCGGCGATGCGCTATCCTCTAATTCCATTCTCAACAAGAATCGTTCAATTTGAGGAGTTGATTCCATCACCATACCCCCGAATGAAAAAAATGATGTTATGTCACAAGTCATCGTATCACAGCGTTTATTTAGATGACAAGGTTCGCTCGTGAAGGCCAATGGAAATGCGACGAACGTGTTCCAAAGCACGCAGTGCAATGGATTCATTGCGCTCCTTCTTGTTACGGATACTTTCATCAAGAGGTGGGAACAACCCGAAGTTGGCATTCATCGGTTGAAAATGTCTGAAATCTGCAGTTGTAATGTAATTGGCCATGCTGCCCAGCGCCGTTTCTGCGGGGAAAACTAGCGGTTCACGATCCATTGCCACAAGAGCCGCGTTCAGTCCTGCGATGAGGCCGGATGCCGCGGATTCAACATATCCTTCAACTCCAGTCATTTGACCTGCGAAAAACAATTGTCGACGCTCATGGTGTTGATACGTAGGTTTTAACAATTTTGGTGAGTTGATGAAGGTATTCCGATGCATTACTCCAAAACGGACAAACTCAGCATGTTCAAGACCAGGAATCATCGAAAATACCCGCTTCTGCTCTCCCCACTTCAGATGGGTTTGAAATCCTACCATGTTAAACAAAGT